>CAZQEJ010000120.1:0-6951 GCA_964592165.1 uncultured Ilumatobacteraceae bacterium | reverse complement strand
GCCGCGCCTCGCCCCCGCGCCGATGATCGGCGAGCACACCGCCGAGGTGCTCTTCCGCCTCCTCGGGACCGACGCCGACGGCTTCGCCGCGCTGGTCGCGTCCGGCGCTGTCGAGCCGCCGCTCGTCCCCGGCTGAGGACGACCGACGCGTTGGCGCGAGGTGCCGCGGATGATCCCGGGCACGGTCACGAACGGGTCCGCAACGATGGGTACTGTCGGCGTCGTGAGCGCTCAGGAGCACAACCCGCACGCCGGAACCCCGTTCACCGATGACGACGCGACGATCGCCGCGTACTTGGAGGACGTCTGCGTCCCGGCGTTGATGTGCTCGCTCGTGCACATGACGGGCGATCCGTCGTGGATCCGCGGCGAGCTTCGCCCGCAGGCCGCGGTGCTCAACGACTTCACCTTCGGGATGCCCGCGGAGATGCGCGCCGAGGTGCTCCGGCGCGCCGTGCCGGCGATCGCCGCGTACCGCGACGGCGGGTGCGTGCCGTTCATCCCCGACGAGGCGTTGGCCACGGAGATGATGGGCTTCCTCGGCTGTGCACCGCTCGACACCGCGGTGGTGCCCATGTTCCTCGAGGATCTCCACCTCGACGGGCGGGACAGCGGGGCGATCACCTGGGCAGAAGAGATTCCTGCGGCGGTCAAGGACGACGCGCACGTCGTCGTGATCGGGTGTGGTGAGTCGGGGATCCTCGCCGGGATCCGCCTGTCCGAAGCCGGGCTGCCGTTCACCATCGTGGAAAAGAGCGACGGCCCCGGCGGCACGTGGTGGGACAGCCGCTACCCCGGCGCCCGGGTCGACATCGGCAGCCACTTCTACTGCTACTCGTTCGAACCGGCCGACAGGTGGAGCGAGTACTTCGTCCGCCAGCCGGAGCTGCGCGACTACTTCGCCGACGTCGTCGATCGTCACGACCTGCGCCGTCACTGCCGCTTCGGCACCGAGGTCGTCGCGGCGCGCTTCGACGAGCCGTCGGCCCGATGGGTGGTCACGGTGCGCGACCGCGACGGGCACACGGACACGATCGACGCTCGCTTCGTGATCTCCGGCGTCGGCGCGTTGAACCTGCCGAAGATGCCCGACATCCCCGGGATGGATAGCTTCGCCGGACCGTCGTTCCACTCCGCCCGCTGGGACTCCTCGGTCGACTACCGCGGTAAGCGCTTCGCTCTCGTCGGCGCGGGGGCGAGCGGCTTCCAGATCGCCCCGACGATCGCCGACGACGTCGCCGAGCTGACGATCTTCCAACGCACCCCGCAGTGGATGTTCCCCAACCTCAACTACCACCGCCAGGTGCCTCCCGGCGACGCGTGGGCGTTGCACCACCTGCCGTTCTACGGGCGCTGGTTCCGGTTCATGATGTTCTACCCGGCCGCCGGGCTGAGCATGGCCCGCAGCCGGATCGACCCCGACTTCCATGACCCGGAGGGGATGGCGGTCAACGAGCTCAACGCGCGCACCGTGGGCATCTACCGCGACTGGATCACGTCGCAGCTCGCCGACCGGCCCGACCTGATCGAGTTGTCCCTGCCCTACTACCCGCCGTCGGCGAAGCGGATGTTGCAGGACAACGGGTCGTGGTTGGCCTGTCTGAAGAAGCCGAACGTGACCCTCGTGCGCACCGGGATCGAGCGGATCACCCCCGACGGGGTGCTCACCGCCGACGGGACCCTCCACCCCGCCGACGTGATCTGCTACGCGACCGGGTTCCGCCACAGCGAGTTCCTCGCCCCGATCCGCTTCACCGGTCGTGGCGGCGTCGATCTCCACGACCGGTGGGGTGACGCGCCGACCGCCTACTTGGGGATCACGATCCCCGGGTTCCCCAACCTGTTCTGCCTCTACGGTCCGGGAACGAACCTCGCCCACGGGGCGAGCCTGATCTTCCACTCCGAATGCCAGGTGCAGTACGCGATGGACGCGATCCATCGCGTCCTCAGCGAGGGACGCTCGGCGATCGAAGTCCGCCCCGACGTCCACGACGCCTACGCCGAGCGGTACATGGCGGAGATCGCCCAGATGGTCTGGGCCCACCCGTCGGTCGCCCACAGCCACTTCAAGAACCCGGAGGGGAAGATCTTCACCCTTTCCCCGTGGCCGATCCCCGACTACTGGCGCTGGACGCGGGCGGTCGACCCCGCCGATTACGTGCTCTCCTAGCGCAGGGCCCGGCCCCGCCCGAATGCGAGTATGCCGTGCTCAGCGGACCGTGGCGGTCTCAGGCGTCCAACTCGGCCGGATCAGTGGGGCGTCCTCGGCGAGGATCGCTCCGGCGTCGAGCGCGGCCTGCACGGCGCGGCGGTGGGCGTCGAGGTAGCCGTCCTCGGAGCCGTAGCGGGCGCGCATCTCCTCCGCGGTGAACCGGCGTGTGGAACCGAGCCCCGCGCTCAATTGGTTCGCCCCGGGGGGCGGGTCGCCGCTGAGCACCGACACCGGGGCGTCGACCGCGGGGGTGCGCACGCCGCCGAGGGCGATCCCCGCGTCGTCCCGGGCGATCACCGCCAGCGGCGGCGGTGCGGCGAGGCGGATAGGGGCGGTCCGCGGCGGTTGGCTTCCGTCGCCGACCCAGCGCACGAGGTGGCGCAGAGCGGCACTGAACACGTGGTGGTGAGGGCCGGCGTTGATCGGCAGCGGCGTGCCGAGGAGGGCGGCGGCGCCGGATCCCCCGAACATCCGCTCGACGAGGAACCAATCGGCGTGGGACGTACCGGCGACCTCCCAGGTGCGCAGCAGCGCGTGGTCCTCCTGGCGCGCCCCGGCGAAGCGGAGGTGGGTGAGGTCCGTCTCGGTGATGAACTGGAACACCGGCTCGGTCATGTCCGGGCGGAGGCGGACCGGTTCGCCGCCAAGATCGCTCGCGGCGAAGCTCCCGTCGAGCGTCGGAGCGATCCCCAGCCGGCTGTGCAGGAGGAAGCCGTCGTAGCGCCGGGCGAGCGGGTGCACCGCGTTCACGTAGGTGGTCAAGAACGCGGCGGACTGCGAGTCCCCGGTGGCGATCAGCTGTTCGACGCGCAACCCGGGGATCAGGGCTCGATCGGCGAGCGCGTAGACGGCGTCGGCCGCGGCGCTGAAGATCCCGAACGCATACGCGTCACCCGGGTGGGCGAGAGTCCCGTAGCGCTGCGGATCCGTCCCGACCAGCCCGAGCGAAGCTCCCGGCATCTCCCCAGCGGGGCTCTCGGCGATCAGCGCGCGACCCCCGCTGACCCCCGTCTGTTGGGCGGAGACTCCGACCCAGACGTGGCCACGGCGCACGATCTCGTCGCGCCCGTACTCCCAGTCGACGGCGGTGTCGGTGCCGGAACTGACGTTCAGCCACTCGACGAGGACGGTCCCCGAACAGCGGGTCAGGTCGACCGGGTGGCGAACGATGAGACGGGTGCGGAACGGCGCGGAACCGTTCGGCTCGGCCATCCACGCGCTGCGCGCGTGGCGCCCACCGACCAAGCCGTAGCGGGTGGAGATGCCGTCGAAGAAGTGCTCGCGCTCCGCGTAGCCGAGAGCACCGATGCCGCGCATCGCTGTCGCTTGGCCATGTCCGCCGTCCACGGGGGATGACACGCGCACGCCGTGTCCGCTCATCTCCGCTACCTCCGATATGCGCCCGCTGGTCGGTCCGGTCGGCACCGCGACGACCGTTCCCAGCCGGCAACGTACCCCTGTTTGGCCTCCGCAGGCGGTGCGCTGCGTGTTGGAACGCCCACGAAGGGCCATTTGACCCGTCCTCGCGCGGGTCGCTCCAGAAGAACCTCAGACGCCGATCGGGCGGGTACCGATGACCCCCATCTCGCCGAGCCGGGCCAGCTCTCCGGCGTCGACACCGAGCAGCTCGCCGAGGACCTCCGCGTTGTGCTCCCCGAGCGTCGGGGCTGGGGAGCGCAGCCAACAGTCGATGCCAGACCAGCGGTAGGGCATCGTCGACATCAGGTGCCGCCCGGCCACCGGATGATCGATCCACTGGGCGAAGCCGCGCTCGACGAACACGTCCTGCTCGGTGGACCGGCGGTGATCGACCACGGCCGCCGCGGGCACCCCCGCGGCGAGCAGGACGGCGACCGCGTCGTCGAGCCGCCGGGTGGCGGCCCATGCGGCGAGCCCGGCGTCGATCACCGCCGGCGCGGCGAGGCGACCCTCTGTGGTGGCCAATGCCGGATCGATCGCCCACGCCGGTGATCCGAGAGCCGCGACGAGCCCCGTCCACTGCTCGTCGGTGTCGACGGAGACCGCCAGCCACTGCTCGTCACCCTCGCAGCGGTACACGCCCTGTGGGGCGCGCTCTCGGGAGCGGTTGCCGATCCGGTCGTTCGTGTTCCCGTACGCGGCGTACTCGATGACCTGCTCCGCGGCGAGGTTCAGCGCGCTCTCCACGAGCGGGCATTCGATGAACACGCCTTGGCCGGTCAGCTCGGCCTGGCGCAGCGCGCCGAGCACGGCGAAGGCGGCGTGCTGGCCGCCGAGCGGGTCGCACGGGCCCTGGGGCATCATCGGTGCGCCGCCCTCGTAACCGGTGCACCAGGACAGCCCGGAGACCTGTTCCATCGTCTGGGCGAAGCCGACGCGGTCGCGCCACGGCCCGTCGAGGCCGAACGCCGGCATCCGGCACATCACGATCCGTTCGTTGATCGCGCGCACGTCATCCCACCCGAGCCGCCAGGCTTCCACGACGCGCGGGGTGAAGTTCTCCACGAGCACGTCGGCCCACCCGATCAACCCTTCGACGAGGCGCCGCCCGTCGGGGGAGGACAGGTCGAGGGTGATCCCCCGCTTGTTCGGGTTGATCGACAAGAAGAACGGGCTCAGCTCCCACCATTGGTCCCGGTCGGCGAAGAGCAAGGCCGCGGCCGGGCGCATCGCGTCGATCACCTGGATCGACTCGACGTGGATCACATCTGCACCGAGCGCGGCGAACAGCTGGGTGCAGCTCGGTCCGGCCCACCACGCCGTCAGGTCGAGGATCTTCAATCCGGTGAAGGGCAATGTCGGGGCGTCCGGATCGACTGTGCTCGGCACGACCGGGGTGTGCGGGCCGACGGCCGTGCGTCGTTCGGCGAGCGTCGGGGCGGCGTGGCGCGGCCCCGGACGTTGGTCGCCGATGCGGTAGTGGGCTCGCGGGGCGAGCACCCCGTAGTGCTCCGTGGAGTAGATGCCGCGCTCGACGAAGTGATCGATCATCGGGATCGTCTGCCCGCTGCCGATCGGGGCGACCGGGATGCGGAAGTCGGTGCACAGCTCGATCACCTCCTCGGTCGTGTGCGACTGCAACCAGCGCGCCGCGCTCTGCTCCATGTCGGTACGCAACGCCGGGTCGTAGCGCACGTTCGGCTCGTCGACGAGGTCGGCCCGCCCGATGAGCACGAGGAAGTCGTCGAGCTTCGCCCGCGAGTTGGCGTTCAGCCCGACCCACCCGTCGGCCGTCTTCTCGATCCCGGGGAAGTGCAGGTTGCGTCCGGGGATCGGGGGGATGAATCCGGCGATGCGGTACATCAGGTCGGCGTACAGGTCGGTGCACACGTAAGCCGCCTCGGCGGCGGAGACGTCGATGTGCGCGCCCCGCCCGCTGCGCCGCGCCGTGTGCACGGCGGCGAGCGCGGCGGGCGCGGCGTAGATCCCCGCGGCGAGGTCGGACAGCCGGCCAGCCGCGTACAGCGGCTCCCGCTCGGGGACGCCGCGAGCGCCGATCGACCCGCACACCGCCTGGGCGGTGAAGTCGTTGCCCGGCCGGCTCTCGTACGGTCCCCGCCCGAAGGGGGACAGGGAGACGACGACCGCGCCGGGGCGGTCGAGGACGCCGGTCGCCTCGATCACGCCGGGGCCGCGGTCTTCGACGATCACGTCGGCGCTGGCCAGCAAGTCGGCGAGCGCCGGGTCGCCGAGGTCGCCGATCAGCGACTGCTTGCCGGCGCAGAGGAAGCGGAACAGAGCGCCGTCCGGGCTGCCTGGGGGGAGCTGGCCGTGAGCGGTGATCCTCCGCAGGGGGGTTCCTTGCGGCGGCTCGACGAGGATCACCTCCGCCCCGGCGTCGGCGAACAGCTTCGTCGCGTAGGCCCCACCGACGCCGCGGCTGAGGTCGACGACGCGCAGGTCGGCGAGTACATCGAGTGTCATCCGGTTCCCCCTCGGCGGTTCTCTCCCGGACGATGATGCCCGACGCCGCCCCCCTCAGCGATAGCTGGGCCGCCAGCCGAGCACCGGCTCGACGAGCTCGCGCAGCACGACGATCGAACGGCCGGCGAGGTCGATCTGATCCCCGGGGTGGAACAGACGCGCCGCGGGCGGTTCCACGGTCCCGGTGGCGGTGTCGATCGCGTACGTCCAGCCGGTCTCGTCGAGATGGTCGGGGACGCCGAACGTGGTCCGTTGGGCGGACGAGTTGAGCATCACCAAGAACGCGTCGTCCTCGACGAGCTCGCCGCGCGCGTCGGTCTCCACGTCGCGCCCCGACAGGTACATCGTCATCGCCTTGATCGCGCTGTTCGACCAGTCGTGGTCGGTCATCGGCGACCCGTCCGGCCGCAGCCAGAGCAGGTCGGCGACGCCCTCGCCGTGCAGCGCCCGGCCCTGGAAGAACCGCCGCCGGCGGAACACTTTGTGCCGGGCGCGGAACGCGACCAGACGGCCGACGAACTCATGCAGCTGGTGGTCGATCGTCGTCCAGTCGAACCAGGAGATCTCGTTGTCCTGGCAGTAGGCGTTGTTGTTCCCCCGCTGGGTGCGGCCGAACTCGTCCCCGCCGAGGAGCATCGGCACGCCCTGGGAGAGGAGCAACGTAGTCAGCAGGTTGCGCTGCTGGCGGGTGCGCAGCTCGAGGACGACCGGATCGTCCGTCTCGCCCTCCACCCCACAGTTCCAGGAGCGGTTGTAGGACTCCCCGTCACGCCCGTCCTCCCCGTTCGCATCGTTGTGCTTGTCGTCGTAGGAGACGAGGTCGCGCAACGTGAACC
>CAZQEJ010000119.1:3106-9453 GCA_964592165.1 uncultured Ilumatobacteraceae bacterium | reverse complement strand
GCGTTGAAGAAGCGGGGGTGGTCGATCTCGGCGATCGCCCGTCACACCGGCCGGGACCGCAAGACGGTCCGAGCCCATCTGAACGGCGAACGCGATGCCGGCATCCGTCGGCGGCTCGACGGTGACGACGATCCGTTCGATCGGTTCGAGCCCTACGTCCGGCAACGGTTGACCGAGGATCCGCACGTGTGGGCGACGGTGTTGTTCGACGAGGTCCGCCAACTCGGCTATGAGCGGGCGTATCCGACGTTCACCCGTCAGGTCCGCGACCGCGAGTTGCGCCCGCACTGTGAGCCGTGCGCCTCGTCGAACGGACGGGCGCACGTCGACATCGAGCACGCACCCGGCGCGGAGGTGCAGTGGGACTGGCTCGAGCTCGACGACACCCCGTGGGGTGACAAGGCCTACGTGCTCGTGGGTTCATTGTCGCACTCGTCGAAGACGAGGGCGTGGTTCTCGGAGTCCGATGTCTCGCCAGGGGTCACCGGCACCCGGGCAACGACCTCCGCGCCGAAGCCGCCACGCTGACTCGAACCGAACGCGTTCCCACCCTGCGCCCCCGAGAGATCGACGAAGATCTCGGTCACACCCGCGGGAACGACGAACGGCTGCGCAGAGGCCACATGCGCGAAGGTCTGGGTCCCCGTCGGAGCCGCAACCACCTGACGAGCGCCACCGACAGCCACGACCGCTGCGGCAACCACGATCAGCGACAACAAGAGCACGTCGGCGACGCCAAGCCCGACGAGGCGCCTTGAACGGTGGCGAGTCCGATGACGGGCGCCGGATCCCACCCCGCCCGCAGCCGTCATCAGCCGAGACCATACATCAGCGGTCATTCGTACTCTCCGGGGTCAGCTGAACGCCTAAGGACAGAGGCGTCGGGATCCTCGGCCTACCGCCAGCCCGGGCGGCCTGCGAGCGCGCGGACGCGAAGAATTCGAGTGACGAACTGCCGACTCGGCAGGCATGAACCAGCATGCGAAGCCAACCGCCGTAGCGTCCCGCCGACAATCTGTGCACATTCTGTGCACATCAACCCCGCGCGACCGCCGGTCGCCGACCGGCGTGTTCACAACATCTCTGCTCAGCGATGGTGCCCGGGACGGGATTCGAACCCGTACATACGTTCGTATAGGAGGGTTTAAGCCCCCCGCGTCTGCCAGTTTCGCCACCCGGGCTCGGGCGGCCCACACGCTACGGCGGGAGATCCACCGCCGACGCGCTCCAGCGTCACCGGCGCGCCCGCGTCATCACGGATCGTCGCCTCGCACGGCGCCGTGTTGGACTGGTTCGCCGAAGCCGACCGTGACGACGAGGAGCCCGACGGTGGATGTCTACGAAGCGCTGTACACGACCCGGGCGATGCGCCGGGTGCGGCCCGATCCGATCCCGCTCGACGTGCAGAAGCGGATCATCGACGCGGCGATCCGCGCTCCCTCGGGTGGCAACCAGCAGAACTGGCGGTTCCTCTTCGTCGACGACCAAGAGGTGATGGCCCGGATCGGGCCGATCTACCGAGAGTGCATCGCCCTCCTCTGGGACACCTACTACAAGCCGCTCCTCGACAGCGCCCGGGCGGCACCGGACGAACCGGAGAGCCGCGAGGCGTTGAAGATGCAACGCTCGGCGCAGCACCTCGCCGATCACTTCGAGGAGTACCCGCTGCTCTTGTTCGGCTTCGCCAAGGCCGACCGCTCGGGTGGATCGATCTACCCCGCGCTGTGGAGCGCGCAGCTCGCCGCTCGCGCCGAGGGTGTCGGCAGTGCGCTGACGAGCATGCTCAGCCTGCGCCGTGACGACGTTTTCCCAATCCTCGGTATCCCCGCGGACAGCGATTGGGTGTTGAGCGGGATGCTCACGTTCGGATATCCAACCGGCCGCTGGGGCGTCGCCCGCCGCCGCCCAGCACACGAGGTGACGAACCGCAACCAGTGGGGCCGGGACGCCGGCTTCGAGATCCCCGAACCGCTCTGGCCACACGGCGACTGACGGTCTCCGCTGGCCGTGGTCAGCGGATGACCCAGTGGCCGGCCAAGCAGCGGTGCCTGGCCATCGGGCGAGGGCAGCGTGACCCGCACGCTGTTCCGCACCGGGAGAGCCACTCAGCTGGCGACGCCGATCCTGCCGACCCGGGACAGAGCGCGCTGCGCGGTGCGACGATCGGCGACGATCGCGCTCGGCGAGATTCCGGCGGCGATGAGGAGGCGGATGTCCCACGGATCGTCGGCGACGACAACGAAGCACACCCCGTCGGACAGCCGGCTTTCGAGCAGTTCGACGAGCCGGTGAGCGGTCGCGCTGTCCAGGCGTGACGCGTCGCGCAGGTCGACCACCGCATCGCTCGCGTCGGGAAGGTGCTCGATGACCATCGCCAGCACGGCGGCAGAGTCGTCCCCCGTCACCGAGCCCCGGACCTCTATCTCGAAGGGTCCCAGGTCACGCAGCAAGAAGACTTCGCACACGATTCGTCACCTCCGTCGCTCGATGCGGTGCTCATGACTGTTACCGGTCTCTGTGACGAACCCGTGACGGACGAGTCACGGTTCGTGCACAGCAGCCAACCACTATTCGCACATCGGCAACCGTTTTCGGTGGTGTCGAGTCGGTTGATCCGGATGTTCCTTCAACCACTGCTCATGCTGCGGCCTCCCCGGCTTCGAATCCGAGCGCCGACCACAGCGCACCGCGCACCCGTAGGGCGGCCTGCCCGCCCAGGCGGTTGGCGACGATCACACCTTCGATCATGTCGGCGGCGACGGCGACGAACGGCCGGTTGCGCGTCCGCACGGCGACGACGCAACGCTCGCCCCCGAACCGGCGGATGCTCCGATCGATCCCTGCGGCCCGCGGCGGGCTGCGGAACGACGGAACATCCAGACCCCTCTCCCGCGCCGCGCCGGACAGGGCCCGGGCGGCGGTGGCGAACTGGAGGGCGGTCGTGGTCTGCATCGCACGCACACGATGCGCCGGGGGTGTGCCAGGGTTCCCGGGGCCCCATGCACGATGGCTGGTGCACCCACTTCCTACGCTGGTCGGCGATGAGTGGTCCGAACCCCGCGCAGCTCGAGGTCATCGACCTGCTCGGTCGCCGGCCGGACGACGTCCTCGTCGCCCATGAGGCCGTCGCAGAGCTCGCCGCCTGCCTCGACGAGGAGCTCGCCGACCTCGCCGAGGAGATCGATCCGCAGCGCCCGGTGTTCGTCTCCAAGCACTCCCTGACAACGATCCACGGCTGCGAGGCGCACCACCTCGCCAGCCAGCAGGGCTTCGAGTGGACGGTGGCCAACGCCCGGGGCACCGTCGCCCACAAGGCGATCGAAGTCCTCCTCAACTGGCGCGGCGAGCCGTACCCATCGGTGCTCGTCGACGAGGCGATCGCCCGGGCGATCGACAGCGACGACCGCTCCGGCAGCCTGGGTGGGTTCCTCGCCTCGCTCGGCGAGTACGAGCGAGCCGAGCTGCGTGCCGAGGTGATCGGCCAGGTCGCCGCGTTCCAGGACGGGTTCCCGCCACTGGAGATGAAGTGGCGCCCGGTGGTCGAGAGCCGCCTACGCGTCGATCTGTTCGGCGGGCGGATCGTGCTCCAGGGCAAGACCGACCTGACCCTCGGCAGGGCCCCGCACAAGGTGATCATCGACCTCAAGACAGGGCGCCCGAACGCGTCGCACCGGGAGGACCTGCGCTTCTACGCGCTCGTCGAGACGCTCCGCCTCGGCGCCGCGCCGCGCAAGGTGGCCAGCTTCTACCTCGAAACCTGCCGCGCCCACCCGGAAGCGGTCAGCGAGGCGATGCTCCGATCCGCCCTGCGCCGCACGGTCGACGGCATCCGCCGGATGGTCGAGATCGGCCCCGGTGGGCGGACGCCCACCCGCCGCCCCGGCCCGCAGTGCCGCTGGTGCCCCCTCCTGCCGACCTGCGAGGAGGGGGCGGCCGCGCGGGAACGAGCCGCCGACGGCAACGGCGACGAACCGTGGTGAGACCCGCTCAGCCGACCGGCAGCTCCTCGGGCATCTCCGGGTGCCAGGACACGCCGTTGACGTGCGATCCACCGTCGACGAACAACGTGTTGCCGTTGACGTAGCGCGAGTCGTCGCTGGCGAGGAAGAGCATCGCCCCGCCGATGTCGTCCTCCGGATCGCCCATCCGCCGCATTGGGTTCTCCAGGAGCATCGCCTCCGCGGTCTCCGTGTTCGCGTCGTAGAACGCCTTGTACGCCTCGGTCGCCGCCGCCGGGCACAGCGCGTTGCAGCGGATCCCGTGACGACCCCATTCCACGGCCGCGGTGCGCGTCAGCGAGCGCAGCGCTTCCTTGGCGATGTTGTACTCGGCGGAGAACATGTGCGCGTTGACCCCGTTCAGGGAGCAGAGGTTGATGATCGACCCCCCGCCTTGCGCTTTCATCACCGGGAACGCCTTCTGCATCGCCCAGTACGCCGCGTAGAAGCCCATGTTCAACCCGTGGGCGATGTTCTCCGGGCGCTTCCACTCCAGCCGGGAGATCGTGCCCCCGCCCCACGCGTTGTTGACCAGCACATCGAGCCGGCCCCACGTGTCGAGCGCGGCCTGCACGGCAGCCTCGCACTGATCCCTGTGGAGCACGTCGGTGCGCACGAAGTGCCCTTGCCCGCCGAGCTCGTCGACCATCTGCGCGGTCTGCCGCCCGTTCGTCTCGTCGATCTCGGCGACGATCACCTTGCAGCCCTCACGGGCGAAGCGCCGCGCCGTCCCCCGCCCGATCCCGAGCCCCGCGCCGGTGATCAGAGCGACCTTTCCCTCGAGTCTGTTTCCCATCGGGCGGACACTACGAGAGCCGGGCCGGTGCCGTTCACCCGGACATGAACGCCACCGCGCAGGGCATCCCCGCCGGGCGGCGGACGTTGCTGATCCACCTCCCCCGCTGGACTGCCGGCTTCGGTTCGGTGACGAGATCGGTCCCCAGATCATCGGCCCAGGCGTGCAGGTCCTCGACGACGATCACGAGCCCCCACACCGCCGCGTTCGGCTCGCTGACCTGTGGCGTCTCGACGACTTCGAGGATCACCTCCCCGAGGCGATGAAACCCCTGCTGGACCCCGCCACCCGCGTCGCGCGTCCTCTTCAGCGGCGCGCCGAGCCCGGCCTCGACCGCGGCGCACGTCCGCTCCACCGAGGACGTCATCACCACGACGTGATCGATCACCGTCGCCCGGCACGGGTGGTCGCTGGGAGAAGAGCGAGGCAGTGGCGGATCGTGGACGATGGGCACACCGTCGATCAGCGGCGGCGGATCGTCGAGGAGGACGCCGAGGGCTTCGATCCCCGACCCCTCAGGCTCCGTGCCGGTGAAGCGCAAAGCAACGCTGCCGACGCGGATCGTGCTCCCGTCGTCGTCGGGGTGGAGCCCGAGCGCGACCCACGGCTCGACCGTCCCCCCGATCCGCACGCTGGTCAGCACACCCGGAACCTACCCCACCCCCCACGTCCGCCAACTTTGGAGGTGTGCCGGTCGTGAGATGGCAACAACCTCCAAAGTTCGCCCGGGGGTGGGGTCAGTGGGGGGTGGTGAGTTGCCAGGCGAGGAAGGCGAGGACGTCGGCTTGCTCGTCGGCGCGCTTGGACACCGGCTTGCCCGCACCGTGGCCGGCGCGGCCCTCCTGGTGGAACAGGATCGGGTGGTCGTCCTGCCCGGCCGCCGAGTGCTGCAACAGCGCGGCCATCTTGCGCGCGTGCAACGGGTCGACCCGGGTGTCCCCCTCGGCCGTCGTCAGCAGCATCGCCGGGTAGCGCGTCCCGGCGAGGACGTGGTGGTACGGGGAGTAGGCCCACAGCCAGGCGAACTCCTCGGGCACGTCGGGGTCGCCGTACTCGTCGGTCCACAAGCGGGCGATGAGGAACCGGGGGAAGCGGATCATGTCCAGCAGCGGCACCGCGCACCACACGGCGCAGTACGCGTCGGGTCGCTGGGTGGCGGCCACGCCGACGAGCAGCCCACCGTTCGATCCCCCGGCGATCGCCAGGCGGTCCCGGCTGGTCAACCCCTCGGCGACGAGCCAGTCCCCCGCCGCGTGGAAGTCGCCGAACACGTTCTGCTTCGACTCCCGCCGCCCGGCGTGGTGCCAGGCGTCGCCGTGTTCGTACCCGCCGCGCAGCCCAGCGATCGCGTACAGCCCGCCTTGCTCGCACCAGGCCGCGATCGTCGGGCTGAACATCGGCGTCTCGCTGATGGCGAAGCCGCCGTAACCGTTGAGGATCGCCGGTGTCGACGGACCCGGCGCCGATCCGGCCCGGTGGATGAGGAAGATCCCGATCTCGGTCCCGTCGAACGACGGATAGGAGCGGTAGTCGACCGTCAACTCGACCCCGAG
>CAZQEJ010000119.1:0-3006 GCA_964592165.1 uncultured Ilumatobacteraceae bacterium | reverse complement strand
TGGGTGAACCCGGTGACGGCGAGGATCACTCCGCTCGCGTCCCGGTCAGCGGCGACACCGACGGAGGACACGCCCAGCCCGTCGATCGTCCCGAGGAGCTCCCCGGTGCGCGGCGAGCGGCGCTCGACACGGTCGACGGCGACATCGGTGACGACCACGACGAGCTCGTCGGCGGTGACCGCCAGGCCGCCGAGGACGACGTCGCGTTCACCGACCAACGTGCGCCACGCCCCGGACTGCGGCGCGTCGAGCGAGGCGGTGACGAGCCGGCCGTGGGGTGCACCGAGCATCGTCACCCCGACCAGGCCGTCGCCCCCGAAACGCAGCGACGTCTGCACCTCCTCCCCGGCGATCAACGTCGTCCACTCGCCCCGCTGCACGTCGAGGAGGTGGACCTCGACCTGGCTCCAGCCGACCATCGCATGGACGAGGACGTGCCGCCCGTCGGGTGAGGCGAGCACGTCAGGCCACGTCTCGGCATGCTCCTCATCGCGCCAGACGAGCTCGTCGGCCTCGATCGCCGTGCCCAGGCGGTGGAACCACACGGTGCGGTGGTACTCGTCGCCCGCCGGGTAGCGGGTGTACCAGAAGCCGTCGCCGCTCGGCGTCCACGACAGCGAGCAGGCCCGGCAGTCGGGGATCTGCTCGGCGAGGTACTCGCCGCTGTCCGCGTCGACGACGCGCAGCACGCTCGACTCGGTACCCCCTTCGGACAGCCCGACGGCGACCAACGACCCGTCACGCGAGGGGTGGTACCAGTCGATCGCCACCGCCGCATCGGTGGAGCCGGCGGCCGGATCGACGAGCGTGCGCGCCGCGGCGTGCGGGTCGGCGAGCGACCGCACGACGAGGGAGAACTGTTCGGCCCCCGCCGGCCGGTCGAAGCTGAACAAGCGGTCGCCGCGCACCGCGGGGGCCGTCGCCTGCGGCAACTGCATCAACGCGACGAGGCGCTCGTGCCACCGGCCGCGGTCGGGCCGGGCATCGAGCGCCTCACGGGTACGCCTGTTCTGGGCCTCGACCCAGGCGATCGTCTCGGGGGAGTCGCCGTCCTCCAACCACCGGTACGGGTCGGGGACCGCCACGCCGTGGAGGACGTCGACGACGTCGTCCCGGCGCGCCGCAGGAACGTCGCGGATCAGCCCCGCCCCATGTTCGGGCGCTTGCCGTGGTTCGCCTTCGAGCGGCGGAGCTTCGCCTTGCGCTTCTTCGTCTTCTTCGACATAGGGAGCCGATGCTACCGGCGAGGCCCGGCCGGACACCCGTCCGGCCCGCCGATCGCCGGAGGTCAGCGGTCGCCGGCGAGCCAGTCGTCGAGGGAGGCATCCTCCCAGTCGTCGGGCCCGTAGACGGTGCGCGGCAACGGGGTCATGATCTGCGTCGATCCGCCCAGGGTGTACGTCGCCGAGCGCGCCTCCCAGGCGGTGATCCGCTCGTCCGCGGTCCCCTCGTCGCACAACCCGCGGGTCGTGTCGCGCGCCTGGAGGAAACCGGTGCGCGCCGGGACCGACGTCGCCCAGACCATCACCACCTCGTGCGGGTTGTCGACGACCTCGTAGATACCGGTCGGTTCGTGGCCGTGACCGCGCATCATCGGCACCCGCTCCTCGACGACCGCGGCGAGGAACTCGAGTGCACTCCCGGCGCGCACCTGGAGGATCTCGTGGACGAACAGCGTGCCGCGCACCCCTCGCTCGGCGATCTCCTCGGTCGTCGGGCACCCAGGAACGGCACCGCACAGCCGGTCGAAGCCGCCGGTGCGCCACTGGGCAGCCTCGTCCCACCAGTCCCCGTAGAACGCCCGCCGCCGCTTGAGGTTCAGCCGGTCGACGTTCTTCGCCCACCCGGTCCACCCCTCGGTACCGACGTCCCAGATGTTGATCACCTGCGGCCAGCGCCCGCCGCCGAACGCACAGACGTAGAACGAACCCTGGAGGGTGGTCATCTCCGGCATCCGCTGCACCGGATCCTTCCACAGGTGCTCCATGTACTCGTACTGGCCCTGGCCGACGATGTCGACCACCTCGTGCAGGTACAGATTCCGCGTCGTCATCGACTGCCCCCTGAGCGAAAGGAACGGCGAGCGCCGGCGCGCCGCGCCCGCATCCTAGGCCCGCGCCGGAGGGTCATGTATACAGAACGTCAGGCGAGCAGCACGTCGCGATCGGTGAGGAGGCGCACGATGTTCCGGGCGTGGGCACGGTGGAGCGCCGACGCGAGCTCCGCGGCGCGGGCGTGGTCACCGCGGGCGATCGCCCGGGCGATGGCCGGCACGTGGCGCCGCTGCACGGCGAGCGCGTCGGGCACCACCCAGAAGAAGTCGCCGGGCACGATGCAGTCGTTGGCCGTGGTCATGTCGCTCGCGTCCCCGGCGGTGCGGACCGCGGCCGCGGCGGCGAGGAGCGCGGTCGGGTCCTCGCTCCGCTCGACGGCCCGCCGGATAAGCAACGCCCACACCTGGCCGAGCAGGTCGAGGCTGTCGCGGACCGACGCGCGATCGAGCCCGACGGCCCGCGCCCCGACGCCCGGGTCCATGACGACCCATCCCGAACTCGCCAGGGCGATCAGCCCGTCGCGCACGGGGATGCGGCTCACGCCGAGCACCTCGGCGAGGTCGTCCTGCGAGATGACGTCA
The DNA here is from genome assembly GCA_964592165.1 of uncultured Ilumatobacteraceae bacterium. Classification (GTDB taxonomy): domain Bacteria; phylum Actinomycetota; class Acidimicrobiia; order Acidimicrobiales; family Ilumatobacteraceae; genus JAWKHV01. Next base: position 371 of record CAZQEJ010000119.1, on the reverse strand, counting down.
CCGTCGCGGAGGACACCGTCGAAGATCCAGCGCCGGACCTGCTCGACCACGTACGCCTGACCGACCACCCGCTCGGCCTCGGCCGCGGCAGCAGGACCGTTCGCGACGAGCCGCGCCTTGACCTCGGGACTCATTCGCAGGCGAGGCATCACGCACTCCAGACACGTAGCGTATACGGCAACGACGTCACGTTATCGCGTACCGGTCCGCCGCCAGTTCGACGGCCGGGCAGCCGGCAACTTCTGTGGCCGAGTCGACGCCAGACCGACGGCAGACCCGACGGCAACGAGGGGCGCCGACGGACGGCACGCTCGCCGGCCGGGCGGTGCGCTCTAGGCTGGCCGGCATGCTCGCCCCAGGACCGCGAGCGC
>CAZQEJ010000118.1:7352-9457 GCA_964592165.1 uncultured Ilumatobacteraceae bacterium | reverse complement strand
GTCACCGACAACGACGAGGAACGGCCGTTCAGCCGGGACCAGCGGCGCTGGGTGTACTCCTCGGCGAAGTCGTCGAACCGCTACTTCGGGTTCGGGACGGACAACGACCTGGAACGGGTGCACAACTACGTGATCATCAAGCACGCCGCGTTCCCCGTGTCCGCCCCGGCGACGGAACCGAACCATCCCGATCCGGCTCGTCCGCTGCCGGCGGCGAAGGTTCTCGGCGCGGCGCGCAACAGAGCCAAGGCGTTCCGTCCGCCGTCGGTGGTCAACGTCTCGGCGATGAGCTTCGGTTCGCTGAGCGGCGCCGCGGTGCGCGCCCTCAACCAGGGCGTCGCCCTCGCCGGCGCGTTGCACACGACCGGGGAAGGAGGTATCTCCGAGCACCATCTCCAGGGAGGCGATCTCGTCTGGCAGATCGGTACGGGGTACTTCGGGTGCCGCAATCCCGACGGTTCGTTCAGCTTGCCGCGCCTTGTCGAACGCGTCGCTGCCACGCCGGCCGTGCGGGCGATCGAGATCAAGCTCAGCCAGGGTGCCAAGCCGGGACTCGGGGGGATGCTCCCCGCGGCGAAGGTGACCCCGGAGATCGCCGCGATCCGCGGCGTCCCGGCCGGGGTCGACTGCAAGAGTCCCGCGGGGCACAGCGCGTTCGGCAACGTCGACGAACTCCTCGAGCTCGTCGAGACGATCGCCGCGGAGACCGGGTTGCCGGTCGGGATCAAGTCGGCGGTGGGCGAGAGCGGGTTCTGGGACGAGCTCGCGGCGCGCATGGAGGCGACGGAGCGCGGTGTCGACTTCATCACCGTCGACGGTGGGGAAGGGGGCACCGGAGCCGCTCCGCTCGTGTTCAGCGATCACGTCGCGCTGCCGTTCAAGTGGGCCTTCCCCCGCGTCTATCGAACCTTCGCCGAACGAGGCCTGACCGACGGCGTGGTGTTCATCGGCTCGGGGAAGCTGGGTCTGCCGGAGAACGCATTGCTCGCCATGGCGCTCGGCTGTGACATGGTCAACGTCGCCCGCACGGCGATGTTCGCCCTCGGATGCATCCAGGCCCAGCGTTGCCACACGGGCCGCTGCCCGACAGGCGTGACGAGCCAGTCGCCATGGCTGGAGCGCGGCCTCGACCCCGCGCTCAAGTCGGTGCGTGTCGCCAACTACCTCGCCGCCGTGCGCTTCGAACTGCTCGCCCTGGCCCGGGCCTGCGGTCAGGTGCACCCGGCGCTCGTCCCCGCGGACGCCCTCGAGCTCCTCGACGTCGACCTGCAGACCGTGCCCGTGGCCGAGCTGTTCGGTTACGAACCGGGCTGGGGGCTACCGAGTGCCGCCGACCAGGCCGAGATCACCGGCCTGATGGCCCGCCTGGCCGCCGGAGAGGGCGGTCACAGCGCGGCGTAGAGCGTGTCGATCAGCGCCCGGTTGCGCGTGCTCTGCCACCGGGGGATCACATGGTTCATCACGTAGCCGAAGGCGAGCCCGGCGTCCGGGTCGGCGAAACCGACCGCGCCGCCGGTGCCGAAGTGGCCGAAACTGTGCGGGTTCGTCCCCAGGCGCCAGCGCTCGGAGGTGGGGACGAACCCCAACCCGACGGTGAACCGCTCGCCGAGGACCGGGCAGTCACCGGAGGCCTGCACCTTGGTCGCCTCGGCGAGCAGCTGCGCCGAGAGGAGCTTCCCCGGCTCGAGGAGCGCGGCGTAGATCCGGGCCAGCCCGTTCGCCGAGAAGTGCCCGTTCGTCGAGGGAACCTGCGCCGAGCGCCACATCGCGGTGTTGACGATGCCCTGCGAGCTGTACCCGGGCGGGTTGTAGTAGGCGAGGGCGAACAGCTCGGCGAGCTCGGCGTTCGCCGCGGCCTGCTCGGCCATCTTCTCCCGCACCGCCGGCGGGGCCTGCATGAACATCACCTCGGCGCAGCGGTGCTGTTCCTCCTCGGGCAGGGCGTACCACACGTCGGCGCCGAGCGGGTCGGCCAGGCGGCGCAACGCGTCGGCGGGGAGCAGACCGCTCGAGCGGCGGAGCAGCTCGCCGAGCAGATGACCGTAGGTGTTCGTGTGGTAGATCAGCCGGCTCCCCGGTTCGAACCAGGCCTCGGTGGCGGCCAG
>CAZQEJ010000118.1:0-7252 GCA_964592165.1 uncultured Ilumatobacteraceae bacterium | reverse complement strand
TTGACGAGCGTGTCGTGGCGCCAGGGGCGGGTGCGGGCCTCGTCCGCCCAGCCGCCGACGAGGTCGATGACGATTTCGCCGTCGATGATCACGCACACCGCTGCGCCGACCTCGCCGCGTTCGGCGAAGTTCGCGGCGAACGCGGCGCGCACCGCGGCGAACCGTTCGGCACACGTACCACTGATCGGGACCTCGTCGCTCATGGGGGCAGTCTGCACCCGTGGAGGGCCTAGGGGGCGAAGTCGGGATCGTCCTCGGCTGGCGGTGCGCTCATCGTCGACGCGTAGATGTCGCCGAACGTGGCGAAGATCTCCTCGAAGGGCACGTCGTCGTAGCTGCCGCGCTGGCGGACGTACTCCATGTGCCGGTTACCCGCCTCGTCGAACGGGTGGAGCAGCGCGTCGCCGGTGCCGTCGAAGTCGAGGACCTTGACCCCGAAGCGGGTGCACAGCTCGATGTTGAACGCGGTGCTCGCCTTCAGCCACCGACCGTCGAGGAACAGCTCGGTGTAGCCGTGCCAGGCGAACACGTCGGTGCCCATGTGTTCGGTGAGCTTGGCGCTCGTCAGGTGGTTGCGCACGTCGGCGAAAGCCAGGCGGGCGGGAATCCCAACGCGGCGCAGGGCAGCCGTGTACAGCACCGCCTTGGGTACGCACCAGTTCGACGTGGAACGCACGACCGCGCTGGCGCGCAGATCCTCCGGTGATCGGGAGACCTGGTAGGGGTCGTAGCGGATCCCGTCGCGCACGGCGCGGAACAAGGCGACGGCGACGGCGCGCTGGTCGTCGCGGTCGACGTCCGCCTCGGCGAGGGTGCGCTCGACGAATGCGCCGACCTCGTCGCTGTTCGAGTCGATGAACCACGTCGGTCCGATGGTGCTCGTGTTCGGGGTGCTCATGCCACGACCGCTCCTCCGTCGCAAGTCAGGACTTCGCCAACGGTGAACGCGCCGGCCCGAGAAGCGAGGAAGATCGCCGTCCCGGCGATGTCCTCGGGGGTCCCCACGCGACCGCGGGGCATCGTCTGGCCGAGCGCTGCCCAATCGGTGCCCTGCACGTCGCCGCGCGTGCCGATGCCGGTGCTCAGCATCCACGTCGGGAACGGCCCGGGGGCGATCGCGTTGACGAGCACGTTGCGCTTGACGAGACCGGCGGCCATCTGCCGGGTGAGGGCGTGCACGGCAGCTTTCGCCGGCCCGTAGGACCAGTTGGCGAACACCGGGGTGCGGATCCCGTCGACCGAACCGATGTTGATCACCCGCGCCGGGTCGTCCGCGCTCGCCGCCGCCTCGAGGAGGGGGAGCAGGCGTTGGGTGAGGAAGAACACGCCTTTCACGTTCGTGTCCATCACCTTGTCCCAGCCGATCTCGGGGAACTCCTCCAGCGGTGCGCCCCAGGCGACGCCGGCGTTGTTGACGAGGACGTGCAGCCGTTCCTCCCGCTCGCCGAGTGCGGCGGCGAGGGAGTCGACGCCGTCGAGCACCGACAGGTCGGCGGGGATCGATACACACGTGCCGCCGTACGTCTCGGCCAGCCGGGCAGCGGTCTCGTCGCACACCGCCGCCTTGCGCGAGCTGATGTAGACCTTGGCCCCGTTGGCCAGGAACCCGGCGGCGATCATCTCCCCGATGCCGCGCGACCCGCCGGTGACGAGGACGGTCTTGTCCTGCACGGAGAACAGCTCGCTGATCGACAGCTTCGGCATGCGCCAGGTCCCTTCGTCGTCCGGGTCCCTCATTGTGGGTCGCGACGGGCGGTAACCGACGAAGCGGTCCTCATCGGTGCCGGGCCCCGCGGCGCGGCGGTCAGGCGTGGCCCTGGACCGGTTGGGGTGTGTACGGAGTCTCCAGCTCGGCGACCTCCTCGTCGGTGAGGTGCACGTCGAGGGAGGCGAGCGCATCGGTGAGGTGCGACGCCTTGGTCACCCCGACGATCGGTGCGTCGACCGCCGGGTGGCGGGAGACCCAGGCCAAGGCGACCTGGGCCGGCGTGACGCCGTGCTGCTCGGCGGTCCGCGTCACGGCGTCGATCACCGCCTGGTCGGCGGTCGCGTACAACGTCTTGCCGAACTCGTCGCTGTCCTGGCGTGGCGTCGCCGCGTCAGGGGCTCGGGCGAGGAGGCCGCGGGCGAGTGGGCTCCAGGGGATCACCCCGACGCCCTGGTCGGCGCACAGCGGGAGCATCTCCCGCTCCTCTTCGCGGTAGACGAGGTTGTAGTGGTTCTGCATCGAGACGAAGCGCGTCCAGCCGTTGCGCTCGGCGGCGTGCTGCATCTTGGCGAACTGCCAGGCCCGCATCGACGACGCCCCGATGTAGCGCGCCTTGCCGGCCCGCACGACGTCGTGCAGCGCTTCCATCGTCTCCTCCACCGGTGTGCGCGGGTCGAAACGGTGGATCTGGTAGAGGTCGACGTGGTCGATCCCCAGGCGCCGCAAGCTCTGGTCGATCTCGAACATGATCGCCTTGCGTGACAAGCCCACGCTGTTCGGCCCCTGGCGCATCGGGCTGAACACCTTCGTGGCGACGACGACCTCCTCCCGGCGGGCCATGTCGCGCAGCGCTCGGCCGAGGATCTCCTCGCTCGTTCCGTCGGAGTAGATGTTCGCCGTGTCGAAGAAGTTGATCCCCGCGTCGAGCGCGGCGCGGATGAACCCGCGGCTCTCCTCCTCGGGGAGCGACCAGGCGTGGTGTCCCCGTTCGGGAACCCCGAAGCTCATGCACCCGAGGCAGATCGCCGACACGTCGAGGCCGGTCGAACCGAGCTTTGTGTAACGCATTCCCGCACACTACGAACCTCCCCCGCGGTGGCTGCCGCCGGGGCGCCCGGCTCCTCTGGCTACGGTCGGCGAGGTGAGCCCCCTTCCCTCGAATCCGTCGACCGAGGTCCGCTGCACGCTCGCAGGTAGCACGGCGACGGTCACGTTGTCCCGTCCCCAGGCGCTGAACGCGATCACGCCGACGATGCTCGCCGAACTCGTCACGGTCCTCGAGACGCTCGCCGCCGACGACGGCGTGCGGGTCGTCGTGCTCACCGGCGAGGGCCGAGCGTTCTGCGCCGGCGTCGATCTGAAGGCGTTGGCCGGGCGGTCGCTGGAGGACGGGTCGGTCGGCGACCTGCTCGACGTCCCGGCGCGCCGGGCGATCGAACTGTTGACGACGATGCCCCAGATCGTGATCGCCAAGGTCAACGGGCACTGCTTCACCGGAGCGCTGGAGCTCGTCTTGGCCTGTGATCTCGCGGTCGTCGCCGCGGAGGCGAAGCTCGGCGACACGCATGCCAAGTTCGGGCTCCGCCCGACCTGGGGGATGAGCCAGCGGCTGATCCGCGCCGCCGGCGTGGTGCGCGCCCGCGAGCTCTCCTACACGGCACGCACGTTCAGCGGCGCCGACGCGGCCCGCTGGGGGATCGCCGTCGACGCCGTCCCCGCCGCCGAGCTCGACGCCGCCGTCGACGCGCTCGCCGCCCAGATCGAGGCGAACAGCGCCGGATCGCTCACCGCGTACAAAGACCTCTACCGCGCCGCGCTCGACGGCGGACTCGCCGCGGGTCTGCGCTACGAAGCGCAGACCACCTATCCGATCACCGACACCGAGGAGCGCGTCGCCGGCTTCCGCTGAGCGCCTTCGTTCCCGGTGGGCCGGGGACGGTCGTGCGGGGGCGCATCGCTACGCTTCCGGGACGCGCCGCTCGCTCGCCGAGCTCCATCCGTTCACCGAGGAGGCCGTGACCGTGATCACCCCTGCCGCCAGCTCCCACTTCCCGAGCTTCTTCGACCAGGCGCCGAGGGTGGTGATGCGTGATCCGCTGGCCGAGTTCCTCGGCGCCGCCGACGGTGGCCTGATGGAGTACTGCTACGCGGACGCGGTACGCCTCGCCGGGCACTCCTGCCCGACGGTCGCCGGCACGTACCTGATGGTCCTCCACGGCCTCAAGGAGCTGTACGACGAGGAGGTCCCCGTGCGCGGCGACGTGCTCGTGTGCATGGCCGATTCACGCGACAGCGGCACGACCGGGGTGATGGCCACCGTCGCCCAGCTGATCACCGGTGCCGCGGCGGAGACCGGGTTCGGGGGGATCGCCGGGCGGTTCGACCGCCGGCACCTGCTGCGCTACGACCAGCGCGTCGCCGGGATCATGGGCCTGCGCCGCGCCGACACTGGCGCCGGGGTGCAGGTCGAGCTGAACGGCTCCGTCGCCCCCTGGGATCCGGAGATGCAGTACCTGATGCCCAAGGCGGCCAGCGGCCGGGCGACCGCGGCGGAGGTGACCCGCTTCGGCGAACTGTGGCAGGACCGGGTCCGGCGGATGCTCACCGAACACGCCAACGACCCGGAGATGGTCCTCATCAGCGAGTGGCAGCTCAACTGAGACGATGAGCGACTCGCTGCAGACACCGTCGACGACGATCCGTTACGACTCCCGGGCCCACTACGACCGCGAGACGGTCGAGGCGATCCTCGACGCCGGGTTCGTTGCCCATGTCGGGTTCGTCGGCGCTGACGGGCGCCCGGTGGTGATCCCGATGGTCTACGCCCGGGCTGGCGATGCGTTGGTGCTCCACGGGTTGCCGGCGACGCGCCTGATGCGCAGCCTGGCGACGGGGATCGACGTCTGCGTCACGGTCACCCACCTCGACGCGCTCGTCCTCGCCCGCAGCCCGTTCCACCACTCGGTCAACTACCGCTCGGTCGTCGTCCTCGGGCGCGCCGAGCTCGTCACCGATCCGCAGGAGAAGAACCGCCTCCTCGACTTGCTCGTCGAGCACCTCGTCCCCGAGCGCGTCGCGTCGCTGCGGGCGACGACCGCCAAGGACCTACGCGGCACGTCGGTTCTGCGCGTCCCGATCACGGAGGCTTCGGCGAAGATCCGCAGCGGTGGACCGTCCGACGAGGAGGACGACTACGCGCTGCCGATCTGGGCCGGGATCGTGCCGGTGACAACCGTCTACGGCGAGCCCGAACCCGACCCACGCAACCTGCCGGGCGTCGAGGTGCCCGACCACGTGCGCCGCCTGGTCTCGCCCGTGTGACGTTCCGGGTGATCGTCACCCTCGGTTTCCGACGGTTTCCATCACCCGGAACGTATTTCAAGGATGGCTGGCCGAGGATCTCCGACTCGGGACGCGGACGGCGGCTATCCCTCGGGTGGCGCTGAACCGAGGTGACCCTCGGCGCGTAGCCATTCCTCGACGCGGCGCATCCCCTCGCCGAGATCGACCTGCGGCCACCAGCCGAGGACGCGGTGGGCTTTCTCGTTGGACACTCCTCGGGTCTTGGCCAACATCAGGATCACCCCCCGTCCGAGCTCGGTGTGCTGGTGGCGGGCACGGGCGATCAGCCGCGCGGTCTCCCCGGCGGCGATCGCCACGCCGGTCGGCACGGCGCGCGGCGATCCCCGCCGGCCGAGCATCCGCCACAGGTGGCCGAAGTACTCGAGCGTCGTCACCGGGTCCTCCCCGCCGATGTGGAAGATCTGGCCGGTCGCCTGCGGATGGGTGGCAGCGCGCAGCACACCGTCGACGAGGTCGTCGACGTACACCGGGGTGAACAAGCCCTTGCCCTTGGCTGGGAGCATGAACCGGTTGGCGCGCATCGCGGCGAGCGGTTCGAGCACCCACGGCCGGCACCCGGGGCCGTAGACGTCGGCGGGGCGGATCACCGTGCACTCGACCGTCCCCGCGGCGTGCGCGGCGAGGACGGTGTGCTCCCCGGCGATCTTCGTGTCCGTGTACGGGTTCCCGGTGGGCATCAGCGGCCAGCGCTCGTCGAGCTCCCGCCCCGGCAGGCAACGTTCGGCGGCCTCGGGATGGGCGTGGGCGAAGCGGGTCACACCCATCGTCGAGATCTGCACGTAGCGCCGGACCCCGGCGACCGCGGCCGCGTCGAGGACGCGCTGCGTGCCGACCACGTTGACCCGCCAGGCCTCGGTCGGGTCGATGTTGTTGGAGACGATCGCCGCGGTGTGGATCACCACCTCCGCGCCGGCGAGGTGACCGCTCCACGACGCCGGATCGGAGATGTCGCCGGCGACGACCCCACGTTCCGGATCAGGGTGGACATCGACGCCGCGGACCTCGACGCCGGCAGATCGGTAGCGGTCGATCAACGCTCGACCCATGAACCCGTTGCCCCCGGTGACGAACACCGAGGACGGCATGCGTACGTCGTCGCTGGTCACGTCTCCTCCGTGGTCCTCAGTAGGTGCGCGCCGCGCGGAACTGTTCGTAGCCGATCGGATCGGCGTTGAGGTCGGGGTCGATGCGCACGTGGACGACGGCAGGCAGGCCGCTCGCCGTGGCCCGCTCGAGTGCACCGGCGAGGTCCTCGATCGCCTCGACGTACTCGCCGTGGCAGCGCAGGGCGCGGGCCAGCTCGTCGTAGCGGGTTCCGGGGGAGAGGTCGGTGCCGTGCACACGTGTCGCGTCCACGCCCTGGAAGCGGTGGGCCGTGCGCTCCATCCCCCATCCGTCGTCGACGGCGACGATGCAGACCACCGCCGCCCCGACCCGCCGGGCGGTCTCCAGCTCCATCGCGTTGAACCCGAACGCCCCGTCGCCGGAGATGAGATAGACGTGCCGCTGGGGAGCGGCGAGCTGCGCCCCGATGGCGAACGGCAGGCCGGTCCCGAGGTACCCCATCCGCACCGAGTAGAGGAACGAGTCCGGCTCGTAGACCGGGTTGAGGGCGACGGTCCACAGCGTTGTGTTGCCCCCGTCGGCGACGACGATCGCGTCCCGGGGGAACGCGGAGCGCACCGCCATGACCATCTGGCCCGGGTTGACCCCGACCGTCGGGGCGGCGAGCACTCGGGGCGCGGCGTCGGCGATCGTCGCCTCGTGCAGCTCCGCGTAGCGGGCGGCGCCGGCGAGCTCGTCCCGGCGCGGGCGCAGCTCGCACACCGCCGCACCGAGCGTTTCGAGCGCGGCGCGGGCGTCGGCGACGATCGCCGTGTCGACCGGCCGGTTGAGCCCGATCGACATCGGGTCGGCGTCGATCTGGATCGTGTGCTGCACCCCCGGATCGCCCCACGCCGGGGGCATCCCCCAGCCGTCGTACTCACCGAGCAGGGCACCGGCGACGAGGACGACGTCGGCCTCGGCGCGCACCGCGCGCAGCGTCGCTCCGTCGGCGAGGTGGAAGTAGCGCGGGTGGTCCTCGGGGATCACCCCTCGCGCGCCGAGCGTCGAGCTCATCGCCGCTCCGAGGTGGTCGGAGAGGTCGAGGAACGCCTGCGCTCCTCCGGACCAGGAGAC
>CAZQEJ010000117.1:2917-9512 GCA_964592165.1 uncultured Ilumatobacteraceae bacterium | reverse complement strand
CCACCGCCGCAACCGTGTCCGCCATGAGCTCCTCCCGCTCCTCGACGTGATCGCCGAACGCGACGTCGCCGCGGTGCTCGCCCGCCAGACGGACCTGTTGCGCGCCGAGGCCCGGCTCCTCGACGAGCTCGCCGCCGGGATCGACCCGACCGACGCGCCCGCTTTGGCAGGTGCGCCGGCAGCGCTCGCCCGCCGGGCGATCCGCCGCTGGTTGACGCCGTTCCTCGGGGGGTTCCCCCCGTCGGCCGCCGTCGTCGAGCGGGTCCGCCTCGTCGCCGACGGCACCCACCGGGCATGCCAGCTGCCCGGTGGCGGGCGGGTCCAGCGGCGTCGTCAGCGGCTGTCGCTGGTCGCCCCCCGACCGTCCCGGTAACCTGACCGCAACCGTCCAGCCGCGGCGCCGGGGTCACCTCGCGTCGGAGGAGAAGAGGAACCCAACGATGCCGCCGAGGCTTCGCGGGAAGTGGGCGCTCGGCATCACGCCGCGGCAATTCACCTGGATCATCAAGGACAAGCTCGCCGTCTGCGAGCGCCCAGGGGGATACGGCGACAACCACCGCCGCGTCCGCCGCCAGGAGGAGATCATCTGGATCAGGGAGAACGGCTTCGGCTGCTTGGTCTCGATCATCGCCGCGCCGCACAACCTGCACAACTACGAAGAGCTCGGCGTCACCTACCTCCACCGGCCGTACTACCCTGCCGAGGAGCTGACCCCGTACCTGCTCTGCCTGTACACCGAGATCGGCGAGATGCTCGCCGCGGGGACGAAGGTGATCATCCACGGCGAGGAGGTCGGCGACCGGATCATCGGGATGATGGGCGGCTACATCCGCTGGTCGGGCCTCGTCCCCGACGGATCGAAGGCGATCGCCCTCACCGAGCGGATCGCTGGCCGGCAGCTCGACCCGTTCGCCCGTGAGCTGATCCTCGGCGCGGCGGCGATCGGCCGCTAGGCAGCGCATCCGTGCCCACCGGCGATGCCCTGCGGGCAATGGCGGCCTCCCGCGTCGGTCCCCGTGAGCGCGCCGCGCGGAGGTGCCAACGCGCCTAGTGTCGCCGCTCATGGCGAGCACACCGGCCAACTGGTATCCCGACCCTCTCGGGCGTTACGAGCTGCGCTACTGGGACGGCGAGCAGTGGACGTCACACGTGTCCCGCGCCGGCCAACGACACGACGACCCGCTCGACGGATCCCAGCCGGTGCAGGTCAACGCATCCGTCGACAAGATCCGCGAGCAGGTCAGCGACACGTCCTGGCGCGGCGCGGGGATCGACGCCTCGACGGTCGCGGGGGGCGGGACGCTGTTCAGCGAGCCGGTGCTCGTCGTCAACCAGAAGGCGAAGCTGATCGAGGTGACCAACCAGTACGCGGTCTTCGACCGCAACGGCACCCAGATCGGTTCGGTGTCCGAGGTCGGTCAGTCGGCGGCGAAGAAGGTGCTGCGCGTCGTCAGCAGCCTCGACCAGTTCATGACCCACCGTCTCGAGGTGCGCGGCGCCAACGGCGAGTTGATCATGTCCCTGACCCGGCCGCGCAAGGTGTTCAAGTCGACGGTGATCGTCACCGACCCGGCGGGCACCGAGATCGGCCGGATCGTCCAGGAGAACATGATCGGCAAGATCCACTTCGCCCTGCAGGCCGGCGGGCAGACGCTGGGGGCGATCAAGGCGGAGAACTGGCGAGCGTGGAACTTCCGCATCGAGGACCACGCAGCCAACGAGATCGCCCGGATCACCAAGACGTTCGAGGGTTTCGCCAAGACCCTGTTCACCACCGCCGACAACTACGTGGTCCAGCTCCACGCGTCGATCCCCCAGCCGCTGCTGTCGCTCGTCGTCGCCTCCGCCCTGTGCGTCGACACCGCGCTCAAGCAGGACTCCCGCGGCCTGGGCTGAAGCGCCACCCAGGCCGGGTCGCCGGCGGCGCGCCCCGGCGCCGCCGGGGACGTCGACGAACCGGTCCATCGCCGTCGACGGCGACAGTCACAGCTTGCGCCCACGCAGCCCGACGCAGGCCGACGCGCTCGCCGTCCGCCCGGGTGTCGCGGTCACCGCAGTCGTCGGAGGCTTGCTCTGCCCGCACGGCCAAGCGGTGACCGCCCCTGCCCCGGCGGGGTTCGCGGCGACGATCACGACCTCGGCGACGGTCGCCTTCCACGGGAGCTCGTCGTTGGCGATGACCAGTTCGACGACCTGGCCGGCGGCCACCTTGCCGCTCGAGCGGGAGTCGTAGGCACGCACCGGCGTCACGGCGCGCAGCTTGTTCGAGCCGCCGAGGGCCCACGCCGCGGTCGCGTCGACGCTGACCTTGACGCGCACGTTGGACACCAGGCAGAACGTGCCGTCGGCGGCGAGACGGGTGTTCAGCCCGGTCGAGTTCGGGCCCCCGCCGACGATCACTTGGGCGACCTTCGGCGTGAGCTTGTCGCACGCGTACGCCGTGATCGTCCCCGGCCCGGCGGGGTTCGCCGAATTGACCGTGATCGACACGCCGTTCGCCGGGGGGACCCCGCCGATGCCGGACGCCTTGACTGCGAGCGGTTCACCGGGGACGAGGGTGGTCGTGTCGAGCAGGTGGGTCGGGCGGATCGAGGTGACGCCAGCCGACCAGTCGCCGTCGTAGCCGACGACATCGATGATCACGTTCGTCGACGTGCTCGTCTCCACGCAGACCTTGCCGTCGACGGGGGCGACGAGAGCCGAGGCCGAATCGGAGAACCCGGCGCGGAAGGTGAGGGTCGAGGACTCCTGCGACCCGGCAGCGCAGGGCAACACGACGAGGTAGCCACTCGCCGCGGGGAACGCCGCGGTCACGTTGAGGAGCACGAGGGTGGCGCTCGACGGGACACCGTTGACGCCGAGGACCTGGTAGGTCGTCCGCTTCTTCGCCGTCGCCTTCGGACCGAGGCCTCCACCGGAGTTGACGACGCGTGTCGGCGGTGCGATCGACAGCCGCGCCGCGGTCGAGGCGACGGCGACCCCGGCCGTCGCCGGCGGTGTCGCGCTGGCCGCGGGCGAGGCGTCCTTCGGCCCGGCCTTGGGAGCGGTCGTCGGCGCCGCTTTCGCGGGTGCCTTCGGAGCTGGGGTCGCCGGAGCCGCGCTCGCCGGAGCGGCGGCCGGCTCACCGGCGCTCCCTGGCGCACTCGCCGGAGGGGTTGTCGTCGCCGGTGGCATCGACGGCTTCTTGCACGCGTCGATCGCCCGCAACGAGTCGTATCCGTCGATCGCCGGACCCCCACCGGGGTGGATCTCGAAGTGCAGATGGTTCACCCCACCGGCGTTGCCGGTGTGCCCGACGTAGCCGAGGACCTGCCCGGCGCTCACCTTCTGCCCCGCCTTCAACCCCTCGGCGAAGGCGGACAGGTGGCCGTAGAAGAAGTACGTCCCGTCCGCCGCGGTGAGGCGGAACGAGTTGCCGCCGCGGTTCGTCGCCGAGTCGAGGTAGATCTTGGAGATCGTCCCCGCCCGGGCCGCGTAGACCTCCTTGCCCTCGTCGGCGGCGATGTCGGTCCCTTCGTGGGCTCGCGCCCCGCCGTCACGGCTGGCACCGAACGTGTTCCAGAACGCGCACCGCGGCTGGACGGGGAACGCGTCCAGAGCGACGATCGGCGCCGCCGTCGGCGGGCTGGCCGATTCGGCGAGTGGGGCGAGGGTTGCGGACCGAGGGGCGCCGGAGGCCGACAGGGGAAGCGAGACCGAAAGGGTCAGCGCGCCGAGCGCGCCAACGGCCCGCCGCCGTCGGGTATGGGGACGCGAGCGTGAGCCGACCGGCTCCGCCCAACCCGGCCGCAGGGAATTTCTCCGTGCGGTCAACATGGACTCGTCCACCTTAGGACGTGGTCACATACCCACGCAAGGCGCCCGGACGAGAAACTTGCCCCACCGGACGAAGCGGCCGTGGCCCGATCCACCCCACTAAGGTCGTGGTGGTGGGCCAAGCGTCGTCGACCACCAGCGCGGCGGGTGACACCTCACCACGCCGGGTGCTGGTCAGTGGGATGGGGGCCGAGCTCGGCTCGATGGTCGCCGCCCGCCTCGAACGGGAACCGTGGGTCGGGGAGATGCGCGGCATCGACGTCGACCCACCCCGCCGCCGGCTGCGCACCGACGACTTCCATCTCGTCGACCCGCTCGACGGGGCGACGATCGAGCGCCTCGTCGCCGAGTTCGATCCCCACCTCGTCGTCCACTTCGCGGTGTTCGAGCCGGACGCCCGGGCGACTCCCGCCCAGGCCACCCAGTGGACCCCGGCGTTCACCGAAGCGGTCTTCGCCGCGGCCGGCCGGTGCCGCTCGCTGCACGGCGTCGTCGTCCGCTCCGGGATCGAGCTCTACGGCCGGGGTGGAAGGCGCCCCAGCCACCCCGACGAAGGCGCGCCGATCGCCCCGACCACGCCATTCGGCCGTGAGGTCGCCGACGTCGAGGCCCGGGCCCGCTTGCTCGGTCACGGCAGCGGCGTGCCCGTCGCCTTGCTCCGCTTGGCACCCGTGCTCGGTCCGCACATCCCCAGCCCGCTCGGTCGCCTGCTCCGCCTGCCCGTCGTGCCGATCGACGTGCTCGGCCTGATCGGCCGCAGCCGGTTCAGCGTGGTCGACAACCGCGACGTCGCCGAGGCCGTGGTCCTCGCCGCCGCCGAGGGCCTGCACGGCGCGTTCAACGTCGTCGCCCCGGGGGAGGTGTCCGTGCTCCACGCACTGCGCGAGGGACGGCGGGTGCCGATCCCGGTCGCCGGGCCGCACTGGTTCCCCGCCCGGCTGACGACGCGCCTGGCCGGCGCACCGATCCCGGTGCACGTCAACGAGCTCCTCGCCCGTGGGCGCACGGCGACGGGTTCGTCCGAGCTCGCCGGACGGGGCTTCGCCGCACGTTGGTCGACCGAGCAGGTCGTCGCCTCGCTGTTCGCCTGGGAATCCGTCCTCCACCTGCGGTCGACAGCCGACGGGTTCCTCGCTGTGGAGGGTTCCTGATGCCGTTCGTGATCGCCTCCGACGGGGCCCGCCTGCACTACGACGTCGTCGGCGTCCCCTGGGGCGAACCGTTGTTGATGATCCAGGGGCTCGGCACGGACAAGACCGGTTGGTCGATGCAACGCCTCCCGTTCGGGATGCACTACCGCACGATCGCCCTGGACAACCGCGGTGCCGGCCGCAGCGACCGGCCGCCGGTGCCGTACTCGTTGGAACAGATGGCCGACGACGCCGTCGCCGTCCTCGACGCAGCCGGCATCGAGCGCGCCCACGTGATCGGCGCCTCGATGGGCGGGGCGATCTCCCAACTCGTCGCCGTCCGCCACCCCGAGCGGGTGCGCTCCTTGGTCCTCGCCTGCACCGCCTGCCGCAACCATCCCTGGCGGGAAGGCGTCCTCCAACGATGGGCCGACATCGCCACCGATCAGGGGATGGCCGCGCTGGCCAACGAGGCCGCCCGGTGGGTGATCGGGCCCCGCTCGTTGCGCCGCATCTCCCCCCTGTTCGGCTGGCTCGGCCCGCTGGCCAAGAACGCCTCGGCCGATGCGTTCGTCGCCCAGGTGCAGGCGATCCTCGCCGCCGACGAGCCCGGCGGTGCGCTGGACACGATCGAGATGCTCGGGGCGATCAACGCCCCGACGTTGGTCCTCGTCGGCAACCAGGACATCCTCACCCCCCGCGGCGACAGCGAGGAGATCGCCGAGCGGATCCCTGGCGCGGAGCTAGCCGTGATCGCCGGCGCCGCGCACGGGTTCATGGTCGAGCATTGGCGCCGGTTCAACCGCGTCGTGCTCGACTTCCTCGGCCGGGTCAGCGCCGGCACCGACCCGCACCTCGTGCACACCGGCGGCTGACCACGCGCTCCGCACGGCGCGCCCGATCCGTTCGCGACTTCCGCGCCCGAGCAGCGTCTGGAATGCCGGTGACCCGTCGGCACGGGGAACTACCGGCTCGCTGTGGCCGGTAGCCGGCCCCACCCCCGACGGGCGACCCGCTCCGCAGCCGTACTCCATCCACGGCGGCGGGGCGATGGGTCGGGGACCCCGGTCCGGAGGCACCGAACCGGTCCGGGGTCCTCGGCTGCGGGCCTACCGTGCCGGGGTCCCGACCCCCGAGCCCGATCACTCACCGTGGCGGAAGGCAATCACTCCGTCGAGCAGCTGGGCGTTGGGCACGTGCACCGTCGTCCCGTCGGCGCGGCGCAACTCGACCGTCGCCGGGTGGACCTCGACGACCGTCCCGCCGTGCTCACCGACGAGCTCCGCGCCGATCGGCAGGACGCGCCGCACGTAGCGCCCGGCGGCGACGTTGCGGGCCACGTCCCGCGCCCCCAGGGCGGTGAGCAAGGTGAACGTCAGACCCCCGCTGAACAGCACCGCGGCCACGCCGAGGTTGACGATCGTCGTGTCGATCCCCAGCTGGCTGACGGCGAGGATCACCGCGAGGGCGACGATCACGGTGCGCACGACGCGCACCGGACCGGGGCGGGGGCCGCCGGTGGCTCGCTGCAGCGCCCGGCCGACGACCATCGACACGACCGACGCAGCGACGTTGCCGAACAGCACGATCAGCCCGGCGACGAGCACCTTGGGCAGGTAGTTGATCAACTGGCGGGGAACCGTGTCGAG
>CAZQEJ010000117.1:611-2817 GCA_964592165.1 uncultured Ilumatobacteraceae bacterium | reverse complement strand
TCGAGCAACGTCACGTCGGTGACCGCGAACTCGCTCATCGCCAACCGTCCAACCGGCCGGCGAGCTCCCGCCGGGCCCGGAACAGGCGGGTCTTGACCGTCGGCAGGGCCACGTCGAGGCTGGCCGCGATGTCCTCGTAGGCCATCCCTTCCACCTCGCGCAGCACGACGATCGCCCGGCTCAACGGATCGAGCCCGTCGACCGCGGCCCACAACTCGGCGAGCATCGCCCGCGACTCGGCCCGCCGCGGCGGCGAGTTCGTCGCCGGGTCATCGAGGACCTCGCCGAAGACCACCGGGTCGGTCGGCTGGTCGCGCCGCCGGCGCAGGGCGGAGATGGCCACGTTGTTGGCGATGCGCATCACCCACACGCGCAGCGACGACTCGCCGCGGAACGTGCCCAGATGGCTCCATGCCTTCACCAGCGTCTCCTGGGTGAGATCCTCGGCAAGCGTGCGGTCACGCACGATCGACAGGATCACCCGATAGATCGACGGACCGAACCCGATCAGCTCGTCCACCTTGTCTGTGCCCGGACCGCCGGCACCAAGGGGGTCGGAGGTGCCGGCGGAACCGGCGGGCATCGCGGTCGCGGTGCCGCCGGTATGCCCACTCACGACGCCGTGCGCGCCCAGGTGGTCGCGGCACGCGGCGCCGGTTGGTCCGAAAGCCCCCTGCCGGGCGCCGGTGACGAAGCCGGTCATCGCCGCCTCCGCGGGCTCAGCGAACGGAGTCGACGAGCCGTGCAGGCGCGTCGACGAGCGCTCTCACGGCCACGTTGTCGTCGAGCACGGCGCACGCGTCGGCCGCCTCGCGGGCGTAGCCGGAGGCGACCTCGATCGCCGCCGCGATCCCGTCGCTACCGCGCACGATGGCCAGCGCCTTGTCCCGCTCCGCGGAGGTCAGCGGCTTGCCGAGCAGGTCGGCGAGCTCTTCGGCCGCGGTCCCTCCGGCGGCGAGGAGCCGCAGCACGGGCAACGTGTACACACCCTCCTCGAGGTCGTGACCGGAGGGCTTGCCCAGCTCCGCCTCCGTCGCGGTCAGGTCGAGGATGTCGTCGACGATCTGGAAGACCATCCCGAACGCCGAGCCATAAGCGGTCAGCGCGTCGATCCACGAGCGGGGATGCCCGGCGACGATCCCCCCGATGCGCGCCGAGGTGGCGAACAGCGCTGCGGTCTTGCCCTCGATCGACTCCAGGTACTGGGCCTCGGTGCGGCCCACCTGGTACGTGGTGCGCACCTCGTTGATCTGCCCGGCGCACAGCCGGCCGATCGTGTTCGCCAGCAACCCGGCGACCTCGGTGCCGAGCGAGGCGGCGATCTCCGACGCCCGGGACAACAGGAAATCCCCAGCGACGATCGCCTGCAGGTTGCCCCACTTGGCGTTGACCGTCTCCACCCCCCGGCGCGTCGTCGCCTCGTCCATCACGTCGTCGTGGTACAGCGACCCGACGTGGACCAGCTCGCAGGAGATCCCGCCGGCGACGACGTCGTCTGATGCACTCGCCCGCCCGTCGGCAAGCGCGGCGACGACGGCCATCACCGGGCGCAGGCGCTTCCCCCCGGCGACGAGGAGGTGGCTGGCCAACTGGGTGAGGTACGGGTCGGGGGTGACGACCGCGGCGTGCAAGGCGTGCTCGATCCGTTCCCGGTCCTCGGCCGAGGTGGGCAGGGTGAGCAGCGGGGATGCGCCGGGGCGAGCCATCGGCGCGAGGCTAGGCCGTGGGCACGCCGCCCACGAACTGACGGCCGCCCGGCCAGCCTTGCCCAGCCCTTGACAATCGTCCGAGCGTGCCGATCAGCTGTCCAGATCCGCGCGACCGGCAACCACCCGTCGGCGTGCAGTACACCCCCGGTAGACTGCCGGTCAAGTATCCACCGTCAGCCGAAGGCGGTCCTTCGTGTTCGAACGCTTCACCGATCGTGCTCGCCGAGTCGTGGTCCTCGCGCAGGAAGAAGCACGCCTGCTCAACCACAGCTACATCGGTACCGAGCACATCCTCCTCGGCCTGATCCACGAAGGCGAGGGTGTCGCCGCGAAGGCGCTCGAGTCGCTCGGGATCTCCCTCGAAGCGGTGCGCAACCAGGTCCAGGACATCATCGGCCAGGGCGGCTCGTCGCCCTCGGGGCACATCCCCTTCACCCCCCGGGCGAAGAAGGTCCTCGAGCTGTCCCTGCGCGAAGCGCTCCAGCTCGGCCACAACT
>CAZQEJ010000117.1:0-601 GCA_964592165.1 uncultured Ilumatobacteraceae bacterium | reverse complement strand
CATCGGTACCGAGCACATCTTGCTCGGGTTGATCCGCGAGGGCGCAGGCGTCGCCGCCCAGGTCCTCGTCAAGCTCGGGGCGGACCTCTCCCGCGTCCGCCAGCAAGTGATCCAGCTGCTCTCCGGGTACCAGGGACCGCAAGGCAAGTCCGAGGCGGCCTCGTCCGGCTCCCCGGCGGCGAGTGGCGGCCAGTCGTCCTCTGCGGAGGGCGACAAGGGCAGCTCCCAGATCCTCGACCAGTTCGGCCGTAACCTGACCCAGCTCGCCCGGGAGAAGAAGCTCGACCCGGTCATCGGCCGCCACCGCGAGCTGGAACGGGTGATGCAGGTCCTGTCCCGGCGGACGATGAACAACCCGGTCCTGATCGGCGAGCCGGGTGTGGGCAAGACGGCGATCGTCGAGGGCCTCGCCCAGAAGATCGTCGCCAACGACGTCCCCGAAACGCTCAAGGGCAAGCAGCTGTACACCCTCGACCTCGGCGCGCTGGTCGCCGGATCGCGCTACCGGGGCGACTTCGAGGAGCGGCTGAAGAAGGTCCTCAAGGAGATCCGCACCCGCGGCGACATCGTGTTGTTCATCGACGAGATCCACACTCTCGTC
>CAZQEJ010000116.1:0-9552 GCA_964592165.1 uncultured Ilumatobacteraceae bacterium | reverse complement strand
GCCGAACATGCTCTGACCAGGGGATCTCAGAGCCCAGAGAGGGAATCGAACCCTCGACCTACGCATTACGAGTGCGTTGCTCTGCCGACTGAGCTATCTGGGCGCAGGCGGGCATGCTAGCGAGCCGCACCGGCCGGGCGGCAGCGCGATTCGACCTTCGGTGGCACGTCTCGGGTCTGCAGGAGCAAGACTCGGGCCCGGGCACGGTGCTCGGGGATGCGCCGTGGCCGCCGGGGAGCTTCCTGGCCACGCTCGCGATCAGCAGGGGGACCGACGATGACCGCACTCGACGACGCCACGGCGGCGGGGGA
The DNA here is from genome assembly GCA_964592165.1 of uncultured Ilumatobacteraceae bacterium. Lineage (GTDB taxonomy): Bacteria > Actinomycetota > Acidimicrobiia > Acidimicrobiales > Ilumatobacteraceae > JAWKHV01. The sequence goes on along the minus strand of CAZQEJ010000116.1, from coordinate 9,241 downwards.
CCGCCCGACCCGCTGGGGCCTGGACGCGTCCCGCCCGACGACGATCTCCGTCGATCGGTACATCTCTGCCGGGTGGATGGAGCGGGAGAACGAGCGCCTGTGGCCGAAGGTCTGGCAGGTCGCCTGCTCGGTCGACCACGTCGCCGAACCCGGTGACTACTACGAGTACCGCGCCGGGTGGTTGTCAGTGCTCATCGTGCGCGGCCACGACGGCGAGCTGCGCGCCTTCCAGAACACGTGCCGGCACCGCGGCAACATGATCTGCGAGGGCACCGGCTGCGGCCTGGAGGAGTTGCGCTGCCCTTACCACCGCTGGGCGTGGAACACCGACGGGACGCTGCGGGAGATCCCCTCCCGGCGCTGGTTCGGGGCGATCGAGGCGGACCAGTACTCGCTGTTCCCCGTGCAGGTCGGCACGTGGGGCCCGACGGTGTGGGTCAACCTCGACCTGCAGGCGATGCCGCTCGCCGAATGGTTGGAGGGGGTTCCCGAGGACATCGCCTGGATCGGTCTCGACGACTACCGCTGCAACAGCCTCGTCGTCCGCCACATGCCCGCCAACTGGAAGGTCGTCTCCGAGGGCTTCTCCGAGACGTACCACGTCCAGGGCGTCCACCCGGAGATGCTCGGCCACCTCGACGACGTCAACGCCACCCAACGGCTGTGGCACCGCCACGGCGTCAGCTACCAGCGCTACGGGGTGCCCTCACCGCGCCTCGGCCGCGACGTCCCCGACGCGCACGTGTGGGACACCTGGGTGCAGTCGATGGGGACCCGTGTCGGGGTCCCCGCCGGTCAGAGCGAACCGTGCCCTCCCGTGCCGGAGGGATCCACGATCCAGGACGTGATCGCCGAGCGGATGCGCCGCACCCAGGCCGAACGGGGCGTCGACCTGTCCGCGTTGACCAGCGACCAGATGACGAGCGTGGCGCAGTACAACTTCTTCCCCAACTCGACGATGCTCGTCTGGTCGGAGATGATCAACGTGCTCTCCACCCGGCCCGGTCCCACGCCCGATGAATGCCAGTTCGTGACGATGAACTTCCACCGCGTCCCGCCCGGCGCGCCGCGCTCGAAGCCGGTGACGATCGGGCCCGACGGTCCGGAGGTCCCCCTCGGGCTGGTCATCGGCCAGGACGTGGGGATCATGAAGACCGCCCAGCGTGGCCTGCACCAACCCGGGCTGCACGAGCTCGTCGTGTCCGCCGAGGAGTGCCGGGTGATCAACCTCCACCGCACCCTCGACGAGTGGTGCGGCGCCGGGGGCTGAACCCCCGGGCGACGATCCTCAGAGCGGGTGCTGGCCGGCGGTGACCGGGATCTCCACCCCGGTGATCGCCGCGCCGCGCGGGGAGCAGAGGAAGAGCACCGCCTCGGCGATGTCCTCCGGGTCGACGTGGCGGCGCAGGGCGGCGGTGCGCGCGTAGCGGGCGGAGACCTGGGCGAGCGTCTCCCCGGAGCGGTCGGCGACCTTCTGGAACAAGGCGTCGAGCGGGGCGCCGGTCGTGTACCCGGGGGTGACGACGTTGACCCGGATGTTCGCCGGCCCGAGCTCCTTGGCCAGCGTGCGCGACGCGCTCGCCGCCGCCTGCTTCGTCGCCGTGTACGACGCCTGGCGGGGCGGCAGGGCGTGCGTGCCGAACGTGCTGATGTGGACGATCGCCCCGCCACCACGGGTGGCCATCGAGCGCGCCGCGGCCCGGCTGAGCTCGAACGTGCCGACGACGTTGACCTCGAACGCCCGCCGCCACACGTCCCAGTCGGCCTCGTCGATCGTCACCTGCCCGTTGCCCGCGGTGGCCACGGTGACGAGCGCGTCGATCCCACCGAGCCGCTGGACCGCGGCGTCGACCAGGGCACGGCAGGAGTCCACGTCGCCGAGGTCGGCGACGATCGGCTCGATCCGCCGCCCGGTCTGGGCGGCGACCTCGGCGGCGAGCTCGGCGAGCGGATCCGGGCGCCGGGCGGCGACGACGACGTCGGCCCCCGCCTCGGCGAAGGCGACAGCGCACGCCTTGCCGATCCCCGGCCCTGCCCCGGCGACGAGCGCCACCTTCCCATCCATGCGCGACCGATCGACCATCGGCCCATGATGGCCGACGCGCCGGCCGGCGCGAGGGCTCAGGTGTCGACCAGGCACGCGTCCGCGGACGCGTGCCTGCCGGGCATCAGGACTTGTCCTGCTTGGTCGCCATCAGGTTCGGCGAGAGCAGGTACTCGGGGGCCGAGCCGGCGACCATCGACGCGGCCCGGGCGGCGATCTTGTCCGCCTGGTCCTGGCTCGTCGCCGAGATCCAGAACACGTCGTCGCGGATCCCTTCGAAGCAGATTCCGGCGACCTCCGAGAGGGGTGCGAAGACGACCTCCTGACCGATCGCCTTCATCCGTTCCTGGAACATGGCCAGCGAGTCGCGCCCCTCCTTCGGCGGTGCGCCGGGGCGGTCGTAGCGTTCCGGACGGTTCGCCCCCGGGCGCCAGATCCCGGTGTTGAGCAGTCCCGGGCTGTGCGTGGAGGGGTAGAGCAAGGAGGCGGACACCTTCGCCCCGGCCTCGCGCAACTGGCCCCACAGGCATTCGGTGATCGTCGTCACCGCAGCCTTCGTCGTCGCGTAGATCGCCGAGTTGATCAGCGGGGTGAACCCGCCGTTGCCCGACGTCGTGTTGACGACGTGGCCTTCCTCGCCGCTGGCGACCATGTGGGGGACGAACGCGTTGATCCCGTTGACCACGCCCATCACGTTCACGTCCAGCGACCACCGCCAGTCGTTGACGTGGTATTCCCAGATGTGCCCGTCGGAGCCCGACCCGATGCCTGCGTTGTTGCACACGACGTGCACCGCGCCGTAGGCGGCGAGCGTCGCCTCGCGCAGAGCCTCGACCGATTCCAGCGAGGTCACGTCGGTGACCACGCCGGTCACCTCCCGGCCCTCGGCGCGCAGTTCGGCAGTCACCCGTTCGACCGGCTCGGGGACGACATCGGCGAGCACCACCTTCATCCCTTCGTCGGTGAAGCGCTCGATCAGCGCTCGGCCGATGCCACCGGCCCCTCCGGTGACGACGGCGACCTTCCCGGCGAAGTCCTTCATCTGCTGTGCCCCCACGACGAATCCGGCGCCGCCCGGCCGGCCGCGCTCGAGGGGCAACTTACGACTCTCTGTAGGGGCGTTACAACGCCGGCGCCTTACGAGGCGTGGATCAGCCCGCCGACGAGCGCGCTCAGACCGACCTCGAACGAGCGTGTCGGATCGGGTCGCTCGGCGAGGCGGCGCGCGGCGCGCCGGTCGACGGCCGGTTCGCCGTCCCAGAGGAACACCGGATCGAGCGCCTGCTGGGGCGAGCGGGCGATCGCCGCCATCGTGATGCAGTACCCGGTGACGTACTGCATGATCGTGTTCACCGCGTCGGCGAGCCGCTCGCCGCGCAGGCCGGCGGCGGCGAGCTCGACGGCCAGCGTTCGCCGCACGGGGGCGAAGACGAGCCCGATCCGCCCGCGCTGGTTGGCCACCCCGATCAGCTCACCGTGCGATTCCACCGAACGGGCCATCGACCGGGCGACGGAGACGACTCGCTGGACGGGCGAGCGCCCCGTCGGCCGGGCCGTGACGATCGTCCCGCTCATCCGTTCGATCAGCGCGTCGAGGAGCGCCTCCTTGTTGCCCACGTGCCAGTAGATCGACGTCACCGCGACGTCGAGCTTCTCGCACAAGGCGCGCATCGACAGAGCCGCCAGTCCCTCGGCCTCCACGATCGCCACCGCGGCGTCGATGACCGCCTCACGCGTCAGGCGATCGCCCATGGCCGGTGATGATACGCCGGCGCCTCCTGCCGGAGAAGGCTCCCCCACGACTTGAAGTCACCCTGTAACGCCCTTACAGTGACATCCATCACTCGACCTTCGGGGGGCTAGTCCGTCATGCCTGACAACGATCCATACCTGATCATCGCCGCCGACAGCCACGCCGGCCTGCCGACCGAGGACTACCGCCAGTACCTCGACCGCAAGTTCTACCCACAGTTCGACGAGTTCCTGGCCGGCCGGGCGGAGACGATCGAGGCGGTCACCCGTCTCGGTGTGCGCGACGAGAACTTCGCCAAGCAGTGGTTCGAGCAGCACGAGCGCGAGCTCGCCGGCGGGTGGGACGCCCCACGGCGCAACGAGGCCCTCGACATCGACGGTGTCGCCGGTGAGGTCGTCTTCCCCGACGCCGACGCGGTCGAGAGCCGCACCTGCGTGCCCTTCGGCGCTGGTCTCGGTCTGTCCGGTGACCTCGATCCGGTGCTCGGCATGGCCGGCGCCCAGGCCCACAACCGGTGGTTGGCCGAGTTGTGCCAGGACTCCCCGGAGCGCCGCTGCGGCGTCGCCCTGATCCCGATCACGGTCGAGATCGACGATGTCCTCGCCGAGATCCGCCGGGCCAAGGAGTCCGGTCTCGGCGCGGTGATGATCCCCGCGATGTGGGTCAACCAGACCCCGTACCACGACCGCCGCTACGACCCGGTGTGGGCGCTGTGCGAGGACCTGCAGATGCCGATCGTCACCCACTCCGGTGCCGCGGCGCGCGACGAGTACGGGGACAACTTGGGGATCTACGTCACCGAGGTCACCTGGTGGCCGGCCCGGCCGATGTGGTTCCTGCTCTGGTCCGGCGTCTTCCACCGCTACCCCGGGCTGCGCTTCGGTGTCGTCGAGGGTGGGTGTTGGTGGCTGCCCCAGCTGCTGTGGTTCTGGGACCGGCTGTGCCAGGGTTCGCGCGGCGCGCAGAAGCTGGGCAAGGCGAAGTTCGCCGACGTCCTCGGCGACATGCTCCCGAGCGAGATCGTCGACCGCAACTGCTTCACCGGCCTGGCCAACGTGAAGCGCCGCGAGCTCGGCCAGCGCTACGAGATCGGGATCGACAACATGCTCTGGGGGACCGACTTCCCCCACCCGGAGGGCACCTGGCCGAACACCCGCGAGTGGCTGAAGAAGACGTTCTTCGACATCCCGATCGACGAGACCCGCCGCATGCTCGGCCTCGCCGCCGGCGAGATCTTCAACTTCGACATGGCCAAGCTGGGGGAGATCGCCGCCCGTGTCGGGCCGACCCCGACCGAGCTCGGCCAGCTCACCGAGACTCAGACCGCGGCAGACCTGGAGGCTCGCTGGGCGGGGGTGAAGAAGATCGGGCGGCACTGGTTGACCGGCTACGACTTCCCCCTGATCGACCTCGACGTGCACTCGTCGCTGGCCAACGTCTTCTGAGCGACCCGAGTCAAAGGAGCGTGACGTGAGCACCCACAACCCCGCGATCGCCGCCGGCGCCGACGGCCAGGAGCGGTACATCGTGATCTCCTCGGACTGTCATGCCGGGGGGAGCATCGAGGACTACCGGCAGTACCTCCCCTCGCGCTGGCACGGCGAGTTCGACGCCTGGGCCGCCGACTACGAGATCCCCTACGAGGATCTGCTCGGCGACAAGGGCGAGCGCAACTGGAACTCCGAGCGCCACCAGCGGGACATCGAGAGCGACGGGATCACCGCCGAGGTCGTCTACCCGAACACGGTGCCGCCGTTCTTCCCCAAGGCCAGCCTCACCGCCCAGCCGCCGCCGATCACCGCCGCCGACATGGAGCAGCGCTGGGCCGGGCTACAGGCGCACAACCGCTGGCTGGTCGACTTCTGCGCCAAGGTCCCGGGGCGCCGCGCCGGTGTCGCCCAGATCAACCTGCACGACATCGACGCCTCGGTGGCGGAGATCCGCTGGGCGAAGGAGGCCGGCCTGACCGGGGGGATCCTCCTCCCCGGAACGCCCCCCGGCCTCGGGCTGCCGAACCTGTTCGACGAGTACTACGAGCCGTTGTGGCAGGTCTGCGAGGAGCTCGGTGTGCCGGTCAACCACCACACCGGCAGTGCCGCGCCGCCGATGGGGCCGTCCGACGTCGACGCCATCGTGTTCATGCTCGAGGTGTCCTGGTGGGCGCACCGCGCCCTGACCCACCTGATGGTCGGCGCGGTGTTCGAGCGTCACCCGGCCCTGCAGGTCGTGTTCACCGAGCAGGGCACCGCGTGGGTCCCCGAGGAGCTGTTCAAGCTGGACTACTTCTTCGACCGGATGGCCAACGCCGAAGGTTCGCAGGAAGCGGAGTGGGGTCGTTCGGTCGTCTCCCGCCTGTCTCTCACGGCGCGCCAGTACTGGGAACGGCAGTGCCACGTGGGGGCCAGCTTCATCCGGCCGAACGAGGTCGGAGTACGCCACGCGGTCGGCGTCGACAAGATCATGTGGGGCAGCGACTACCCGCACAAGGAGGCCAGCTTCCCGTTCTCCGTCGAGGCTCTGCGCTTGTCCTTCGAGGGCGTGCCGACGGAGGAGATCTCCCGGATGATCTGCCTCAACGCGGCAGAGCTGTACGGGTTCGACCTCGATCACCTCCGCCCGTTCGCCGCCGAGATCGGCCCGCTGGTCAGCGAGGTCGCCCGTGCCGTCGTCCCCGGCGAACTACCACTCGAAGCGGACAAGTGCCCGGCGTTCGCCGGGCAGGTGTTCGCCGACGCCTGAGCGCAACCCGTCCCACCTTCCACCAGGAGAACACATGGCCACGACAGTCGGTCAGTACTGCATCTACGTCTCGGACATCGAACGTTCCGAGAAGTTCTACACCGAGGTTCTCGGCTTGCCCGTCCAGTCCCGCACGGAGATCGAGGACGTGCACGAGATCGTGCTCGCCGCCGAGCCGCGCGGGGGTGGCCGGTTGCAGCTCGCCGAGCGCTACAACGGTGGTCAACCGATCGACCACGGCTTCGCCCTGTGGAAGATCTACTTCAACGTGGACAACTGCCAGGACGTCTACGACAAGGCGATGGCCTGGGGGTGTGAGTCACAGCTCGCCCCCCAGCGGCTCGACCGCTGGCCGGTGATCGCCGCGTTCTTCAAGGACCCCGACGGCTACCTCGTCGAGATCCTCGAGTACGTCCAGGACTGACGCCCGGTTCGGGAACCTGCCCGGATCCGCCCCGGCCGGTCACCGTCCGGGGCGGATCCGCGTCCTGCGCGGATCTGGGCAGGAAGAGGGCGCGGTCAGCCGGACCGAGGGCGGAAGTAGGGGAGGGTGATCGCCTCGCTCAGCGGATGGAACTCGACGGCGACGGGCAGGCCGGCGGTGATCTCTGTGTGGTCGAGGCCGATCAGCGCGCTGAGGATGTCGTAGCCGTCGTCGAGGCGGACGATCGCCGGGGCATAGGGGACCGGGAACGCCGGCGTCTGTGGGCGCCAGACGATGGTCCAGGAGTAGACGGCGCCGAGCCCCGAGCCGGCGACCCAGCTCAGCTCGCGGGAGTGGCACCACCGACAGGCGAGGCCGGGGCCGAAGTTCGGCCGGCCGCATGCGTCACACCGTTGGTAGCGGAGCTCACCGAGCCGGCATCCCTCCCAGTAGGGGATCGACTCGGGCGACGGGTTCGGCGCGGGGACACCCACGGGGTGGGGGTGGAGCATCGTCATGGCCTCTCCACCCCCAGCAGCATCAGGTCGTTGAACAGGGCGCCCGACCCGCCGTTCGTGCACAGGGCGACCCGGGCGTCGGGCACCTGCATCGTCGCGCACGTGCCGCGCAGCTGCTCCACGCCGCGGATCACCCGCTGGAGCTGCTGGGTGGCGATCCCTGCGTGGCTGTAGGACATCGTCCCTCCGTCGGTCGTCACCGGCCATCGCCCCCCGGGACCGATCGCTCCGGACATGACCAGCTCCCCGCCGGCGCCCTCGGGGCAGAACCCGAACGCCTCCAGCTGGCGGATGATCTCGAAGGAGAACGGGTCGTACAGCTCGCACACGTCGACGTCGTCGGGGCCGCACCCTGACTGCCGCCACACGACGCGCGCCGCGTGCCGGCCGACGTAGCCGGCGGGGACGTCGGCCCCGCTGCCGGCGCCGCGCAAGTCGAACGACGGCTCCTGGCTGTACGCCGGGCCGAACGCGTCGGAGGCCGAGCCGAGGATGTACACCGGCCGACGGCGCAGCGACGCGGCCCGTTCGGCGGAGGTGAGCAACAACGCGCAGCCACCCTCGCCGGTCATCGCGCAGTCGAGGAGGTGGAACGGGTCGGCGATCATCGGCGAGGCGAGGATGTCCGCCGCGGTGAACGGTCCGCGGCCGTGGTAGGCCGCCCCCGGGTGGACGTGGCCGTTGGTGCGGATCGTCGCCGCGACGGTGGCCAGCTGCTCTGTCGTCGTGCCGTGGTCGATCATGTGCCGCCGGGCCATCAAGGCGAACTCCGCGGCGGTGAACAACCCGTAGCCGACGACGAGCTCGTTGGCCGGGCGGGTCCATGGCGCGGTCGCTCCGTCGTCGCGCAGCAGTCCGGCGCCGGCGGCGACGATCACGACCGCATCGGCCTCCCCGGTGGTGATGTAGTGCGCCGCGTCGCGCACCGCGGGGATCCCCACGTTGGAGATGTGCCGGGTCACCGGACCGAGGCCGAGGTCGTAGATCGGTTCGGCCGGCGACTGGCCGACGATCACGCCGATCTCGGCGAGTGGCAGTCCCGCGTCCGCGCAGACGCCGAGGATCGCTTCCGTGCTCAGCGAGCGGATCGTCTCCCCGGGCAATCGGCGGGCTTGGCGCGTGTTGTAGATGCCGGCGATGGCGACACGGTGGTAGGGGTGGGGGGTCACGGTCCTCCTGCAGGCGCGTCAGCGAGCAGCCGCCGTGGCGCGGTTGGTGATCGCTCTCCAGGCGGCGAGATCGCGGTCGTCGGCGAGGCGTCCGACGTGGGTCACCGTGTCCACGTCGGGCGACTCGGCGCGCAGCGCGCCGGCGGTGCACTGCTCCGGGGAGCGGTGGGCGAACGGGTCGAAGTGGTAGTGCTCCATCGCGTTGAGGTGGCTGATCTTGGCGATCTGCTCGTCGGTGCAGCCGTCCAGCGTGCGCAGCAGCTCTTCGGGGGCGTTCGGCCAGGTCCCGTCGGAGTGCGGATAGTCCGACTCCCAGCACACGTTGTCGATGTCGAAGTGGTGGAGCAGTTCCGGGCCGACGGTCTCCTTGATGAAGCAGACGAGGATGTGGTCGCGGAAGATCTGCGTCGGACCGCCGGTGGCGGAGAAGTCGTGCTGAGTCCATCCGCTGTGCCGATCACGGATGTGCTCCGAACGCCACAAGAAGTACGGGATCCAGCCGATGTCCCCCTCGGTGAGGGAGAACTTGAGTGAGGGGAAGCGCTCCCAGAACGTCGCCCAGATCAGGTCGATCAGGGTGTAGATCGACGCTGC
>CAZQEJ010000115.1:0-9631 GCA_964592165.1 uncultured Ilumatobacteraceae bacterium | reverse complement strand
CGGGGGACGTCCTGCAACCGTTGCTGGAGAACGGACTCGGCGACCATCGCCGCGCTCATCGCCGGTCTCTCAGGTGAGCAACGAGCTGGGGACGTCGGCGTACCGGGCGCGGAGCCACTCACCCAGGCTCTTCGCCTGGCCGTCCTGGCGGGTGGAGGCGGCGACGCCCTCTTCGAGCAGGCCGTGCACGACGAAGTTGAGGGCGCGCAGGGCGGGGAGCTCGTAGCGGTCGACACGCAGCGGAGCGACCTCGGGCAGCAACTCACGCAGTCGGTCCACGGTGAGGAACCCGCGCAGCCACCCCCAGGCCGCGTCGCTGCGGGTGAACACACCGAGATTGGCGTTGCCTCCCTTGTCACCGCTACGCGCCCCGACCACGCGGCCGAGGGCGACGCGCTGGGTCGGCCCGTGCGGTGCGCTGGCATCGGGCCCGGCGGCCGGCGACACGGACACCGGCGCCGCGGCCGGCGCCACCGAATCGACGACGGTACGCTCGCCGGCGACGACCACGTGCTGGGGGACGAGCTCGGCGGGTACGGCCGCCGGGCGGTACACCCCGTAGGACGAGCCGGCAGACGGGCCACCGCGCAACCCGAAGAACCCGGGAATCGTCGCCAGGCCGAGTTCGACGAACGCGTTGGAGAACGCCCGGCCGACCTTGCGCTCGTCGGGATCCTTGACCGTGATCGTGAACGAGGCGACCGCCTGCTCGTTGGTCGGCGGATCGGGGTGGTCGGTACGCACGAGGCGGGTCACCACGCTGGCGAAGTCCTCCGGGCGGTATGGGCACGCAACCCAGAACGCGTCCTCGATCAGCTTCGCCTTGGCCTCGATGTCCAGCCCGACGAGAGCGACGGCGATCTCGTTGCGGTAGCCGCCGAGCTCGTTCATCGCCACCTTCAGCGTCGCCGGCGGTGGTTCACCTCGCGTTCCGGAGATCCGCACACGATCGCGCCCGACCTGCTCGAGCTCGATCGTGTCGAAGCGGGCGGTGACGTCAGGGCCGAGATAGGCGGGCGAGGCGATCTCGTAGAGGAGCTGCGAGGTGACCGTCCCGACCGACACCTCTCCGCCCGTCCCGTCGTGCTTGCCGATCACCGACGATCCGTCGGCGGCGACCTCCGCCCAGGGGAAGCCGACCCGTTCCATCCCCGGAACCTCGGTGAAGAACGAGTAGTTGCCACCGGTCGCCTGGGTACTGCACTCGATGACGTGTCCTGCGGTGACCGCTCCGGCGAGCTGGTCCCACGCGTCGCGCGCCCACCCGTGGTGCCAGGCCGCCGGGCCGCAGACGACCGCCGCGTCGGTCACCCGGCCGGTGATCACGATGTCCGCGCCGCGGTTCAGCGCATCGACGATGCCCCAGCAGCCGAGGTACGCGTTGGCACTGAGGAAGCGGGACAGGTCACCGATCGGTTCGCCGGTCTCGAGGTGGGTCAGATCGACGCCGGCGGCGACGAGCTCGGGGAGCCGCTCGAGGAGGTTGTCGCCGCTGACGTAGGCGATCGTCGGGGACAGACCGAGCCGCTCGGCGACCTCGTGGACCGCCTCCGCGCAGCCCGCCGGATCGAGGCCGCCGGCGTTGCTGACCACCTTGATCCCCTTGTCCAGGCAGGAACCCATCACCTGTTCCATCTGCTGGACGAAACTGCGTGCATAGCCGCCACCGGCGCGCTTGGCCTGGGTCCGGGCGAGGATGAGCATCGTCAGTTCGGCCAGCCAGTCTCCGGTGAGGACGTCGATCGGCCCTCCCTCGACCATCTCCTTGGCCGCCGACAGGCGGTCGCCGTAGAACCCTGAACAGTTGGCGATGCGGATCGGTTCGCTCATCACTCGGCTCCTTCGTCGGTGTCGAACACGAGTAGCAGTGCGCCGTTGTCGACCTGTTCGCCGAGGGCGACACGCACCTCGGCAACCCGGCCGTCAGCCGGCGCTTTGATGTGGTGCTCCATCTTCATCGCTTCGAGGACGACGAGCACCTCCCCAGCGGTGACCGCCGCGCCGGGGCCGACGCGGATGTCGAGGACGACCCCCGGCATCGGTGCGGTCAAGCCGCCTGCCGGAGCTTCGGAACCGGGCACGGTGAAGCGGGGCACGATGCGCACGGCGAGCGTGGTCGCCGCGCTCTGGATGTGGAGCACGTCCCCGGCGCGGGTGATGCGCGTCGATGCCCGGCGACCGTCGATGACCGCGTCGATCCCTGTCGGGCGATGGGCGATGACCCGTGCCGAGCGACCCTCGCCGACGGCGAACGATCCGTCGCGGCGGACCCGGTAGGTGATCGTCAGCGTGGTCTCGCCGACGGCGAAGGTGACCTGTTCGGCGGGCAACCGAGCGTTGCGCCACCCGCTCGGCAGGCCACGCCACAACGGCGCATGAGCTCGGTTCTCGCCTTGCAGCCACAGCGCGCCGGCGATCGCGGCGCGCTCCACGTCGTCGGCGCCGAGCGCGGCGACCGCCGGCGGGGCGACGCGCTCGATGAAGTCGGTCGTCGTGTCCCCCGCGGCGAAGGACTCGTGGCGAAGCACCCCGGCGAGGAAGTCACGATTGGTCGTGACACCTCCGAGGTGCAGCCGTTCGAGAGCGAGGGCCAGGCGGCCCGCCGCCTCGCCCCGGGTCGGCGCATGGGCGATGACCTTGGCCAGCATCGGATCGAACTGCGTCCCGACCACCGATCCAGCCTCGACCCCCGAGTCCCAGCGCACGTGGGGGGCATCGGGCGGTTCGAAGGCGACGAGCGTCCCGGTCGCCGGGAGGAACCCGTTCGCCGGATCTTCGGCGTACAGGCGGACCTCGATCGCGTGGCCGCGGAAGTTGAGCTCGTCCTGGGAGAAGCCGAGGTGTTCTCCGGCGGCGACGCGCAACTGCTCGCGCACCAGGTCGACGCCGGTGACCTCCTCGGTGACGGGGTGTTCGACCTGCAGACGGGTGTTCACCTCGAGGAAGTAGAACTTCTTCGTCGCGTCGTCGAGGAGCATCTCCACGGTGCCCGCCGACTCGTAGCCCATCGCCCGCCCGAGACGGATCGCCGCCTCACCCATCGCCGCGCGCAGCTCCGGATCGACAGCCGGGGAAGGCGACTCCTCGACGATCTTCTGGTGCCGGCGCTGGATCGAGCACTCCCGTTCCCCGAGATGGACGAGGTTCCCGTGACTGTCACCGAGGATCTGGATCTCGACGTGCCGGCAACGGGCCACGTAGTGCTCGAGGAAGACCCGCTCGTCGCCGAACGCGGACGCGGCCTCACGCCGCGCCGAGGCGACCGCCTCGCCGAGATCCGACGGGTCGGTGACGATCCTCATCCCCTTCCCGCCGCCTCCGGCCGCGGCCTTGACGAGCAGCGGGTAGCCGACGCGGTCGGCTTCCGCCGGATCGTCGGGACGGTCGCTGGAGGGCAGCGTGGGCACACCCGCGTCGACGGCGAGTTGCTTTGCGGCGAGCTTGTCGCCCATCGCCTTGATCGCCGCGGGTGACGGCCCGACCCAGGTCAACCCAGCCGCCCGTACGGCTTCGGCGAACCCCGCGTTCTCCGACAGGTAGCCATAGCCGGGGTGGATCGCATCGGCGCCGCAGGCAACGGCGGCAGCGATCACCGCGGCACCGTCGAGGTATCCGGTCGCCAGGTGGACCGCCTCGTCGGCTTCGGCGACGAAGGGAGCATGCTCGTCGGCATCGACGTAGGCGGCGACGCAGCGGATCCCCATCTCCCGTGCGCTGCGCACGATGCGGCGGGCGATCTCGCCCCGGTTGGCGATGAGCAGCGAACGGATCACAGCCGGAACACCCCGTAGCCAGAGGTCCCCTCGACGGATCGGTTCTTGGCAACCGACAGGCACAAGCCGAGCACGGTGCGCGTGTCGCGAGGATCGATGATCCCGTCGTCGCTGATCGCCCCCGTGGCGACGAGGGCCAGCGACCCCTTCTCCTGCACGTCTTCGACCATCGCGACCACCTTCGCGTCCTCTTCCTCGTCGAACGGCACGCCCGACCGGGCCGCCTGACCGCGGCGGACGATCGACATCACTCCGGCGATCTGCTTCGGACCCATCACCGCGATCTTCGCCGTCGGCCAGAGGAACGTGAACCTGTTGCCGTACGCCCGCCCAGACATCCCGTAGGTGCCCGCCCCGTAGGACGAGCCGATGATCACGGTCAGGTGAGGAACCGTCGAGTTGGTCACCGCGTTGATCATCTGCGAGCCCTTCTTGATGATCCCCCCGGCCTCGAAGTCCCGACCGACCATGAAGCCGGTGATGTTCTGCAAGAACAGCAGGGGCACGTCGATCTGGTTGGTCAACTGGATGAAGTGCGCCGCCTTCTCCGCAGACTCGGGGTAGATCACCCCGTTGTTGCCGAGGATCCCGACCTGGTGGCCGTGGATCGACGCCCACCCGCAGACCATCGACGACCCGTAGCGGGGCTTGAACTCCTCGAAGCGTGACCCGTCGACGATCCGGGAGATCACGTCACGCACGTCGACCGGCTGGCGCAGGTCGCGGCTGACCAGACCGAGGAGCTCCTCGGGGTCGTACAGCGGCGGGTCGGCGGACATCGGCTCGGCGCCGGGAGGCTTGCGCCAGTTGAGGTGGGAGATCACCTCCCGGCACATGCGCAGCGCGTCCATCTCGTCCTCGGCGAGGTAGTCCCCCAAGCCGGACACCTCGGCGTGCAACGCCGCGCCACCGAGGGTCTCGTCGTCGGACTCCTCCCCCGTGGCCATCTTCACCAGCGGGGGGCCGCCGAGGAAGATCTTCGACTGATCGCGGACGAGGATGTTGTAGTCGGACATCCCTGGTTGGTAGGCGCCGCCTGCGGTCGACGAACCGAACACGACGCACACGGTGGGGATCCGCATCCGGGAGAGCTCGATCATCTCGTAGAACATCCGCCCGGTCTCGGCGAAGTGGTCGGTCTGCACCCGCCGGCGTGATCCCTCCGCCGTCTCGACGCGCAGGTCGGCTCCGGCCGACTCGACGAAGCTGACGTAGGGGATCCGGTTGTCCCGGGCGATCTCGATGCCGCGCATCCACTTCTTCGCCGCGTAGGGCGTGAGCGCGCCACCGAGGACGGAGGGATCGTTGGCCACGATCACACACTCCGTGCCAGCGATCACCCCGACACCGACGACGATCCCCCCACCGATCGTGTAGTCCGAGCCGTACGCCGCGAGGGGACTGATCTCGTAGAAGGGCGAGTCGGGATCGAGGGCGTAGGCGATCCGTTCGCGCACCGGCAGCTTGCCGCGCCGGCGGAGCCTGTCCATCGCCTTCGGCCCGCCGCCAGCCTCCGCCTGGTCGAGCAGCTCGTCGATCACCCCGAGCTGTTCGAGCAGGTCGTCGCGGTTCTTGCGGAACTGCTCGCTGCCGGTGTCGACCGTCGAGCGCAACGGCGGCGCGAGCAGCGCCCTCCCCACGGCATCCCTCATGGGCGAGACCCTAGGCCGGTAACCAGTCACCGGCAAAATTACCCGTGGTTGTTCATCGTTGAACGCTCAGCGTTCGATCTCCTCGGGGAGGAGGAACGGGTACGGGCGACGCCGGATGTGCCGATGCCACCACCGGTCGGCCCGCCGTACGTGCTGCAACGCGGCCCACATGCGGGCATCGCCGCGGTAGTCCCGGCGGGCCTCCGCCTCGGTGAGCGGGGGCACGACCCGCTCATCGGCAGCGGTGATGACGGTCCCGATGAGCGGCTCGAGCCGTTCCTTGATCAGGTTCGCGGCGAGATCGACGACGACCGTACGCGGGTCGTGATACCGATCGAGGATCCCCGGGACGACGAAACGGCGCACCGCCGGTCGCAGCACCCACGGCAAGGAGGCGAGGAACAGCCCGGCGTCGAGATCGGAGGTCCCGTCGGCCCGGCGGATCATCGGCGTCGTCACGTCGAAGTAGACGAGGTCGTCACCGTCGGTGGCCCAGTTGGACAGCTGCGCGTCGAGGCCGACCGTCGCGTCGACGGTGCTCAGGACGGTGTCGACGATGCGCCGCACGATCTCCTCGGCCCGCCGCGGGTCCCGGCGGGCGGCATCGACGGCGAGAGTGGCCGCCGGGAGCACCGGCTGCACGCAGTAGAGGACCGGCCGTCCGCCGGTGCCGGTGACACGCCGGACGTCGGTGCCGACGACACGGACCCCGCGCTCGGCGAGAGCGGCGACGTAGCGGGCGAGCACCGCCGCGTAGCGGTCTGCCGCCGGCGGGTCGGGAAACGGCGGCAGGCGCTTGCACGCCCAACGCGGATCGTCGCCCGGCCATCCGAGGACGACGGAGATCTCCCCTCGCCCGAGGACCCGTAGAGCGCCGGCGTCGCCGGTCGCGAGAGCCTCCTCGACGGACCGCTCCAGCTCGGCCAGCTCGCCGTCGGTGATCATCGCAGGGCCCGGCGGACGATGCCGATGATCTCGGCGGCCTCGGCGTCGTCGAGGGTCAGTGGGGGGAGGAACTGGACGACGGACGTGTCGTTGTTGGCGAACAGGACGAACACCCCGGCGCGGATCAACGCCGCCGCAGCGGCGAGGCCGTCACCTTGCCCGGCGAGCTTGAGGCCCATGAACAACCCACGGCGGCGCAGGACGAGATCGAGTCCGGAGAGCCCGTCTTCGAACATCTCCCCCAACTCGCCGACGCGCTCGAGGAAGCCCGGTGCCTCGATTACGTCGAGGGCGGCGAGGCCCGCCGCGCAGCCGAGCTCGGCCCCGCCGAAGGTGGAGATGTGGACGAAGGGGTGCTCGGCGAAGAAGGCGTGGATCTCCGGGCGCATCAGCGTCGCGCTGATCGGGTACACCCCTCCGCTCAGACCCTTGCCGGTGACCATGATGTCGGGGACGGCACCTTCGTGCTCGTAGGCCCAGATCGTCCCCGTGCGGCCGAGTCCGGTCTGCACCTCGTCGAGGATCAGGCATGCTCCTCGCTCGTCGCACAGACGCCTGACGCCGGCGAGGTACCCGGGCGAGGGGATCGGCATCCCCAGCGTCGCCGGGATCGTCTCCAACACGACCGCCGCGGTCGAATCGCCGACCGCCGCGTCGAGTGCGCCGAGGTCGTCGAAGGGCACCTGGACGAACCCGGGGAGGTTCGGGCCGAACGGGTCGCGGTACGCCGGATCGCCGGTGGCCATCGCCAGGCCCGTGTGGCCGTGGTACCCGCCGATCGTGGAGACGATCCCCTGCCGCCCGGTGTGGGCGCGGGCGACCTTGAGTGCGAGGTCCATCGCCTCACCACCACCGACGCCGAAGACGACGCCGGACAGCTTCCCGCCGGTCGTCGCCGCCAGGCGTTCGGCGAGCCGGGCGCGCCAACCGGAGACGAAGTGGTGGTTGCCGATGTCCAGTTCCTCGAGCGCACCGCGCACCGCGGCGACGACGGCCGGGTGGCGGTGACCGAGGTTGAACACCCCGCCGTTGCAGTGGCAGTTGTAGTACCAGGTGCCGCTGAACGCGTCCCGGAAGCGGGCACCTCGGCGCTCACCCATGACGATGTCCAATCCGAGGGCGGCGAAGGCGGCGACCTTGCCCGGGTTGACGTGGGCGGCGAACGCGGCGGTGGTCGCCGCCGCGTTCGGGTAGGGCTGCGCCCCGTACCCGTTCACCGCCCGACCGCGCTGCTCGTCGCCGGCAGCGGCGACACTGTCGCCGGGAACCCTGCCCGTTCGTCGCGCACCCGCCAGTAGCGCCTTACCCACGGGGGCCGGGTGTCGCGCACCTCGCCGTCACGCCACACGGCCTGTGTCCAGCCGGCGAGCAGCCGGTCGGCCTCGGCGAACGCGTCCGCCGGCTCGGGGGGTTCGGCGAACCAACGGGCCTCGAGCGCGTCCCGTTCGGGTGCGAAGCGGGGCAGGAAGCGAGCCGGGTCGCGCAGGGCGCGCCGGTGGAGCAGCTCGTGGCGCCACCACAGACAGCGCGCGTCGAATCGGTCGGTCGGGTCGGGTCCGAGGTCGAGCGGTTCGGTGACGCGCACCGGCTTGAACAGCGCGGTGCACGGCGCGGCCGTCGCCGTCACCCAGTGCCGGGCACCTCCGGCGCGCAGATCGGAGATCCACGACGCCGCGGTCTGGGAGGCCGCAGCGAGCCCTCCGGCGTGCATGCACGGCGCACTCATCGCCCCGGTCAGCGGCGAGTAGCGGGGCACCGGCCCGCCGATTCCGTGATCGCGCGACACCGCGGCGAGGGCGGCGACACCGCCGGCTCGGGCCGTGCCCGCCTCGGTGATCGCTCGCCGCGCCCGGCAACGGGAGAAGTGGGTGCGGACCGGTTCGGTCCGCCCCTTGGCGAAGTCACCGATCGTCAAGCCGTTGCTGATCGAGCGGGCCCCGGAGGTGACCCGTTCCACGGCCCAGGCCCGCGCCGCGGTCTCCAGCACGTAGGCGCCGTGGGGATCGGCGACGAGGAAGCTGTTGTCGTAGCTGAAGTCACGGTCCTCGTGACCGCAGCCGCCTCCTTGCCCGTACCGTTCGAGAAGGCCGGTGATCACCTCCACCGCCTGCTGAGCGCTTGCCGCCCGTTCGAGGGCGAGGCGGACCAGATCCATCCCGGTCAACCCGAGCGCCTGGCGTGGAGCGCGGGTGAACACGGCTTCGTTGCCGATCACCACCCCGTGCTCGTTGGCGCCCATCTCCGCTCCCCACATCCAGAACGGACGGCTGAGGAGCACGGCATGGGTGCTCGGGGCCTGGTCGATCTCGATCCAGGTACAGCGCAGGCGTGCTCCGCGCTCGTGAGTGCGTGCCGGCTGCCAGTCGAGGAGTTGGGCCTCGTTCGCGTCACGGTCGGAGTTCTTGGCGAACAGCACCCCGTCGGCACCGACAGCGACCATCGTGTCGCACATGCACCGACCGTAGCGCCGGCAGGGACGGCCGGTTCCCCGGCGGGCGTGCTCGTCCGCCAGGCACGTCCGGGCTTGCCATGATGAGGCGATGGGCGACTCCTCTGCCACGATGACCGTCGGTGAGCTCCTCGTTCGCTGCTTGCAGCTCGAGGGGGTCGACTTCATGTGCGGCATCCTCGACGGCGCACACATCCCGTTCGTGATGCACACCGGCGCGTACGGGATCCGCTACGTGAACACCCGTCACGAGGAAGCCGCGGCACACATCGCCGAGGCCTACAGCCGCGTCGCCCGCCGCCCCGCGGTCGTCATCGGCAATCCCGGGCCCGGTGGGGCGAACATGCTCGCCGGGCTGACGAGCGCCCACGGGGAGGGCTACCCCGTGGTCGCCATCGCCTGCACTCGGCGGGCCGCGGTCAACTCGCCCGACCGCGGCGGCGCGTGGCAGGCGACCGACCTCGTCGCCATGGCCCGGCCGATCACCAAGTACGCGGCGTTGATCTCCCGCGCCGACCGGGTTCCCGACATCGTGCGTGCCGCGTTCCGCGCCGCGACGACCGGCCGGCACGGTCCCGCGTTCGTGGCGATCCCCGACGAGCTGCTGAACGCGCCCGTCGATCCGTCGACCCTGCGGCTGACCCCCGCCGTACAGAACCGGGTCGTCGATCTCGGCGCCGGCGATCCCGACCAGATCCGGATCGCCGCCGAACGGCTCGCCGCTGCCGAACGGCCGTTCCTCTTCGCCGGCAAAGGTGTCTCCTGGTCCGGAGGAGCGCAGGCGTTCCTCGACCTCTCCGACCACCTCGGAG
>CAZQEJ010000114.1:0-9717 GCA_964592165.1 uncultured Ilumatobacteraceae bacterium | reverse complement strand
GACGGCAAGGCCGTCACCGCCGCCCTCCAGGCCCGCCGCGCCCAGGCCTGACCGCCTTCCCACCGGAGGCCGATCAGAACCGGCGGTCGTTTGCCTTCTTCTTCTGCGGAGTCTGGAACGGGGCCGCGATCAACGCCTCGAAGGCTGCATCGTCTGGTTGCCGGGGATCGTTGAGCTGCTGTAGGTAGCGCTTCAGCGCGGCCCGGGCCTGGGTGACGTGGTCACCCTTCATCCCCACGGAACGGGCGAGGGAGTCTTTCGCCTTGGCCACCCGTTCCTTGCGCGTCGCCTTCTCCTCCTCGGAGACCTCCCGCTTGGCCGTGCCCGCCCCGGACGGCGCCGGTGCGCCGGACCGGCGAGCCTCCAGTTCCTCGAGCGTCGTCAGCTTGGCCCGGATCGCCATGACCACATCCTCCTTCGGAGCCTTCGACGATACCGCCGGCAGACCACCGCCGGATTCCCGGGCGCCGGTCGGCCGAGGGCATCACCCCGCACCGCCGTGGGAGACTGGACTCATGCGACGACTGCGAAGCGCGGTCCTCCTCGCCGGGATCGTGTGCCTCGCGGCATGTTCGAGTGGCGCGGGAACGGCCGCCACCGGTGGGGTCACGACCGCACTGGCCGGATCCGCGACGGGACCTGCTCCGGCGACCACCGAATTCACCGGCACGGGGAGCGGCGACTTCTGCAAGATGGCCGCCGAGATCCAGAGCAGCGCCGCGCTGCAGGAGATCTTCGCCCTGCGCGACCCGGTCCAGCTCGAGTCGCGTTGGGGCGACTTCCTCTCCGCGCTGAAGGCGGTGACGAGCACCGCTCCGGCGGAGATCCGTCCCGACCTGGAGACACTCACCGGGGGCTTCGAGCGCCTCGGCGCGGCGTTGGCCGGCGACGGGTGGGACCTGACCAAGGCGCAAGGCGACCCGGCAGTCCAGGCGGCGATGAACACCGACGAAGCCGACGCCGCGTCGGGGCGGATCGACCGTTACGTGACCTCGGTGTGCGGGATCGGCAGCGGCCCCTGATCGCCTCGGGTGCCGAGCAGGTCGCGGCGCTACCGTGGCGCCCATGGTCGCCGACGGCACTCCGCTGAACTTGAAGCCCCGCTCCCACGATGTCACCGACGGGATGCAGAAGGCCCCGGCGCGGGCCATGCTGCGCGCCGTCGGGATGACCGACAACGACTGGGACAAGCCGCAGATCGGCATCGCCTCCTCGTGGAACGAGGTCACCCCGTGCAACGTCACGTTGCGCAAGCTCGCCGAGCGGGCCAAGGAAGGTGTGCGCGCCGCGGGTGGCTTCCCCCTCGAGTTCGGCACGATCACGGTCTCCGACGGGATCTCCATGGGTCACGAGGGGATGCGCGCCTCGCTCGTGTCCCGGGAGGTGATCACCGACTCGGTGGAGACGGTGATGCACGCTGAGCGCTTCGACGGTTTCGTCGGCCTCGCCGGGTGCGACAAGTCGATTCCCGGGATGCTGATGGCCGCCGCTCGCCTCGACCTGCCGAGCGTGTTCGTCTACAACGGCTCGACGCTGCCCGGCTACCTGAACGGTGAGGCGCTGGACATCACCTCGGTGTTCGAGGGCGTCGGGGCCTGCGCCGCGGGGACGATGACCGAGGAGCACCTCTACGCCATCGAGCGCAACGCGTGCCCCGGTGAGGGCGCCTGCGGGGGGATGTTCACGGCGAACACGATGTCCTCGATCGCCGAGGCGTTGGGCCTGAGCATTCCCGGCTCCGCCGCCCCGCCGGCCGTCGACCGCCGCCGGGAGGATGACGCGCGCCGGGCCGGCGCGGCCGTCGTCAATCTGTTGCGCTTGGGGATCACGCCGCGGATGATCCTCACCAAGGCGGCGTTCCTCAACGCGATCGCCGTCGCCTCCGCCCTCGGCGGCTCGACGAACGCCGTGCTCCACCTGCTGGCGATCGCCAACGAGGCCGGGGTGACCCTCGAGCTCGAGGACTTCAACCGGGTCGCGGCGAAGGTCCCGCACATCGCCGACATGAAGCCCGGTGGCAAGTTCCACATGACCGACCTCGACCGGATCGGCGGCGTCCCAGTCGTGATGAAGATGCTCCTCGACGCCGGCCTGCTCGACGGCGACTGCCTGACCGTCACCGGCAAGACGATGGCGGAGAACCTCGCCGAGATCGACCCGCCGGGGCCCGACGGTGTGGTCGTCCACCCGCTCGACGCGCCGATCCACACCGAAGGCGGGACGGTCGTGCTGCGCGGCTCGCTCGCTCCCCAGGGCTCGGTCGTCAAGGTCGCCGGACTGACCGCCGAGCAGAAGCGCTTCGAGGGCACGGCGCGCGTCTTCGACGGGGAGGACGGGGCGATGGCCGCGATCCTCGCCGGGGAGATCCAGCCCGGCACCGTGCTCGTCATCCGCTACGAGGGGCCCAAGGGCGGCCCAGGGATGCGCGAGATGCTGGCGATCACCGGGGCGTTGAAGGGCGCCGGCCGGGGCGCCGACTGCGCGCTCGTCACCGACGGCCGGTTCTCTGGGGGGACGTGGGGCTTCTGCATCGGCCACGTCGCCCCGGAAGCGGTCGACGGCGGCCCGATCGCCTTCGTCGCCGACGGGGACACGATTCGCATCGACGTCCACTCCCACGCGATCGATCTGCTCGTCGACGAAGCGACGCTCGCCGTTCGCCGGGAGGGGTGGAAGCCCAACCCGCCGCGCTACACGACCGGTGTGCTCGGCAAGTACGCCCGCCTCGTCCAGGGCGCGGAGACCGGCGCGATCACGAACACGCTGTAGAGCGGAGTCCGGGAGCGGCGCCTAGAGCGTTCCGCTCGCGCTGAGCTCGGTGGCGATGTCCGGGTTGAAGGACATCTTCGACTTCGTCACCTTGGTCACCGTCGCTGTGCTCGCCGTGCCCTGAACGGTGATCGGGCCCTTGACCGTGGCGACTCCGTCGGCGCCGCTCTTGCCGCTCCCGCTCGACTTCTTGCCCGCGGTCGTCCAGGTCACCTTGACCGACGCCCCGGCCACGGGATGGCCGTCGGCATCGACGACCTGCACGTTGGCCGAGCCGGCGACCTTGCCCTTCGGCTTCGGCGCCGAACCGACGCTCACCGACGCGACCGTCACCACGGGGACGGTCGTCACCTTCGCTGTCGCCGTCGCCGTCGCCCCCCGGTCGTCGGTGACGGTCATCGTCACGGTGTACTTCCCCGCGCTGGTGTAGCTGTGCGTGACCTCCAGGCCGGAAGCCGCGTCGCTGCCGTCGCCGAAGTCCCACGTTGCGGCCACGATCTCCCCGTCGAGGTCGGTCGACGCCGAGCTGGAGAACCTCACCGGTCCGGGGAACCCGATCGTCGTGCTGGCGAGGGCGATCTTGGCTTTCGGGGCGAGGTTCGGCAGCCCCCCACCGTCCACCCCGGCGACCGTCACCGTGTACGACCCGAGGCTCCCGTAGGTGCTGTAGCCGCTCGTCTTCGACCCGTTGGCCGCCGGGGAGATCTTCACGTAGTACGTGCCGGCCGCGACGGTGGTCGTCAGCGACGCGTTCAGCCCGTTCGCCTTCGTCGAGGAGGCGACCGACATCGCCGGGTTGGCCTTGGCCACCGCTTTGCCCTTGCTGTCGAGGAGCTCGAGGCCGATGTCGAGGTTCGGTGCGTACCCGGCGGGATCGGCCGCGACCGTCACCGATCCGGCGCCGAGGTTGATCCGGTACAGGTCGATGTCCTTGGCGTGGGTGATCATCCCGCGGCGCTCGATCGGGTACGTGGAGCCGAGGAACACCGCGGAAGTCGTCTTGTCCCCGGCGTCGTCGGCGAGCAACGTCAACCCTCCGCCGAGGATCACCGAGACGTCGTCTTCCTTGTTGCTCGCCTGGGAGTACTCGCCCTTGGACCACTGGGTCACCGGGTGGCGGTATCCGGATCCCATGATCGGCGCCCAGCCGTTGTGGCCCCCGTAGTACTCGAGCGCGGGCTTGACCTTCTGCCCGTCGTGGTGCAGCCCGAGGTTGTGCCCGGCCTCGTGCGACGCGGCCTCGGCGATGAACTTCGCCGCCTTGCTGTCCTTGGTGAAGACGAACGCCGGCTGGAACCTGGCGTGCGATGTCGTGGCGTTGAACACACCGAGGTAGGCGATCCCTCCGCAGTTGCACGTGGAGGCGATCGTCGGGGTGTCGGTGACCATCACCCGCGTCCCGTAGTCGTCGTCGGTGGGGCCCGAGCGGGTGATCGCCTCCTGTCCCGGATCCTCGGTCGTCACGTCGACGTCGAACGGGGCGAAGTCCTCGGCGACGCTCTGCCAGACGCGCTGGATCACCTCCCGCTCGCTGTTGCTGAACGCCGATCTGTCACCGTCGATGGAGAACGCGAGAGCGTCGAACGAAACGCCGTTGTCCTGGTTGTTCCATGCCGTGCCGGTGATCGTCCCGCCGGTGAAATCGAGATAGATCACCTTCGTCGACCCGGGGCGGGAGTGCAGGGTGAACGTGTCCTCGTAGGGGAAGGGGGGGCCGTCCGGTTCGGCGCCGGGTAGCGGGCCGGGCTCCGGGGAAGGAAGCATTCCCGCATCGGCGTAGAACAGCGATCCCACTTCGTCGACCCACAGCGTGCCGTCGTCGAGCAGCGTGGCGCGCAGCTCCGGCCCGGTCATCCCCGCGGAGGCGGCGACCGCCTCCAGGTCCTCGCCGAGTGCGGTCACCGCCTGAGTGCCGGACAGTGGTTCGTCGAGCTCCACGTCGGGCGTCTCGGGCGCATCGGTCGCGCCGGCCGGCGATTCCGTCGCCGCTCGCGCCGCCACCGGAGCGGGGAGCGCTCCGGCGACGAGGGCCGTGAGGAGCCCTCCGATCGCGATTAGGTAACGGTGAGTCGTCTTCCGCATCCGCAACGCCGCCCATCTGCTCATGCCGTCTTGGTGCCGTCACGGACTGGACGTGAGGTGGGCGGCGAATCGACGCTGCGCTGTCGATCTTGAGCGACCGGAGAGACCCGCGGCCAGGTTTGAATCCCACGTGTGGAGCTGGCACACTGGCTGGCGATGTTCTCGACCAGCCGGCTCGTAGTCATCCCCTAGACGCACCAGCCTCTCCGCTGCGTGCGTCTGCCGACCTCCCAGCCGGGAGGTCGTTGTGTTTTTCGGGTCGGCCGGGCGCGGACCCATTCCTCTCCAGGGAGCCAACGATGAAGATGACCGGGGCCCAAGCCCTCATCAAGAGCCTCGAGATGGAGCACACGGAGGTGATCTTCGGGCTCCCCGGCGGGGCGATCCTGCCTGCCTACGACCCGCTCCTCGACTCGACCATCCGTCACGTGCTCGTCCGCCATGAGCAGGGTGCGGGGCACATGGCCGAGGGGTACGCGCACGTCACCGGGCGACCGGGGGTGGCGATGGTCACCAGCGGCCCGGCGGCGACGAACATGGTCACCCCGCTGGCCAACGCCTACCTCGACTCGATCCCCTTCGTGTGCATCACCGGGCAGGTGCCGACCTACGCGATCGGGACCGACGCGTTCCAGGAGTGCGACACGGTCGGCATCACGCGCAGTGTGACCAAGCACAACGAGCTGGTGATGAGCGCCGAGGACCTGCCGATGGTCGTCCGCCAGGCGTTTCACCTGGCGACCACCGGCCGTCCCGGACCCGTTCTCGTCGACGTGCCCAAAGACGTCCTCACCCAGGAGATGGACTGGTACTGGCCGACCGACGCGGAGGTCTCCGAGTCGCTGCCCGGTTACCGCCCGACGGTCAAGGGTCATCCACGGATGATCCGAGAGGCGGCGAAGATGATCCTCGCCGCCGAGCGGCCGATCCTCTTCGTTGGCGGTGGGGTGCTCAAGGCCCGTGCCGCGGAGGCTCTGCGTGAGCTCGCCGAGCTGACCCAGATCCACGTCGTGACCACGTTGATGGCCCGCGGCGCGTTCCCCGACTCGCACCCGCTGTGCCTGGGGATGCCCGGAATGCACGGCACGTACTCGGCGATCACCGCCTTGCAGCGCGCCGACCTGCTGATCACCCTCGGCGCCCGCTTCGACGACCGGATCACCGGCAAGCTGTCCGCCTTCGCCCCGGAGGCGAAGATCATCCACGTCGACATCGACCCCGCCGAGCAGGGCAAGGTCCGCCGCCCGGACGTGCCGATCGTCGGCGATTGCCGGCAGGTGATCACCGAGATCGTGCGCGAGCTGCGGGAGATGCTCGCCGGCGGGGAGACCCAGACCGACACGAGCGCCTGGCGCAGCCGGATCTCCGGGTGGCGCGAGCAGTTCCCCGTGACCTACGAGCCGTCCGAGCCCGGTGAGGCGCTCAAGCCGCAGTTCTGCCTGGAACAGCTGCGCGACGCGGCGCCGCCGGACACGATCCTCGTCGCCGGCGTCGGCCAGCACCAGATGTGGTCCAGTCAGTACTGGCGCTTCGAGAAGCCGTACACCTGGGTCAACTCCGGGGGGCTGGGGACGATGGGCTTCGCCGTGCCCGCCGCGGTCGGGGCCAAGGCCGGGCGGCCCGACGCCACCGTGTGGGCGGTTGACGGTGACGGGTGCTTCCAGATGACCGCCCAGGAACTGGTCACCGCGTCCGTCGAGCGGATCCCGATCAAGGTGGCCATCTTGAACAACTCCTACCTGGGGATGGTCCGCCAGTGGCAGGAGATGTTCTACGACGAGCGCTACTCCGAGGTGTACCTGTCCCCGGAGGTCCCCGACTTCGTCAAGTGGGCCGAGGCGATGGGGTGCGTCGGGATCCGCGTCGACTCCGCTGAGGAGGTCGCCCCGGCGATCGAGAAGGCGAACTCGATCACCGACCGTTCCGTCGTCGTCGACTTCCGCGTCGACTCGGGGGAGAAGGTCTTCCCGATGGTCCCCGCCGGGTTCTCCAACGACGACGTCGTCCTACCCCCCAGCCAGCAACCCCGCAGGGAGTTCCTCCGATGACCGCTCTCCCGACCACCGGTCGGACCAACCACCACATCTTGTCCGTCCTCGTCGAGAACCGGGCCGGGGTGCTCGCCCGGGTCGCTGCGCTGTTCGCCCGGCGAGCGTTCAACATCTTCTCCCTCGCCGTCGCCCCGACGGAAGACGAGCGCTTCAGCCGGATCACGATCGTCGTCGACATCGAGTCGACGCCGTTGGAACAGATCACCAAGCAGCTGTTCAAGCTCGTCGACGTGGTCAAGATCTCCGAGCTCGACCCGCGCCTGTCGGTCGAGCGGGAGCTGCTCCTGGCGACCGTGCGCACGCCGACCGAGGAACGCGGCCCGATCGTCGAGCTCGTCCAGATCTTCGAGGGCAAGATCCTCGCTGTCGGCACCGACGCGCTGACCATCTCCCTCGAGGGTCACCCGTCGAAGCTCGACGATTTCGAGGACCTGCTGCGCGGCTATGGCATCGTGGAGCTCCAGCGCACGGGGCGTGTTGCCCTGCCGCGCCTGGAACGAGAAGGCGGGCGCGCGGTGCGCCCCTTGAGAGGAAGGGCTAGCTGAGGATGGCTGCCACTGTCTATTACGAGGCGGATGCCGATCCGTCGCTCATTCGCAGCCGGAAGGTGGCGATCATCGGCTACGGCTCCCAAGGTCACGCCCATGCGCTGAACCTGAAGGACTCCGGGGTTCCGGTGGTCGTCGGGTTGCGTGACGGGTCGTCGTCGGCGGACAAGGCCCGCGCCGCGGGACTGGAGGTGATGTCCATCGCCGACGCGGCGAAGTGGGCCGACCTGATCATGCTGACGATGCCCGACACCGAGCAGAAGGCGACCTACGACGCGCACATCCGCGACAACCTGAAGCCGGGCGACGCGCTCGCCTTCGCCCACGGGTTCAACATCCGCTTCGGGCGGATCACCCCCCCGGGCGGCGTGGACGTGATCATGATCGCCCCCAAGGGCCCCGGCCACCTCGTCCGGCGGACCTACGACGAGGGTGGTGGCGTACCGTGCCTGATCGCCGTCGACCAGGACGCGAGCGGCACGGCCAAGGAGCTCGCCCTGTCGTACGCTGACGCGATCGGCGGGAGCCGGGCCGGCGTGATCGAGACGACGTTCAGTGAGGAGACCGAGACCGACCTGTTCGGAGAGCAGGTCGTCCTCTGCGGTGGGCTGACCGCACTGATCCAGGCCGGCTTCGAGACGCTCGTCGAGGCCGGCTACCAGCCGGAGATGGCCTACTTCGAGTGCCTCCACGAGGTGAAGCTGATCGTCGACCTGATCTACGAGGAGGGCATCGCCGGGATGCGCTACTCGATCTCCGACACCGCCGAGTACGGCGACGTGACCCGCGGTCCACGGATCATCACCGAGCGGACCAAGGACGAGATGCGCAAGGTGCTCTCCGAGATCACCTCCGGCGCGTTCGCCGAGGAGTGGATCGCCGAGTCCGACAGTGGCCGGAAGCACTTCAACGAGTTGCGAGCCAAGGGCGCGGCGCACCCGATCGAGGTCGTCGGCAAGGAGTTGCGGGCGATGATGCCGTGGATCTCGGCGGGCAAGACGAAGGTCGCTGACGCATCCGGCGGCTGACGCTCCGGGGGTCGGCGGGCGCCGCCGCCCAGGACACGGAGAACGGCGCCCCCTGCAGGGGGCGCCGTTCTTGGACCATCCAGGAACCCGATGGGGGCGCTGTGGTCGATCCGGGCCCGCTCCCCCGGATCGGTCACAACTGCTGTGGTCCCGCCACTCGGCTCAGTGTGGTGGAGACAGCCCGCTGAATCCATGGGCCTCCTGACTCATCACAGAGTCATCGCGCCACTGTCAGTGGTCGCGCGGTGGGTAGAGGGTCAAGAGGATTCATTCGCCGAAATCCGACTTGTTCGGTCATAATTCCGTCGCCTAAGGTCGCGTCCCGTTGCCGACCGGAACGACCGACGAGGGGAACTCTCCGATGAGCGAGACATGGGGTTTCGAGACCCGCCAGATCCATGCCGGGGCATCGCCTGACCCCGTGACCGGGGCGCGCGCCGTGCCGATCTACCAGACCACGAGCTTCCAGTTCCGTGACTCGGCGCACGCGGCGAACCTGTTCGCCCTGGCCGAGCCGGGGCACATCTACACCCGCATCGACAATCCCACCACCGAGGTGCTCGAGGCCCGGCTCAGCTCGCTCGAAGGTGGGGTGACGACCGCGGTCGGCCTGCCGGGAGCACTGGCGGTGTCCTCCGGGCAGTCGGCGACGACGCTCGCCCTGCTCACCCTCGCCGAGACCGGCGGGCACGTCGTCGCTTCCGCGTCGCTCTACGGCGGGACGTACAACCTGCTCCACTACACGTTCCCGAAGATGGGGATCGAGGTCAGCTTCGTCGAGGACCCGGACAACCTCGACGAGTGGCGGGGGCACATCCGGGAGAACACCAAGGCGTTCTTCGGCGAGTCGCTGGCCAACCCGCGCAACGACGTGCTCGATATCGAGGGCGTCGCCGCCGTGGCCCACGCGCACGGGATCCCCCTCGTGATCGACAACACGATCCCCAGCCCGTACCTGATCCGTCCGTTCGAGTGGGGCGCGGACATCGTCACCCACGCGCTGACCAAGTTCCTCGGCGGTCACGGCACCTCGATCGGCGGGGCGATCGTCGACTCCGGCCGGTTCGATTTTGCCGCCAGCGGCCGGTTCCCCGGCTTCACCGAGCCCGACCCGTCGTACCACGGCCTGGCCTACTGGCCCGCGCTCGGCCCCGGCGCGTACATCATCAAGGCCCGGGTGCAGATGCTGCGCGACATCGGGGCGGCGATCTCGCCGTTCAACGCGTTCCAGATCCTGCA
>CAZQEJ010000113.1:0-10007 GCA_964592165.1 uncultured Ilumatobacteraceae bacterium | reverse complement strand
GACCACCACCCCACACCGTGCCCAACCGAAGCCCCACCGAGAACGGCCGCGCCGAAACTCAACGCAGCGCAGCCGCGACTGCCTCGTGCAGCTCCCGGTGGAGGGCCGCGTTGGTGGCGCGGTCGGTGTGGACTACCGCCACGCGTGGGCCCGAACCGCGCAGCACGCCGGGCAGCTCGTCGAGCGACTCGAGCCGCGTCACCGGCAGCCCGTGCGCTGCGGCAAGAAGCTCGATCGACGTGCCGTGCGGCGTGCCGAAGAGCTCCTCGAAACGGTCCGCCGGGAGGAGTGCGGCTTGGGGGAGGAAGGAGAAGATCCCTCCCCCGTCGTTGTCGACGACGACCATCACGAGGTCCACGTCACGCCGGGCGAGCGCCGTCAACGCGCTCGCGTCGTGGGCGGCGGCGATGTCCCCGGTGAGGAGCGCGGTCGGGGCGCGACAGGCGAGGGCGACGCCGATCGCCGTCGCCGTCACGCCGTCGATCCCGTTCGCCCCCCGGTTGGCGTGCACGGTGATGCCGTCATGCGGCCGGGTGAACCACTCCACGTCACGGATCGGCATCGACGAGGAGACGACGAGGTGCGACCCCGGGGCGAGCGCACCGACCAGCGCCCGGGCCAACCCGGGCTCGCTCGGCGGACGATCGGCAAGCACGGCGTCGAACGCTCCCTGGGCACGGCGTTCGGCGTCGGCCCACGCGTCGAGCCACGACCCCTCGACGGGGGGCCCGAGCCGGGAGACGAGGGAGCGGCACAGCGGCTCCGGGTCGGCCATGACGCGCAGGGCGAGCGCGTTCGCCGGATCGATCCACACGTCCTCGGGCACGACCTGGATCTGCTCGCACGGCCCCACCCACTCGGCGAGGAGCTTCGAGGCGGGCGGATGCCCGAAGCGGAGGACGACCTCCGCAGTCCGTTCGCCGGCGAACGCGGCAGCCCGGAGCAGGCTGTCGAAGGTGACCATCGTCGTCCGTCGCTCGAGGCGGCATCCGGAGCGGGGATCGGCGAGGACCGGCCACCCGAGCCGTTCGGCGAGATCGTGGATCGCACCTGCCGCAGCGGGCACGCCCGTTCCCCCGCCGGCGACGATCACACCGCGCCGGCCGGAGAGTCGCCGGGCGAGTGCGGTCAACTGGTCGTCGCCGAGGGTGCGCCGACCGGCGACCGTCGAGCTCCACGGGCCGGCGTCGCGTCCCGGAGGGAGCGGGCCCGGTTCCCCGACGAGCGGTTCGCGCAGGGCGGCGTTGAGGTGCGCAGGGCCCGGCCGTCCACTGATCGTCGACGCGAACGCCCGCGCCGCCACAGCCCGCCACGTGTTGGCGGGCAATCCGTCGGGGGCACCGGGATCGAGCGCCCAGCGCACGGCACCGGTGAACAGCTGGGCCTGCTCGATCGTCTGCGCCGCGCCGACGCCGTGCAGCTCGGGAGGCCGATCGGCCGTGCAGACGAGCAACGGCACGTCCGCCTGGTGGGCCTCGACGACGCCGGCGTGGAGCTCGGCCGCCGCGGTCCCGCTCGTGCACACGACGAGCGCGGGCACGCCCTCCGCCGCACCGATCCCCAGCCCGACGAACGCGGCCGCGCGCTCGTCGTGGACGATGTGCACGGTCAGTTCCGGACGTGCGGCGAGCGCCAGGGCGAGGGGCGTCGAGCGTGAACCCGGGGAGACGACCGCATGGCGCAGCCCGGCGCGGATCCACTCGTCGACGAGCGTCGCGCAGTAGGTCGCGGTGAGGCTCGGGGGCATCGCCCTATCGTGGCAGCCGTGCTCGTCGAGATCTGGTCCGACGTCGTCTGCCCCTGGTGCTTCATCGGCAAGCACCGCTTCGAAGGGGCCCTCGGCGCATTCGCCGGGGCGGATGCGGTGCGGGTCGCCTACCGCGCCTTCCAACTCGATCCGGCGGCGCCGCCCGGCCAGCCCCTCCCCGTCCGCGACGTCTACTCCGAGAAGTTCGGCGGCCCCGAGCAGGCCGACGCGGCGATCGAGCGAGTGACGACGCTCGCCGCGGCCGAGGGCATCGAGTTCCACCTCGAGCGCGCCCTGCGGGCGAACACGCTCGACGCTCACCGCCTGCTGTGGCTGACGGACGGAAGCGACTTCCAACCCGCGCTCGTCGAAGCGTTGATGACCGCCTACTTCTGCGACGGCAAGGACATCTCCGACCACCGCGTCCTGCGCGAGGCGGCCTCCGCCTGCGGCCTCGACGCAGGTCGCGTCGAGGCGTTGCTCGCCGGTGACGGCGGCAGGGGCGAGGTCGCCGAACAGATCGCCCAGGCTGCGGCGTTCGGGATCACCGCCGTGCCGACGTACGTCATCGACCGTCGCTGGGCGGTTCCCGGTGCGCAGGACCGGGAGACGTTCCTGCTGGTCCTCGAACGGGCGAGCGCGTCGCGGGAGTGATCGTCTCCACGACCGGAAGCGGCCCCCGGATCGCCTTCCTCCACGGGTTCACCCAGACCTCGGCGAGCTGGCGGGCGGTCGCCGAACGCTTCGCCGAGCGGTGGACGGTCGTTCACGTCGACCTCCCCGGGCACGGCACCGCAGGGGAGCTGCGGGCCACGCTCGATGAGGCGGCTGATCTCCTCGCCGCCGAGGTCGGCGCTGCGGCATGGGTCGGCTACTCGCTCGGCGCCCGGCACGCGCTGCACGTCGCCCTCCGCCACCCGGCGATCGTCGAGCGCCTCGTGCTCCTCGGGGGAACGGCGGGGATCGACGACCCGGGCGAGCGTGCCGCCCGGCGCGCCTCGGACGAGGAGTTGGCCGTGTCCCTCGAGCGCGACGGTGTCGCCGCGTTCCTCGAGCGCTGGCTGGCCAACCCGATGTTCGCCGGTCTCCCTCGGCACGCCGCGGGGCTCGCCGAGCGGCGGGCGAACACGAGCGCCGGGCTCGCCGCCAGCCTGCGCCTGGCCGGCACGGGGACGCAGCAGCCGAGTTGGGACACGCTCGCCGAACTGCGAATGCCGGTCCTCGTCGCGGCCGGCGAGGAGGACGTCAAGTTCAGCGCGCTCGGCCGGCGGATGACCCGCGCGATCGGCCCGAACGCCCAGTTCGCGGCGATCGCCGGTGCCGGGCACGCCGCCCATCTCGAACAACCCGACGCGTTCGTCGCGCTGCTCGAGGAGTTCCTCAGCCGGACAGCGCCAGCCCGAGACTGAACAGCGCGCCGACCGCGAGTTGGACTCTCCCGGTCGCGCCGAGCACGGCGATCAACTGCTTGCCGGCGGCTCCGGCGAGCACCTGTCTGACCGGTGGCAGCGCGGCGGCGAAGCCGGCGAGTCCGATCAGGGCGAACGGGCGGGTCACCCCGACGGCGACGACGAACAGCGCGGCGACGAGAAGCAGCCAGGTGTAGAGCAGCCGTGTCCCTCGCTCACCGAGACGGACGGCCAGCGTTCGTTTGCCCGCAGTCCGGTCGGTGGGGATGTCCCGCAGGTTGTTGACGACGAGGAGCGCGCAGGCCAGGCAGCCGACGGTGACCGAGGCGAGCAGGGCACGACCGACGACACGCTCGACGAGCACGTACGTCGTCCCCGCGGTGGCGACGACGCCGAAGAAGACGAAGACGAACACTTCGCCGAGCCCGAGGTACCCGTAGGGGTGGCTCCCGCCGGTGTAGAACCAGGCGGCGGCGATCGCCGCCGCGCCGACGACGAGCAGTTCCGGCCCCACGGTGAGGGCCAGCGCCCCACCGGCCACCGCGGCGACGGCGAAGGCAAGAAGCGCCGCTCGCTTCACTGCTGCCGGGGCCTTCAGCCCGCCGGCGACGAGGCGAACCGGGCCGACGCGCACGTCGTCGGTGCCGCGTACCCCGTCGGAGTAGTCGTTCGCGTAGTTCACCCCGACCTGCAAGGCGAGGGAGACGACGAGCGCGGCGACCACCCGCCACCAGATGATCCCCACCCCGGCGTTGTCGCCCACCGTGACAGCGGTCCCGACGGCGACGGGGACGACGGCCGCGGGAAGGGTGCGCGGCCGGGCCCCGGCGATCCACGCGTTCATCGGACGGCGGCGGGTGCGGAGAGGGTGGGGAGGCGCATGCGAGGGCCGAGTGTCGCACGCAGCGCCCCGCGATCGGCAGCCCGCGGGGTTGCCAGCCGTGCGTGCCGGTGATCGACTGCCGGGGATGTCCGGCCGGCTCGTCGCCCTCGACCTCCCCGGCGGCACAGCGTTCGTCGACCGCCTGCGGCGTGCCTGGGACGACGGCGACGCTGTCATCCCGATCGACCAACGCCTTCCCCCACCGGCGCGTCGCGCCGTGCTGGAGGCGATGCGCCCAGCGCTCGTCGCCGATGCCGGCGGGGACCACCGCGTCGACGGGGGGCGGCCGGTCGAACCCGGCGACGCGCTCGTCGTGCCAACGAGCGGATCGACCGGGGAGCCCAAGGGCGTCGTCCTCACCCATCGCGCCGTCGCCGCTTCCGCCTCGGCGACCAACGCACGGCTCGGGGCGACCGCCGATGACCACTGGCTGGCCTGCCTGCCGCTCGCCCATGTCGGCGGGCTGTCGGTGATCACCCGGGCGATCCTCGGCGGCATCCCCCTCAGCGTGCTGCCCCGCGTCGAACGGGCAGAGATCCACGCCGCGGTGCGCGCCGGGGCGAACCTCGTGTCCCTCGTGCCCAGCGCGCTCGGGCGGATCGAGCCGTCGTGGTTCCGCTGGATCGTCCTCGGGGGGAGCCGGCCACCGGCGGATCGCCCGGCGAACACGGTGACCACCTATGGGATGACCGAGACGGGCAGTGGCGTCGTCTACGACGGCGTGCCTCTCGATGGAGTCGGGGTGCGCGTCGGAGCCGACGGGGTCATCGCCCTGCGCTGCCCGATGCTCCTGCGCTGCTACCGCGACGGCCATGACCCGAAAGACGCCGGGGGCTGGCTGTCCACCGGGGACATCGGATCGCTCGACGCCGGCGGGCGCCTGCACGTCGACGGGCGGGCCGCCGAGCTGATCATCACCGGCGGGGAGAACGTGTGGCCGGAAGCTGTCGAGGCGGTGCTCGCCCGCCACCGGTCGGTCGCCGACGTCGCTGTCACCGGGTGGCCGGACGCGACGTGGGGACAGAATGTGGTCGCCGTCGTCGTCCCCCGTGGTGAGGCCCCATCGCTCGACGAGCTGCGCGGCCACGTCAAGGAGTCCCTCCCTGGATGGTGCGCACCGCGCCACCTCATCCTGACCACGGCGATCCCGCGCAGCGCACTGGGCAAGATCCGCCGGGGCGTGCTCCCTCGAGCGGGCACGCCGCCGGGCCGACCTCAGCGGGATGCGACCGACGCACCTCCGTCGATCACGTAGGTCTGCCCGGTGATCCACGACGCCGCATCGGAGGCGAGGAACAGGGCGAGATTGGCGATGTCCGCCGGCTCACCGAGCCGCCCGGTCGGCAGCGCGGCCGCGAGGCGGTCGCCGTAGTTCTCCACGAGCACGGCGGCCATGTCGGTCTTCACCAGCCCGGGGGCGATCGCCACCACCCGCCACGGGGCGATCTCCGCCGCCAACCCGCGGGTGAGGTGGATCAACGCCGCTTTCGTCATGTTGTACACACCGAGGTTCGGCTCGGCCGACAAGCCTCCCACGGAGGCGATGTTGACGATCACCCCGGGGCGGGCCTCCTGCCCGGCGACGACCTCGCGCGCCCAGCGCATCGGGCCGCGCAGGTTGACCTGGAACGTCTTGTCGAAGCGGCTGTCGTCGATCGCCAGGGCGGGGCCGTAATACGGGTTCGTCGCCGCGTTGTTGACGAGGATGTCGACCGGCCCGAACCGCTCCACCGTTGCGGCGACCACCGCGGCCGGCGCCTCGGGGTCGCCGGCGTTCGCCGCGCAGACCGCGGTGTCGCCACCGATCTCCTCCGCCGCTGCCTGCAGGGCGTCGATCTTGCGCGAGGTCAGCATCACCCGCGCTCCGGCGGCCGCGTAGGCGCCGGCGATCGCCTTGCCGATGCCGCGCGAGGCGCCCGTGACGAGCGCGACCTTCCCCTCCAGGCGTAGCTCCATCACCGGGAACCTAGCGGGCCTGGCGAGGTAGGGAACCGCCCGCCCCGGCGTGTCCCCGGTGGCCGTCGCCGGGTGCGGCGATCGGGGCCACCGTCGCCGACAAGACGGCGATCAGGTCGGCTGGCCGGAGCTCGATCTCCAGCCCGCGCCGGCCACCGCTGACCATCATCGTCGCCAGGCCAGCGGCGCTCTCGTCGACGACGGTGCGCAACCGCTTGCGCTGGCCGAACGGGCTGATCCCCCCGCGCACGTAGCCGGTGGTCCGCTCGGCGAGCGCTGGGTCGGCCATCTCGGCGCGCTTCGCCCCGAGCGCCGCGGCCACGTTCTTCAACGAGAGCTGGCGGTCGGCGGGAACGATCGCCACCGCGGGGCCGGTCTCGGTGCGCACGATCAACGTCTTGAACACCTGCTCAGTGGGGAACCCGAGTGCCTCTGCCGCCTCCACGGCGAAGCCCTGCTGGCCGGGGCCGTGCTCGAAGCGGTGGACGCGGAACTCGATCCCCGCGTCGTGCAGCGCCTGCAGCGCGGCCGTCGCTGCCCTGCCCGTTCGCTCCCTGTCGCTGCGACCCACCCCGCTAGCTTGCCCGCTCGTGGACGGCTCCAGCGCACCTCCTGCCACCCCCGTGATGCACACGCGGATCACCGAGATGCTCGGCATCACCCACCCGATCATCCAGGCCCCGATGGGCTTCATCGCCCGTGCTCAGCTCGCCTCGGCCGTGTCCCAGGCGGGGGCGATGGGGATCATCGAGACGTCGTCCGGGCAGCTCGAAGCGGTACGCACCGAGATCCTCAAGATGCGCGACCTGACCGACCGGCCGTTCGGGGTGAACATCGCCCAGCTGTTCGTGCGCGACCCGTCGATCGTCGATTTCGTCGTCGACAACGGGGTCCGCTTCGTGACCACCTCAGCCGGTGATCCGACGCGCTACACGGCCCGGCTGAAAGACGCTGGCCTGACCGTGTTCCACGTCGTGCCCTCGCTCGGCGCGGCGCGCAAGGCGGTCGACGCCGGGGTCGACGGGCTGATCGTCGAAGGCGGTGAAGGCGGCGGCTTCAAGAGCCCCCGTGCCGTGTCGACGATGGTCCTCGTCCCTCTCGTCGCCGCCCACGTCGACGTGCCGATCGTCGCCGCCGGAGGGATCTGCGACGGGGTCTCGATGGCCGCTGCGCTGGCCCTCGGCGCGGATGGCGTGCAGATGGGGACGCGCATGGTCTCCGCTGCCGAATCCCCGGTGCACGACAACTGGAAGCAAGCGATCGTCGCCGCGGCGGAGACGGACACGGTGTTCGTCAACCGCTTCTCCCGCCCGGCGTTGCGCGCCCTGCGCACCGAGCGCGGCGAACGCCTGGAACGGATGGAGCACGTCCCCCTTGGCGAGATCGGCGACGTCCATGCCCTGTACTTCGGCGGGGACATGGAAGCCGCCTTGGCGATGGGCGGACAGGTCGCCGGGCGGATCGATTCGGTGGAGCCGGTGGCCGAGATCATCGCTGCCACGGTGCGCGGCTGCGCCGCTGCCGCTACCCGTTTGAGTGGATTGCTTGGCACGCAGGGCGAGACGCGGTAACGTCACACCTGACCGGGCGGAGACCGGGGCTGGTACGCGCTCGGAGGGCAGCCTTGAAGACCGGCACGATCAAGACGGTGATGATCTGGCTGTTGGTCGCCTTCGTCGTGGTCAACATCTGGAACGGCCCGGAGGCCTCGGCCCAGTACGCCGGGGAGTTCCTCGGTTCGATCGGCACGTTCGTCTCCACGCTGATCGACAAGACCGCGAAGTTCCTCACCAATCTCGGCGGGCAGGGGCGCAAGTCGTCGGGACGCTGAGCGATGGATACGATCACCGCCGAACGCCCGCCGTTGTTCTGCCGTCCGGACACCGTGATGCGGTCCTACCTGACCCCCGCAGAGCGCGACTTGTTCGACGCGGGACATGCCTCGATCAGCTTCGTCTCCCCTTCGCGCGCTGCCGTCGTCATCCGGCAGCGAGTGCTGTCGATGATCCTCGGCGGGGCGCTCGTGCTGATCGTGGTGATCCTCGTCGCGCTCCCCCGGCCGATCGACCAGACCCTTGCGGGGTTGGTGATGATGTTCGCCGCGGTCGTCCTCGCCGTCGCCGAGGCGATCGTCCTCGTGCGCAACTACACCCGCTACATCATCACCCCGAGCCGGATCATCCGCATGGACGGCCTGGTCGACCGGCAGATGGCCCAGATCGGATGGGACAAGATCACCGACATCTCGGCGACCCTGCCGCTTCTCGGCCAGATCTTCGGCTACGGGGACATCTCGATCGAGACCGCCAACGAGGCGTCCAGCTTCGGGGTCCTGCGTGACGTACCCCAACCGTGGCTGTTCCGTGCCCGGCTGGAGAAGGCGATCGACGCGTTCGTCGCGCCGGCACCGACCGCGCTGAACACCGGTGCCTTGGAAGCCCTCGTCTCGCTCAAGTCGTTGTTGACGTCCGGGTCGATGCGGATCGGACCGGCCCAGGGCGGCGAAGGCTGGTCGGTGACGTGGGGGCAGCCGCCACCGGAACCGCCGGTGGAGCCGGGATGACGTCGCTCGGTTCCACGGCCACCGTGCCGAGCGCGAGGTCGAGCACGCAGAGCCATACCGCGCAGGCGAGGGCGATGTGCACAGCGACCATCCCCGCGGGTACTCCGCTCGCGTACTGGACGTAGCCGAGCAGTCCCTGGGCGACGCAGAGCACGACGAAGACGCGCAGCGGAGTCTCGACCACCTCGCGCTCCGCACGCCGGTTGCGCACCCGCCAGGTCAGGGCGAGGGCGAGGGCGACGGTGATCCAGACGAACGTGGCGTGGACCCGTGCCGCGGTGACGATCGCGATGCCGAAGCGGGGAACGGGGGCGCCGTCGTGCGAACCGCTGTGCGGGCCGGCGCCGGTCACCACCGTGCCCGCGACTATTGCCACCGCGGTGGCACCGACGATCCCCCAGGCGTGGTACCGCAGCCCTGTGGGGAGCAGCGGCCGGCGGACCCCTCCGTCGGGCTGGCCGGCGCGGCGGTGGAGGACGATCCCGTCGGCGAGCAATGCCATCGAGAGCAGGAAGTGCCCCTGGACGGCGACCGGGTTGAGATCGGTGAGAACGACGACCGCGCCGAGCAGCGCCTGGCCGAGCACACCGGCGACGAGGCCGAGGGACAGCCAGGTCAGGTCGCGGCGACGGGGGGAGCGCAGCACGGCACCGAGCACGGCGACGATCACGGCCACGGTGACCGCCCCGGTGAACAGCCGGTTGAGCTGCTCGATCGCCGAATGCCGGGTGGACACGTCGACGAACGTCGTCGAGTTGCAGTTGGGCCAGTCGGTGCATCCCAACCCCGAGTCGGTGAGGCGGACGAGCGCACCGGTGACGACGATCGCCACGAGCAGGGCGAGCGCGACGAACGTCGCCGTGCGGTACCGAGCAGGGCTGATCCGGGGCAATGGCATCGCCGACGAGCGTACGGCCGGCAGGGTGCGGGGCGCGACTCCCCCGTCGCGCTGGGTCAGTGGCGGATCGTCAGGCCGCCGTCGACGAGAATCGTCGCCCCGGTGACGAACGAGGCTGCCGGCAGGCACAGGCTGAGGATCATGTGAGCGATCTCCTCCGGCTCCGCGTAGCGTCGCAGGGCCACACGGCGCTTGGCGTAGACCTGCTTGGCTTGGTCATCGATCACCGCCGTCATCGCCGTGCTCACCGGGCCAGGGCACACCGCGTTGACGGTCACGCCGAACCGGCCGAGCTCGCTCGCCAGGGAACGGGTCAGCCCGGCGAGGGCGGCCTTGCTCGCCGAGTAGGCGGCGATCCCGGCGGTGGCGACGACCGCCTCGGTGGAGGCGATGTTGACGACCCGACCCCCGCCCTCGGCGGCGCGCAGATCGTCGACCGCGGCGCGCACCGTCCGGGCCGCGGCCCCGACGTTGACGGCCATCGTCGTCTCCCACGCCTCGTCGAACGCGGCGTCGTCCTGGAACACCGAACTGACCATCGACACGCCGGC
>CAZQEJ010000112.1:2615-10326 GCA_964592165.1 uncultured Ilumatobacteraceae bacterium | reverse complement strand
GAGCGCGCCGCGACCGGTGCGCGATCCGTTGGCTCGGGCGGCGCGGCGAGCGCGTGGAGCTGACCTACGCCGATCTTCTCGCTTCGACGAGCCGGTTCGCCGGTGTGCTCGACGGCCTCGGCGTCGCTCCGGGGGAAGCCGTGTTCGTCCTCACCGGTCGGGTTCCCGAGCTGTTCGGCGCCGTCCTCGGCACGCTCCGCCACGGTGCGGTGGCCTGCACCCTGTTCTCCGCGTTCGGCCCTGAACCGATCCGCCAGCGGATGGAGCGCGGCGCAGGGGTCGTGCTGGTGACGACCTCCACGCTGTACCGCCGCAAGGTCGCCCCGATCCGCGATCAGCTCCCGGCATTGCGCCACGTGCTCGTCGTCGACGAGCCGGTCGAGGGGACGATCTCGCTCCCCGCGTTGATGGCCGAGGCGCCGGAGCAGCGACCGGTCGCCCAGACGACGGCGGACACCCCGGCGTTGCTCCACTTCACGAGCGGCACGACGGGCACCCCGAAAGGAGCGGTGCACGTCCACGGTGCGCTCGTCGCCCACCACGTGACCGCCGAGCTCGCCCTCGACTTGCACCCGGACGACGTCTACTGGTGCACCGCGGATCCGGGGTGGGTGACCGGGACGTCCTACGGGATCCTCGCCCCGCTCAGCCACGGGGTGACGAGCGTCGTCG
Organism: uncultured Ilumatobacteraceae bacterium; assembly: GCA_964592165.1. Classification (GTDB taxonomy): domain Bacteria; phylum Actinomycetota; class Acidimicrobiia; order Acidimicrobiales; family Ilumatobacteraceae; genus JAWKHV01. Next base: position 9,654 of record CAZQEJ010000112.1, on the reverse strand, counting down.
ACGAGGCGGACTTCGACGCCGATCGCTGGTACCGGATCCTCGCCGAGGAACGGGTCAGCGTGTGGTACACGGCGCCGACCGCGGTGCGGATGATGATGCGCGCCGGCACGGAGATGGCCCGGGCCCGCCCGTTGCCCGCTCTGCGCTTCATCGCCAGCGTCGGCGAGCCGCTCAACCCCGAAGCGGTCCGTTGGGGAGTCGAAGCGTTCGGACTGCCGATCCACGACAACTGGTGGCAGACCGAGACCGGGGGGATCGTCGTTGCCAACTACGCGGCCTGCGATATCCGCCTCGGCTCGATGGGACGCCCTGTCCCGGGGATGGAGATCGCCATCTTGCGCCGTGACGAGCGGGGCGACGTGATCGTGCGCGACGGCGTCGCCGAGGAGATCGAGGTGCCGATGGTCGAAGGAGAGCTGGCGATCCGCCCCGGGTGGCCGTCGATGTTCCGTGGTTACCTCCACGACGAGGAGAAGTACGCACGCTGCTTCGCCGGTGGCTGGTATCTGAGCGGCGACCTGGCGATGCGTGACGCCGAGGGGTACGTGTGGTTCCTCGGCCGGGCGGACGACGTGATCAAGTCCTCCGGGCACCTGATCGGCCCGTTCGAGGTGGAGAGCGTGCTGATGGAACATCCGGCGGTCGCCGAGGCGGGCGTGATCGGCAAGCCCGACCCGGTCGCCGGCGAGCTGGTCAAGGCGTTCGTCGTCCTCGCTCGTGGGGTGGAGCCGAGCGACGACCTCCGTCTCGAGCTGATCGGTTTCGGCCGCAAGCGGCTCGGCGCGGCGGTCGCCCCGAAGGAGATCGACTTCGCCGCGACGCTGCCCAAGACGCGCAGCGGGAAGATCATGCGCCGCCTGTTGCGGGCCCGCGAGCTCGGCCTGCCCGAAGGCGACCTGTCGACGTTGGAGAACGACTGATGACCGTTGATCCCGCGCCCCCGATCGACGCCGACCACGGCCGTCACCTGTTCCGGGAGATGTTGCGCATCCGCCGCTTCGAGGAGCGCACCGTCGAGCTGTACAGCGCGACGAGGATCCGCGGCTTCCTCCACCTGTACATCGGGGAGGAGGCGATCGCGGTGGGGATGATGCAGGCCCTCGGTGCCGAGGACAACATCGTCGCCACCTACCGCGAGCACGGCCACGCCCTGGCCCGGGGGATCTCCGCCCGCTCGATCATGGCCGAGATGTTCGGCAAGGTGGAGGGCTGCAGCCGGGGGCGGGGCGGCTCGATGCACCTGTTCGACGTCGGCCGGCGCTTCTACGGGGGCAACGCGATCGTCGCCGGGGGGCTACCGCTCGCCGTCGGCCTCGGCCTCGGTGACGCGATGCGCGGGCGGGCCGCGGTGACGGCGACGTTCTTCGGCGAAGGGGCGATGGCCGAGGGCGAGTTCCACGAGTCGCTGAACCTCGCCGCGCTGTGGAAACTGCCGGTGCTGTTCGTCTGCGAGAACAACTTCTACGCGATGGGTACCGCGCTGGCCCGCTCGCAGGTGGAGACCGACCTCGCCCTGCGCGCCGCGACGTACGAGATGCCGGCCTGGTCGGTCGACGGGATGGACGTGATCGCCGTCGAAGCGGCTGCCCGCCGGGCGGTGGAGTCGATCCGCGCCGGGGGAGGACCGCACTTCCTCGAATGCCGCACGTACCGGTTCCGTGCCCACTCGATGTACGACCCCGACCTCTATCGGGCGAAGGCGGAGATCGAGACGTGGAAGGAGCGCGACCCGTTGATCGTGCTCGGTGACCGCCTCCGTGCTCAGGGCAGCCTCGACGACGAGACGCTGGTGGCGATGCAGGCGGAGGTCGCCGCGGAGATCGACGACGCCGTCGCCTTCGCCGAGGCCGGGACGTGGGAGCCGGTCGAGGACCTGTACCGCTTCGTCCACTACGAGGGAGCCCGGCCGTGAGCGCGACCACCGAGACCGTCCGCCTCACCTACCGCGAGGCGCTGCGCGAGGCACTGCGCGAGGCGATGGCCGCGGACGAGCGGGTGTTCCTGATGGGTGAGGACGTCGGCCGCTACGGCGGGAGCTTCGGGGTCAGCAAGGGCCTGCTCGATGAGTTCGGGCCGGAACGGATCCGGGACACTCCGCTGTCCGAGTCGGCGTTCGTCGGCGCGGGGATCGGTGCTGCCCTCGCCGGGATGCGCCCGATCGTCGAGGTGATGACCGTCAACTTCAGCCTCCTGGCCCTCGACCAGATCGTGAACAGCGCGGCGACGTTGCAGCACATGTCCGGCGGGCAGATGAACGTGCCTCTCGTGATCCGGATGACGACCGGCGCCGGGCGGCAGCTCGCCGCCCAGCACTCGCACAGTTGGGAAGGGTGGTACGCGCACATCCCCGGGATCAAGGTGCTCACACCGGCGACGATCGCCGACGCGCGAGCGATGCTCGCCCCGGCGCTCGCCGACCCGGACACCGTGCTGTTGTTCGAACACGGCAGCTTGTACACGATGGAGGGCGAGCTGCCCGGCGGGCCGGTCGTCGTCGACATCGACCACGCCGCCGTCCGCCGGCCGGGTTCGCACGTCTCGCTGATCACCTACGGCGGCTCGCTGCCGAAGTGCCTCGGCGCGGCCGAGCAGCTCGCCGCCGAGGGGATCGAGGCGGAGGTGCTCGACCTGCGCGTCCTGCGCCCGTTGGACACCGAGGCGATCGTCGCCACCGCCCGGCGCACGCACCGGGTCGTCGTCGTCGACGAGGGGTGGCGCAGCGGGGGCATCTCCGCGGAGATCAGCGCGCGGGTGATGGAGGGAGCGTTCTACGACCTCGACGCACCCGTCGTGCGGGTGTGCGGGGAGGAGGTCCCGATCCCTTACGCCAAGCACCTCGAGGACGCCTCGATTCCCCAGGTGGCGACGATCGTCGCCGCGGCGCGCGAGGTGGTCGCCCATGTCTGAGTTCGCGATGCCCTCGCTCGGCGCCGACATGGAAGCGGGCACCGTGCTCGAGTGGCTCGTGTCGCCGGGGGACGCCGTGCACCGCGGCGACATCGTCGCCGTGATCGACACCGACAAGGCGGAGATCGACGTGGAGATCTTCGTCGACGGGGTGATCGAGGAGCTCCTCGTTCCGGTGGGCGCGCACGTCCCCGTCGGCACACCGCTGGCCCGGGTGCGTACGCCCGCGGAGGGTGCAGCACAGGCGGCCCCGCCGGCGCCGGCTCATGCCACGGAGGTGGCCGCGCCGCCGGCCGTAGTGCCGGAGACGGCAGAGCCGGTGACTCCCGTCGGCGTGCTCGTCGAGCCCGCGGTGGCGGCAACTCCCGGCGGCGCGCCCGCCGCCCGAACGCCACCGGAGCCGGAATGGGCGCCCGTGGAAGGCGATCGCGGTCCGTCGTCCCCTGTGCTCCGCCGCTTGGCGCGACACCTCGGCGTCGATCTCGCGACCGTCGCCGGCACCGGGCCGGCGGGCCGGGTCACCCGCGACGACGTCGAGCGGGCCGCCGCCGGACAGGCAGCGGACCGACCCGGCCCGGACACGCCGCCCGCGGCCGCGCCGCCTGCGTCGCCGCCGAGTGCGCTGGTGGCCTCCACCGTGCTGGCCGAGGGCGGCCCGGAGGAGCCGGCCCGGGACCGGACAGCGACGATGCGTCAGGCGATCGCGGCGTTGATGGCCCGCTCCAAGCGGGAGATCCCCCACTACTACGTCTCGACCGAGATCGACGTGTCGCGGATGCTCGCCTGGCTGGAAGCGGCGAACGCCGAGCGCCCGATCGGCGAACGGCTGTTGCCCGCCGCGCCGCTCCTCAAGGCCGTCGCCCTCTGCGCCCGCGATCATCCCGAGCTGAACGGGTTCTGGATCGACGGTGCGTTCCGGCGTGCGGAGGGTGTGCACCTCGGGGTCGCCGTCTCCTTGCGCGGTGGGGGGCTCGTCGCCCCGGCGATCGCGGACGCCGATCAGCTCGATCTCACGGCACTGATGGCCGCCCTGCGCGACCTCGTCGGGCGGGCGCGCGCCGGGCGGCTGCGTGCCTCGGAGATGGCCAACCCGACGATCACCGTGACCAACCTCGGCGACCAAGGCGTGGAGGTCGTCCACGGGGTGATCTACCCGCCGCAGGTCGCCCTCGTCGGCCTCGGGCGGATCGTCGAACGGCCGTGGGCGGAGCAGGGGATGCTCGCCGTGCGGCCCGTGCTCACCGCCAGCCTCGCCGCAGATCACCGGGCGACCGACGGGCACCTCGGGGCCCGCTTCCTGGCCATCCTCGATCGATATCTGCACACCCCGGAGCGCCTGTGAACGACTCACCTCTCTTCGCCGCCGTGCGCGACAGCTTGCGCCGCGTCGCCCCCGAGGCCGACATCGACGACCTCCCCGGCGACGTCGAGCTGCGCGACGAGCTCGACCTCGACTCGATGGACTTCTTGAACTTCGTCGTCGGCATCGCCGAGCGGACGGGGATCGAGATCCCCGAACGGGACTACCCCGAGGTGATCACCCTCGACGGGTGCCTCGCCTACCTCGAGCGCCGCACCGAGGCGCGGTGAGCGACCCGGGTCAGGCAGCGCCCGGCTGCTCGACCCGTACGAGGCGTTGGAGAGCGGCGAAGAACACCGCCGACGTCCAGATCAGGCCTGCGGTGGCAAGGTGGGCGGAGACGATCGCCGGGGGCGTCATCAGCACCAAGTTGAGCACACCGAGCGTGATCTGGGCAGCGATCGTGACGACGAGGGCGACCACGGCGATCCACGCCCGCGGGTGCAGGCCACTCGGCGAGCCCGCCGCTGTCGCCGCCCGGGAGCGGCGGAGCGCACACAGCGCGACGGTGATCGCGGCGACCGTGAGGACGACCGCGAGCAGGCGGTGGGCGGTGTGGAACAGCTCCGCCGCGGTGTGCGGCCACGGTGGGAGCACGTCACCGTTGAAGCGCAGCGGGTCGGTGCCGTAGGCGAGGCCCGCGTACAACCCGGTGACCTGCCCGCCGACGAGGATCTGGGCGAGAGCGATCGCGCTCACGGCCGTCCCGGCGCCGACCAGCACACCCGGCGGGTCGCTGCGCCGCCGCCACCGCCAGCCCGGAGAGAGCCCGACGACCATCACCGCCAAGCAGCCGACGACGACCATCGACATCCCCAGGTGGGAGGTGACCAGGCCCGAGTGGAGCAAGTTGAGGACGACGAGCGCGCCGAGCGTCGCCTGGGCGAGCACCGCGGCGAGAGCCGCGACCGCGGGCCAGAGCACCGCCCGCTCACGGCGGAAGCGGAGCAACGCCCACCCGACGAGAACGGCGATCAGCGTGCTCACTCCGCTGGCGACGAGGCGATGGGAGTGCTCCAGCCACACGTTCCACAACGTGTAGCCGCTCCCTGCGGGGATGTCCGCCTGGCGGGGGATGATCTTGCCGTAGCAGAACGGCCAGTCCGGGCAGGCGAGCCCGGAGTCCGTCGCCCGTACCGCGCCGCCGAGGGCGACGAGGGCCAGGGAGAGCACGAGCGTGACCGCGGCCAGGGCGCGGATCGGGCGCCTGCTTCGAGTCGCGGCGTCCGGCGACGGTGCCGGCACCCCGGACAGCTCTTCGACCGGGGCGTCAGGCGAGACGTTGTGAACGACGGTTGTGGCGGACAACGAGGATCACCCCCACGGTGAGAGTGCCGGCGACGATTGCCGCGGCGATCAGCAAGCGCCGGCTGGCGAGCCTATGGCCGGTGGAACCGCTAGCAGCGGGTGTCGGCAGCGCGCCGCCGGCGGCGTAGAACGAGGCAGGCACCGATAGTGCCCACGATGACGCCGCGGCGGCGATCGGGCCGCGGCGGAGCTTGCCGATCTTCAGCTCACCGGAGCGCCACGCTGCCCACGGAGACAGCGTCCCGCTGCACACCTTGGCCATCGCCAGCCACGGAGCGGCGATCACCGGCGCGTCCGCGGACGCACCGTCGCGCACCTCGATCCTCCCCGACCCGAAGGCGAGGGTGACCGACGTGTCGTGGTCGGCGGCGGAGAACACGACCACGCCGCGGGCGAGTCGCGTGGCGCGCCTCCGGCTGGGGAAGTCGCGCACGTTCGAGGCGAGCAGGTCGGCGAGCATCATCGCCATCCCCGAGGCGCTGTCCTCCTCGGCGAGCACGACCGCCGGGGCGTTCATCAGATGTCGCGCCACCAGGGGTCGATGCCGAGATCGTCGGCGATCACCTGCAGCGCGTTGTACGCCGGACCAAAGGTGATGTACCCGTGCGGGTGTTGGGTGGAGCCGGCCATGTACAGGCCCTCGATCGGGGTCCGGTACTGGCCGAGCTCGGGCAGCGGGCGTTCGTCGAGCATGTTGTCGAGGGAGATCTCGCCCATCATCCAGTCCCCGCCGATCATGTTGACCATCTTGCGGGAGATGTCGAGCGGGCTGAACGTCGCCCAGTCGACGACCGCGTCGGCCATGTTCGGCGCGTGCGAGGCCCAGGCGTCGAGGCAGCGCTGCCCGTACCAGCGGCCGAGCGTGTCCCACGCCGCAGGACCGTCGGCGCCGATGGAGAACGGGGCGAACTGGCGGAGCAGGCCCGTGTAGTACCCCTCGGGGGCGTCGGTCGGGTCGTACAGCGAGTTGACCGCCGCGTTCGGCCGGGGGTCGGGGAGCCCCCCGGCGCGGATCTGGCGCCAGTCGTCGTCGAGATCGCCGGTCGAGGCGTAACCGAGGTTGACGACCCAGGCCCGGTCGACGTCCGGGTCGAACGCTGCGGCGCTGTACTGCGGCGTCGCGTCGAGCGCGGCGTGCACCGAAAACAGCGTCCAGTCCTTGTGCTTGACCTTCGTCGCGACGCGCTCGCGCAGTTCGGCGCTGACGTGCTGAGGATCGACGAACTGGACGAGCGTCTGCTCGACCGAGACCGTCGAGCAGACCGCCTTGCGCGCCGTGATCTGCTCCCCGGAGGCGAGGGTCACCCCCACGGCGCGGCCGCCGTCGACGACGATGCTGTCGACCTCCGCGTCGCTGACCATGATCCCCCCGTGCTGGGCGAGGTCTCGCCACAGGGCATGGGCCAGGCGGTGCGACCCACCGACGCACAGGTGCCAGTTGTCGATCTTGCCGACCAACAGGGG
>CAZQEJ010000112.1:0-2515 GCA_964592165.1 uncultured Ilumatobacteraceae bacterium | reverse complement strand
GAACGTCTGCGCGTCCTGCTCGCTGAAGCGGGCCATCGAGGCCAGCGTCTTGTCCAGGTCGGTGTGGATCGTCAGCGCGGTGCCGTCGTCGAAGATCGAGGCCATCTGCACCTCGGGGCGCACGTACTCCACACCGTGGCCGCGCACGTCGAGGTCGCGCACCGGCGGGGCGAGATCGACGAACGTGTGGTAGTTGGCATGGATGTTGTGCAAGAACCCGGCGCCGGTCAGCTCCTCGGTGCACAGCCCGCCACCTTCTTCGTGGCGGCGTTCGAGGACGAGCACGTCGAGCCCACTGCGTGCCAGGTAGGAGCCGAGGGTGAGGCCGTTGTGCCCGGCCCCGATGATGATCACGTCCGCGGAGTCACGCATAGGGGGGTGCTCCCTTCGGCCAGGAGGTCTCGACGTCGTGGGTGTACGCGTCGAGGAGCACCTGCACGTGCTCCGCTTGACGCATCAAGAATCGCATGTCGCCCTTGACCCGGATCGCCCCCTTCAACGCCGCATCGATCGGGTCGAGCAGTCCGGCGACGACGTCGTCGAACGTGGCCGCCGGACCGACGAAGCGGAAGTCGAGGCGGGCCTCGGGTGTGCTCGCCGCCGCTTCGGGCACCTCCCGGTACCACGCGCAGTGTCCGTCGTCGAGACGGATCAGGAAGTGGCGGGCCTCGCCGGCGCCGACGTAGGGCGACTGCCCGTCGCCCTCGATGTCGACGGCGATGTGCAGCACGCCCCCAGGGAGCGCCGGCATCGTCGCCACCTTGGCGTTGATCGCGTTGCGCACCGCGTCGAACCACGGATCGGTGTAGACGTCGGGCATCAGTACCCCCGCTCGGCGATCATCGGGCTGGGCAGCCCGCAGTCCTCGGCGATCGCCTTGAACGAGTTGTACCCGCACGCCGCGTGGATCCCACCGCCGGGGTAGGCGGAGGGGCCGCACAGGTACAGCCCGCCGATCTCCGTGCGGTAGTTCGACGCTTCGGGGAACGGCCGGTTGACGCCGAGCTGGTCGGGGGAGAACTCGCCGTTGGAGAAGTCGCCTTCACGCATCAGGTTCTTGTGCTCCATCTGGTCCGGTGTGTACAGCCGGTCGGCGAGCACGTTCGCTTCGGTCATGTTCGGCGCCGCCTTGCGCCACTTGGCCAAGAAGCGCCCGTTGAACGTCTCGCGCACGTCGCGCCACTCCTCGGCGCTGAGCGCGCTCGCCGGGGGGAAGAAGTACCAACCGGTCGCCGCGTGCCGCCCCGGGGGTGCCTGGGACCGGTCCCACAGGCTGTTCACCCACGTGCCCGCGCCCGGTTCGGGGAGCCGGCCGCTGTAGGAGTCGCGGATGTAGCGGGTCATCTCCTCTCCGCTCTCGAACCCCACGACGGTGTAGAAGCAACGGTCGATCTCCGGGTCGTGGCGGGCCGAGGTGTACTGCGGGGCGTCGACGAGGCAGAACATCGGCGTGCCGAGCACGTGGCTCGGACCGTAGCGGAAGTCCTTCGATCGCTTCACCCACAGGTCGGAGAGGTGTTCCGGGCCGACCATGTCGAGCATCGTCTGGCGCAGGTCGGCGTTGGAGGCGACGCACGTCGTGGCCCGGATGTCGCCACGCCGGGTGCGCACCCCGACGGCCCGGCCGTCCTCGACGAGGATCTTGTCCACCCGGCTGTTCTCGATCAGGTCGACGCCTTCCCGGTAGCAGGCCTGGGTCATCGCCTTGGCCAGCGTGTGCGTCCCGCCGAGGGCGAGCTTCCAGTTGGCCACCGTCCACATCACGTAGGTGAGGAAGCCCGTCCCCATCCCGGCGGTGTCGGTCGGGATGCCCCACTCGACGGAGATGCGGTACATCAGGGCGCGCAGCTCGTCGGACTCGAACAGCTCGTCGATCAGCGCCTTGGCGCTCTTCGCCGCGGCGTGCGGGCCGACGCCGAGCTCGCCCCACACCGCTTCGATCATCGCCGCCTGCCCGGCGGCGTCGGGTGCCTGGGGCAGGTTGTAGAGGGTGGCCGCCTGCAGACCCTCGAGGGCGATGCCCCGCTGCTTGAGGGCGATGTAGGTGTCGGCGTCGGCCTTCGAGTAGCGGGCGATGCTCGCGTGGGTGCGGTCGAGCAGGTCGGGTCGGTGGAGGACGATCGGTGGACGCCCGTCGGCGAAGGCGATCCCTGCTTGGGCCTCGGGCATCACGGTGCGCAGGCCGAGGGACTCGAGGTCGAAGTCCTTGATCATCGGCATGACGTCGAAGAACTCCATGTACTGGGCGTGGAGGTTGAACCGGTAGCCCGACAGCAGTGGTTCCTCGGTGTTCGCCCCGCCGCCCTCCTCGTGGCGGCGTTCGATGACCGCGGTGCGCAGTCCGGCGCGGGCGAGGTAGGCAGCGAGGCACAGCCCGTTGTGGCCCGCACCGATCACGATCGCGTCGTAGACCTTCTCCTCGCTCATCTCATCCCGGGGGCTGCGCCCCCGCACGGCAGAGCCGTGCGCCCCATCGACGCCCGGCTCCCTGGCGGTCGCTCGGTCGTCATTCGCT
>CAZQEJ010000111.1:5817-10335 GCA_964592165.1 uncultured Ilumatobacteraceae bacterium | reverse complement strand
CTTCCACATGGTCACCCACGCGTTCTTCAAGGCTCTGCTGTTCATGGGTGCCGGCTCGGTGATCCACGGGATGCACAGCGAGCAGGACATGCGCAAGATGGGCAAGCTGCGCGCCCTGATGCCTGTCACCGCGGGCACGTTCATCATCGCCTGGTTGGCCATTGCCGGCGTCCCGCCGTTCTCCGGGTTCTGGTCGAAGGACGAGATCCTCCTCTACGCCTGGGATAAGAGCCCGGTGCTGTGGGCGGTGGGGATCGTCACCGCCTTGCTCACCGCCTACTACATGACCCGCCAGGTGGTGATGGTCTTCTACGGCGAGGCGCGCTGGGAGTCCCATGCCGAAGAGCACGGCGCACATGGCGACTTCAAACCGCACGAGTCGCCGTGGGTGATGCTCTTCCCCCTCGTCGTCCTCGCCGCCCTGTCCTTCGTCGGGGGAGTGATCCAGCTGCCGTTCAACCACGCGACGAAGCGCCTCGAGTCCTGGCTGGCGCCGGTCGTCGAAGCCGGCGAGCACCACCTGTCGGCGGGGGCCGACGACATCAAGTGGATCCTCTTGGCGATCGCCGTGGTGATCGCTCTCGCCGGGATCGCCATCGGTGTGCTCGTCTACCAACGCCGCAAGCTGCCCGCCGTCGAACCGGCGTTCTTCGCCAAGGGTTGGCACTATGACTCGACGGTTTCCGCCTTCGTCGGCGGCCCGGGAACCGCGGCCTGGAACGACGCGGCGTGGTTCGACAGCAACGTGGTCGACGGAGCGGTGAACGGGATCGCGGCGACGGCGCGCGGCTCGGGCGGATTGTTGCGCAAGCTGCAGACCGGGTTCCTCCGCACGTACGCCCTGGGCATCGGGGTCGGTGTCGTCGTCTTGCTCGGCTGGTTCCTCGTCCGGGGGGTGATGTGATGCACGGCGCCGCCCACTTCCCCGTCCTCACCGTGATGACCGTCCTTCCGGGCATCGGCGCGTTCATCGTCACCCTGCTCTCCAACCGCCGCCCGGAGTACGTCAAGCTCGTCGGGGTCGCGATCTCCGTCGCCACCGGGGCGATGGCCCTGTGGATGCTGTCCTCGTTCCGCACCGGAGAGGCCGGCTACCAGTTCGTCTCCAACCACCGCTGGATCGAGCAGTGGGGGATCGGCTGGCACCTCGGCGTCGACGGGATATCGCTGTTCTTGGTCGTGCTCACCGGGATCCTCTTCCCGATCGCCCTCCTCGGGGCGCCCGCACACCACGACGACAAGGCCTACACCGCGTGGATGCTGCTCCTCGAGACGGCGGTGCTCGGGTCGTTCGTGACCCTCGACCTGTTCTTGTTCTTCGTCTTCTTCGAGCTCGTCCTGGTCCCGATGTACTTCCTCATCGGTGGCTGGGGGCACGGCCGCAACGTCTACGCCGCGCTGAAGTTCTACCTGTTCACGATGGGTGGCTCGGTGTTCATGTTCGTCGGGATCATCGCCACGGTGTTCCTCGCCCGGAAGTCGGTCGGGCACGTCAGCTTCGATCTCGTCGAGTTGACCGAGAAGGCGACGTTCGCCAGTTCGACGGCGCGCTGGTTGTTCGCCTCCTTCGCCATCGCCTTCGCCGTCAAGGTGCCGATGTTCCCCGTGCACACCTGGTTGCCCGACGCGCACACCGAAGCACCGACAGCCGGTTCGGTGATCCTTGCCAGCCTCCTGTTGAAGATCGGCGCGTATGGTTTCCTCCGCTTCGGGTTCAGCTTGTTCCCCGACGCGGCGCGCTGGTTCCGCCCGTTGTTCTTGACCCTCGCGGTGATCGGCATCCTCTACGGGGCGATCGTCTCGGCGATGCAGAAGGACCTCAAACGGCTCGTCGCCTACTCATCGGTCGCCCACCTCGGATTCATCATGCTCGGCGTGTTCGCCTTCACCTCCCAGTCGATCGCCGGCGGGGTGTTGCAGATGCTCAACCATGGCGTGTCGACCGGCGCCCTGTTCTTGCTCATCGGGATGATCTACGAGCGACGGCACACGCGGATTATCGCCGAGTTGGGCGGCATCCAATCGGTCGCCCCGATCTTCGCCGCGGCGTTCACGATCGTGATGCTCTCCTCGATCGCGGTCCCCGGGCTGAACGGCTTCGTCGGCGAGTTCCTCGTGCTCATCGGCTCCTTCCTCACGGCCCGGTGGTGGGCGGTGGCGGCCGGCTGCGGCGTGATCTTCGCCGCGGTCTACCTGCTGTGGGCCTACCAACGCGTCTTCCACGGGGTGCCCAACGAGGAGAACAAGACGTTCCGCGAGTTGTCCTGGGGCGAGGGCCTGGTGATGCTCCCCCTCGTCGGGTTGATCCTCTTCTGCGGGATCTACCCCAAGCCGCTCCTCGACCGGATCGAGCCGAGCGTCAACGCGCTGATCGCCCACATCGAGGAACGCACCGGCTACACCCAACCCCAACCGGCGCTCTTCGGTGGTGGTCAGACCGCCGCCGGTCAGACGGAGGAGGGGAACTGATGCCCACCCAGGCTGCAGCCTTCGCCGGTCCGAAGATCGACTGGTTCGCCCTCTCCCCACTCGTCGTCCTCCTCGGCGGCGGGCTCGTCCTGCTCGTCGCGGCCGCGCTCACTGCGCGCTGGCCGAAGAGCTTCTACGCCGTGGCCACGTCCGTGGTGGCGACTGCGGCGGCGATCCTCGCCGGGTTCGTCTGGCACCGCATCAGCGGTGGGACCGACGCGTATCTCGTCGGTGGGGCGATCCGCTTCGACCAGTTCTCCACCTACGTGACGATCGTGATCTGCGTGACCGTGGTCGGTGCGTCGCTGTTCGCCGACGACTACCTCCGCCGGGAGGGCTACGACGGTCCCGAGGTCTACGGGCTGTTCCTCATGTCGGCGATCGGTGGGATCGTGATGGGCGCGGCCAACGACCTGCTCGTGATGTTCCTCGGCCTGGAGACGCTGTCGATCGCGCTCTACGTCCTCGCCGCATCCAACCGGCGCAGGGCCGAGTCGCAAGAGGCGGGGATGAAGTACTTCATCCTCGGCGGGTTCTCCTCCGCTCTGTTCCTCTACGGTGTCGCCCTCCTCTACGGGGCGACGGGGACGACCCGGCTCACCTCGGCGGGCTCCGGTGACCTCTCGATCTTCTCCTACCTCGATCGCAACGTTGTCCTCGGCAACAGCAAAGCGCTGCTCCTCATCGGCCTCGGTCTGCTGATCGTCGGGCTCGGGTTCAAGGTCGCCGCCGTCCCCTTCCACTTCTGGACGCCTGACGTGTACGAAGGGTCACCGACACCGATCACCGCGTACATGGCCGCGGCGGTGAAGGTCGCTGCATTCGCCGCCCTCCTCCGGGTGCTGACCTACGGCCTCGCCGCCCGCGCCAGTGACTGGAAACCCGCGCTGTGGGTGATCGCCGCACTGACCCTCGTCGTCGGAGCGGCCCTCGCCGTCGTGCAGAAGAACGTCAAGCGGATGCTCGCCTACTCGGCGATCAACCACGCCGGGTTCATCCTCGTCGGTGTCCAGGCCGGCACCGCCCGGGGAACGTCCGCGGCCTTGTTCTACTTCCTCGCCTACGCCGTGCTGACCCTCGGCACGTTCGGCGTCGTGGCCCTCGTCGGGCGGAGTGGCGACAGCCACCACGTGCTCGACGACTACAACGGCCTCGCCCGCCAGCGCCCGGTGCTCGCCTTCGTCCTCACGATCCTCCTCCTGGCCCAGGCGGGGGTTCCGCTGACGTCGGGCTTCGTGGCCAAGTTCGGGGTGATCATCGCCGCCGTCGACGCCCATGGCTGGGCGCTGGCGCTGGTCGCGATGATCTCCGCCGTGATCGCTGCGTTCCTCTACCTGCGGATCATCGTTTCGATGTACCTCGCCGAGCCCCCCTCGCCCCCGTTGGAACGGGTGCGTGTTCCGTGGGGGGCAGGGGTCGCCGCGACGGGAGCGCTCGTGTTCACCCTCGTCGTCGGTTTCGTTCCGGGCTGGTTGATCACCTTGGCACGCAACGCGGTGCCCCAACTCGCCCGCTGACTCCCCCTCGGCTACCCGCTCCCGGCAGCGGCGACGAGCGCGTCGAACAGCGCTTGCTGCTCCGGATCGGTGGCCGCCGTGTCCTCTGGGTGCCATTGGACGCCGACGACGAACCGGGAATCCGGCAGCTCGACCGCTTCGATCGTGCCGTCGGCGGCACGCCCGACGACGCGCAACGGTGCGGCGACCGCGTTGAGGCTCTGATGGTGCACGGAGTGGCACGCCGCGGGGCGCGTCGTGCCCAGCGCGCCGGCCAGGATGCTGCCCGGCTCGACGTCCACGGGGTGCAGGACCCGCCAGTGGCTCTCGGTGCCGATGTCCTGGTGGAGCGTTCCCCCGAGGGCGACGTTGAGCACCTGCAGACCGCGGCAGATCGCCAGGACCGGCAACCCGAGGCGCAGCGCAGTGGTCACGAGATGGAACTCGAGCTCGTCGTGCTCGGCGACGATCCCGTACAGCTGTTCGGCTGTGGCCGGCTCCCCGTAGCGCGCCGGGTCGACGTCGCCCCCGCCGTGGAGGACGAGCGCGTCGA
>CAZQEJ010000111.1:0-5717 GCA_964592165.1 uncultured Ilumatobacteraceae bacterium | reverse complement strand
GGCGTCCGCTGCCCACGACCGGGCTCGGTAGCGTGCCCCGGCGATGGCCGCGACGCTCGACCTGATCAACCCGGCGACCGAGGAGCTGATCGGGCGCCAACCGTTGGCGACCGCCGCCGACGCCGATGCGGCGGTCGATGCCGCCCGGGGGGCGCTCCCCGCCTGGCGGGAGCTGGCCCCCACCGAGCGGGCTCGGCTGATCCGCCGCTTCGCCGATGCGGTCGCCGCCCACGGCGAGGAGCTCGCCCGGTTGGAGACGGCGAACATGGGGATGCCGATCACCAACAGCCGGTGGTGCGCGTCGACCGTCGCCGACGTCTTGCACTTCTACGCCGGCGCGGTGGACAAGCACCTCGGCGCGACGATCCCCGTCGCCGGAGGCGTGGCGATGACGTTCCACGAACCGATCGGTGTCGTCGGGTTGATCACCCCGTGGAACTTCCCGATGCTGATCGCCTCGTGGAAGATCGGTCCGGCGTTGGCCTGCGGCAACACGGTGGTGATCAAGCCATCCGAGCTGACTCCGTTGACCACGATCCGCCTGGGGGAGTTGGCCCTCGACGCGGGGATCCCGCCGGGGGTGCTCAACGTCGTCGTCGGCACCGGGGCGGAGGTGGGTTGGCGTCTCGTCGAGCATCCGCACGTGGGCAAGATCGGGTTCACCGGATCGACCGCCGTCGGCCGGCAGATCATGGCCGGGTGCGCCGCATCGGTCAAGCGGGTCGGCCTGGAGCTCGGGGGGAAGAGTGCGAACATCGTCTTCGCCGACGCAGACCTGGAGGCAGCAGCGGCCGCGGTGCCCGCTTCGGTGTTCGACAACAGCGGTCAGGACTGCTGCGCGCGCAGCCGGATCCTCGTCGAGTGCAGCGTCGCCCAGCGCTTCACCGAGCTCGTCGTCGGGGTCGCCTCGATGTTCCGTACCGGTGATCCGCTCGACGACTCGACGGCGATGGGTCCGTTGGTCAGTGCCGCGCACCGGGACAAGGTCGGTTCGTACCTCAGTGGTGTCGAGCCGGTGTGGCAGGGAGTGACGCCGGACGGCCCCGGGTTCTGGTTCCCGGCGACGGTCGTCGCCGGCGTCGGACCCGGCGACCGCCTGTTCCGAGAGGAGGTGTTCGGGCCGATCGTCGCCGTCGTCCCCTTCGCCGACGAGGCCGAGGCGGTGACACTGGCCAACGACAGCTCCTACGGGCTGTCCGGATCGGTGTGGACGCGTGACGCGGCGCGGGCCCTGCGCGTCGGCCGGGCCCTGGAGGCAGGTGTGGTCAGCGTGAACAGCAACGCCTCGGTGCGCTTCTCCACCCCGTTCGGTGGGTTCAAGCAGAGCGGCGTCGGGCGGGAGCTGTCGATGGCGGCGATGGACACCTACAGCGAATGCAAGACGATGTTCGTCTCCTCCACGCCGTAGCCCGCGGTGCGCGCCGCGGCGACGACCGCGGCGCCGTGGGCGCGGTCGCGGACCTCGAGGGCGACCTGCACCCCGGTCTCCCGCACGTTCAGCTCGACGCCCTCGCGCACGTGCTCGACCTCGATCAGGTTCGCACCCTCGGCGGCGAACAAGGTGAGCAGGTGGGCGAGCCCGCCGGGTCGGTCGGGGATCCGGGCGAAGAGGATCAGCCGCCGTCCGGCGTGGGTCTCGTGGCGGCGGATCAGGCCCGGCACGAGGCCGAGGTCGACGTTCCCCCCGGACAGCACGACGCAGGTCACGCCGTGCCGATCGGGGGCCACCCGCCCGGCCATCAGCGCCGCCGCGCCGACCGCTCCGGCACCTTCCACGTACAGCTTGGCCCGCTCGAGGAGGAGCATCATCGCGTCGGCGACCGCCTCCTCGTCGACGGTGACGACATCGTCGAGCCAGTGCTCGACGAGCGGACGGGTCAGCTCCCCGGGGCGCTTGACGGCGATCCCGTCAGCGAGGGTGGTCACCGCTCCCGCCGGCGGGACCCCGTTTGCGTAGGGGGCACAAGCGGTGACCTGCACCCCGATGACGCGGATCGTCGGGTCGTGCCGCTTGACGGCGATGGCGATCCCGCTGGCCAGCCCGCCCCCGCCGAGGGGGACGATCACCCGGCGCACGTCGGGCAGGTCGGCGAGCAGTTCCCGGCCGAGCGTGGCCTGCCCGGCGACGACCGCCGGGTCGTCGTAGGGGTGGCAGAAGGCGAGGCCGGCTTCCGTGGAGCGGGCCCGCGCCGCGTTGACCGCGTCGTCGAGCGACGCCCCACCGAGGACGACCGTCGCCCCGTAGCCGCGGCATGCCTCGGTCTTGGCGATCGAGGCCCCGGCGGGGACGAAGATCTCACACGGCACGCCGAAGTGCCGGGCGGCGAAGGCCAGCGCCTGGGCGTGGTTTCCGGCACTCCCCGCGGTCACCCCCCGGTCCCGCGCGCTGCCCAGGGCGGCGAGCTTGCTCAGCGCGCCGCGCAGCTTGAACGAGCCGGTGCGTTGGAGGTTCTCTGCCTTGAGTGCGATCGTCCCCCCGACGAGCTCGGACAGCGCCGCCGACGTCGTCACCGGGGTGTGCTTGACGACGCCCTGCCCGGCTTGCCCGGCCGCTTCGATCTGTTCGTCGTCGATCACGGGGATGCCCATCACCGACGTACCGTAGTGGGGCGACGGTGGTCTGTGCCGCGCTCGGCGTGAACGTCGAGGATCGTCAGGCTGCGACACCCCTGGTCACGATTTCAACCGCGTAGCGTGACTGGGTTCGGAGAGTCGAGACCGTATCGCCACTGTTCGTGATGCCAATAGGCCGGTGTCCCTATAGTGGCGGGAGCGACGGCATCGAAGGATGGCGACGATGAACGGAAGCGACTCCCTGCTCGATCCGGCGACCTCGTCGGCCGTGGCCGGCGCCTCGTTCCAACTCGTTCGCCGTGGCTACGACCCCGTCGAGGTCCAGGCCTTCGCCCGCGCCGTCAGTTCCGAGTTGCAACGCCTGAGCCTGGAGAACCAGGACCTGCGCGCCCGGGTGCGCAGCGCTCGCTCGCCGGAAGAGATCGACGACACGTCCCTCGCCCAGTACCTCGGTTCGGAGACGACCCGCCTGCTGGAGGCGGCGCGGGAGACGAGCGGAGGGATCATCCGCCGCGCCGAGGAGCGCGCCGAGGAGATCGTCGCCGAGGCCGAGGGCGATGCCCAGCGGATCCGTGACGACGCGATCGACGAGGTCAACCGGGAGCGCCGGGCCGCGGGCGAGGAAGCCCGGCAACTGATCGTCGAGGCCAACGAACAACGCCGGGTGGTGCTCGGCGGGCTGGCCCGCCGTCGTGACCTGGCGAGCACCCAGATGCGCGAGTTGCTGCGCGGTCGGGACGTGCTCATCCAGGCCCTGACGAACGTTGCCTCGTCGTCCAACGCGATGGTCCAGCGCCTGGAGGGGATCAACGCCGGCCCGGCCGACTTCGTCAACCTCGATCCGGACGTGGCCGACAGCGACGCCGGGGTCGACCCCGGCGCGGTGCTCCATGTCGATCTCGCCCCTCCCACTGCGGAATCGGTGCGCGTCGCGCGGCCCGCACCGGCGATCTCCGTCGCCGATCTGGGCCGGCTGCCCGACGAAGGGGACACCCCCGTGTACGTCTTGGAGAGCTGAGGGGCGTACCCGCCCGGGCGCCCCCGCACCCATCTTGGCGTGCGGCAGGATGAACGCGTGGACGAGGACCGGACCCAGCCTGTCGGACGTGTGCCGGCGGCGGATCCTTCCCGCCCCGCTGAGGTCACGGCGCGCCAGGACGTGGTCGCGCCGGTGATCTTCGACGATCAGCCGGCGGAGCCCCGCGAGCGGCGTGGGTGGGCTGCGTCGGCGGTGGCGGTGATCGTCGCCCTCGGGGTGAGCACCGCCGGTGCGGTGGGCTGGGCGATCGTCGAACGGTCGCGGGTCGGGGACACGCGCCGGGAGTTGGCCACGGCGCGCGCCGACGCGGCCGGCCTCGCCGATCGCGTCGGCGAGCTGCGCGCCGCTTCCGACGAGCAGGCCGCGCAGCTCGATGCGGCGCGCCGTGAGCGGAGCGCGGCGGACCAAGACGCGGCCGCGACTCAGGCGAGCCTCGACGCGGCCAACGATCAGCTCGCCGCGCTGGTCACGCGCTACGAGCGGCTGGCCGCGCTCTTCCCCGTGTCGGCCGAGGCGATCGCCGGTTCCGAGATGGCCGGAACGTACGCGCTGGCGAACACAGCCGTTGCCGAGCGCTGCACCGGTTTCAGTGATCCGGCAGCAACGTGCGTGGCCGCCAACTTCCCGCCCGATCTGACGATCAGCGGGACGACCGCTGCCGGGTACGTGGCGAGCAGCTCGTGGTTCGGTGACGTCACCCTCGGGCGCGACGGTCCGGCCTGGAGCGGCAGTGGGGCGATGGCCGACACCGTGAGCAACACCTGTAACGGCGTGCCGAACCCGACGACGGTCGAGCTGCGCGTGCAGCCCAGCGGCGCCCTGCCCGGTCCCGGTGAGGCTGCCCTGATCGCGGCCGGACTGAGCGGCACGATCACCGTGACCAGCCCAGCGACGACCGACTGCGTCGCCACGGAACGCTCCGCCGAGTTCGTCACCGGTGCCGGTTGAGCAGGATCGACGAGGGGCGGCCGGGCCGAGGGGGAGCGAGAAGGATGGGCTTCCCCTACGGATGTTGACAAGCTAACCTAACACCTCGTGATCGTGTGCTCCTGCCGGGCTGTCAGCGACAAGGTCATCCGCGCCGCGATCGAAGCGGGGGCTTCGAGCGTCGACGACGTCGGGAGGGCCTGTGGGGCGGGAACGGTGTGCGGGGGGTGTCGCCCGACGATCCGTGAGCTGCTCGGCGCCGGCCGGGTGCTCGTCCCCGCCGGGGCCGGCTGAGACGGGTACGCTCGCCCCGTGCAAGGCGACCCTGCTGTCATCGAACTGCTCAACGAGGTGCTCACCGCCGAGTTGACCGCGATCAACCAGTACTTCATCCACGCCAAGATGTGCGACAACTGGGGCTTCGCGGCCCTCGCCGCGATCAGCCGGGCGGAGTCGATCGACGAGATGAAGCACGCCGAGCAGTTGATCGAGCGGATCTTGTTCCTCGACGGGGTGCCCAACCTCCAGCGGCTGTCCTCGCTGCACGTCGGGGAGACGGTGAAGGAGCAGTTCGAGAGCGACCTGCAGCTCGAGTACCGGGCGGTCACGCGGCTCAACGACGGGATCGCCACGTGCGTCGCGGCGGGGGACAACACCACCCGTCACCTGCTCGAGGCGATCCTCGTCGGCGAGGAGGAGCACGCCGACTGGTTGGAGACCCAGCTCGGGCTGATCGCCCAGCTCGGCGAGACCGCCTACCTTGCCGAGCAGATGCGCGCCTGATCGGCGTACCCGGCGGAGGACGACCGTTTGTGGCGTCAAAGACGGCGAGTAGTAGCGTCCCGTGCCGATGTCCGACTTCCTCCGCAGCTACCTGACGGTCGCCTTCTTCGGTGCGGCGGGTGTGTTGCTGGCCGCGCTGCTGCTCGGGATCGGGGCGCTGATCCGCCCGGAACGCCCCACGCCGCAGAAGATGATGACCTACGAGAGCGGTGTCGACCCGACGCGGACGGGATGGTCGCAGAGCCAGATCCGCTACTACGTGTTCGCTCTGCTGTTCGTCGTGTTCGACGTCGAGGCGGTGTTCATCTTCCCCTGGGCCACCCAGCTCGAACGTTATGCAGGGTTCGGCCTGGTCGAGATGAGTGTGTTCGTCTTCGTCCTCCTCCTCGGCCTG
>CAZQEJ010000110.1:0-10789 GCA_964592165.1 uncultured Ilumatobacteraceae bacterium | reverse complement strand
GCCGTCGCGGCCGGGCGGGCCGTGTGGTTCCCCATCCCTGATCTGCACTACCCGCCGCTGGCCGTGGCGAGCGTCCTCTTCGACGAGTTGCGCACCCGCGTGGAGGGTGGGGAGGCGCTCCTCGTCCACTGCGGGGCGGGGATCGGGCGGGCGGGCACGACGGCGGTCGCCGTGCTGATCACCCTCGGCCTCGACCCCGTGGCTGCGCTGGCCACCGTGCGAGCCCACCGCCCGATGGCCGGCCCCGAAGCGGGCGCCCAGCGCGCTCTGATCGACGCGCTCGCCGCCGAGTTCGGCAGTTGAGCCTCGCCGGCTGGCCGTCGCGGTCCCTCCACCCGGTTCTGCCAGTCGGCGACGGTGCCCGGCAACCGTTCGGGACGACCAGACGGGTGCGGGGTGGGCTGCTGGGGCAGGTCAGTGGGGGCGGATGCGCGAGCCGGGGAGGCGGGGCGCGTCGCTGTACTGGCGCCCGTCGTAGTAGGTCGGGTTCGTGTCCGGCCGGCCGCGACGGCTGGTCCAGCGCCACGTGAGAGAGATGCGCGACTCGGCGGTGTCGGCCTTGGGGATCCCGTGCAACCAGTCGCGCTGGTTCGCCCCACCCATCACGAGCAGGTCGCCGTGGCCGGGGGAGAGGACGAGATCGTCCGGATCGCTCCCCGCGGGGACCCGTTCGGTGACCTCGGCGAGTGGCTTGCGGCGGCGGACGACGAACGGGCGCCGCGCCCCGAGGACGACGATCGCGATCAGCGTGTCGTCGAGCCAGCGCAACTGGCGATCGCTGTGCAGGCCCTGGAAGTCGTCCCCATCGCGGTAGAGCAGGGCACCGACACCGCTCAACGGGCGCCGGTAGACGGACTGGAGGTGCAGTTCCGTCTGGCGCAGGAGGGGATCGCCGTCGGAGGTGATCATCGCCCCCAGGCGTTGCTCGGGAACGTAATGATCGTAACGGAGGACCTCGGCCTGCTCCCACGGTGTGAGTGCGCAGACCCGCTCGAAGGTGCTCGCCGGGTTGCGGGCGAACCCTTCGGTGAGATCGATCCAGGAGTGCTCGTCGAGAGCGATCCGGCGAACGGGCGCGGCGCGGTCGATCTCCAGGTGGTCTGCCGCCTCGTCGCCCATCGCGCCTCAGTCTGGCGGTACCGCGGCCATGACGGGACGCGTCCGGCCGTGAAATGTGCACGCCCCCTCTCGGGCTCCCCGCTTAGTGTCGGTCCCCGTGCCCGCTGCTCGGTTCACCTCGTTGAGCCGCCCGCTGCGCTTGTTCTTCCTCGCCACCGTCGTCAACATGCTCGGATCGGGGGCGTTGTTCGGGTTCGTCTTGATCTACTTCCACGAGGTCCGCGGCCTCTCCCTCGGCCAGGCCGGCGCGGCGGTCGCCGCGGAGAGCCTGACGATCGTCGGGCTGACCCCTTCGGCGGGGTGGATGTCCGACCGGTTCGGTGCCCGGCGGACCCTGGCGATCGGCTGTGTCGTGTCGATCGCGGCCGGCGTGTCCTACGCGTTCGTCGCTTCCTTCGGTGCGGCTCTGGCCGTCTCGGTGCTCCTCGGGATCGGCACCGCGTTGTGGTACCCCGCGCAGTCCGCGCTGCTCGCGCTGATCGTCACCGCGGAGATGCGCCCGGCGGTGTCCGCGTTCCAGCGCACCGCGCTGAACCTCGGCGCTGCGCTCGGCGGGCTGGTCGGCGGCTTCGTCGTACGCGACGGTTCACTGGCCTCGTTCCGCGTCCTGTTCGGCCTGAACGTGACGACCTACGTCGTGTTCCTCGGCGTTCTCACGGCGATGCCCTCCGGGAGGGTCGGCATGACTCATCGCCGTCCCGGGGAACCGGCTGGCTTCCGCACGATCTTTGCCGACCGATTCTTCCTCAACCTCCTCGTCAGCGACGTCGCCATCGCTCTCGGCTTCGGCTTCCTATGGGCCTTCACTCCTGCATACGCGTCCCAGCGTGGGGTGTCCAAAGCGACGATCGGGGCGTTGTTCGCCGCTGGTGCGGTCACCGTCACCGTGGCCCAGGTTCCCACCTTGCGTCTCGTCTCCGGCCGCGACCGGATGCGCTGCCTGGCGGTGATGGACGCCTGGTTCGCCCTCGCCTTCGCCCTGCTCCTGGCGACGACGCGCTCCGGTCCGGGGGTGCTCGTCGCTGCCCTCGTGCTGTCCCAGGTGCTCGGCGGGTTCGGTGAGGCGCTGCTCGGTGCGGTCCGCCAGCCGTTGACCGCCGACCTTGCCCCGTCGGCACTCGTCGGGCGCTACTACGGGCTGGCGACGTTGGTCTTCCAGGGGTGCATGGGCCTGGCCAACGCGCTCGGCGGGGTCGTCATGGAACACTCCTTGGTCGCCGTGTGGGCGATCCCCTTCGCCGTGTCGCTCGCCGGCGTTGGCGGATCTCTCGTCCTGCGCCGGCGGATCCCTCGCCACCTGCTGCTCAGCCCGTAGGGAGTGCAGGCCTGCCGGGCGAGTTTGACCGGGGTCGACGTGATGCCCAACAGTTGCCCGGATGGGTACGAGGTGCGGACGGTGAGCGAAGCCGAGTCGCTGTACGTCGCCGACCGGGGCGGGTACGTCGGCACGATCCTCTCCCAAGGAGCGTGGGATCCCGGATCACAGACTGGTGTCGCGGTGCTCGCCCTGTTCGGCCACGTGCTCGAAGACGTCCCGACGCTCGTGCCGATGTCCCTCGCCCGGATCAGCGTCGACCTCGTCCGCCCGGTGCCGATCGGCAAGTTGTTGACGATCGCCGTGAGCACGGTGCGCGAGGGAAAGAAGCTGCAGGTCGTCGACCTCGTCGTGACCGCCGGGGACAGCGAGCACGTGCGCGCCCGAGTGCTCCGCCTGCGTGACGCCGACCTGCGCGGCGTGCCGGGCATGCCGGCCTCCTCCACCGGCGAGGATCCCGCCGCCGCGCTGCCGCCACCGGACTCCGTGCCACGCCTTGTCCATCCCCAGGGTCCGGCGATGATGCGTGCCGTCGAACTGCGGCGCGTGGCCGCCGGACACGAAGGACGGTGGGCCTACTGGCTGCGCCTGACCACGCCCGTCGTCGCCGGCGAACCGATCCGGGCGACATCGATCCAGACCATCGGCGTCGACTTCACCAACTGCATCGGGGCGGACATCAACCCGTCCGTGGCGACGACGATCAATCCCGACGTCACCGGCCAGTTCCTCCGCCAGCCGGTCGGAGAGTGGATCGGGATCACCGGTGACACCCGCTTCGATCATTCCGTTGCCCGGGGCTTCTCCATCGCAACGCTCAGCGACGCGAGCGGGGTGTTCGCTGCGGCGCTCAGCTCCCAGCTCATCCAGCCGGTCAGGACCTGACGAAGCGGGCGATCGCCGCCGATGCTTCGGCGAGCTTGTGCTCGGCTTCTTCGCCGCCGCGGCGCGCCGCGTCGGCCACGCAGTGCCGGAGGTGATCGTCGAGCAACCCGAGGGCGACGTTCTCCAGCGCCGCGGTGACCGCGCTGATCTGGGTGAGGATGTCGATGCAGTAGCGGTCGTCCTCGACCATCCGCTGGACACCACGCACCTGCCCCTCGATCCGCTTGAGGCGGGCGAGGTAGCGATCCTTGTCGGCGATGTAGCCGTGCCCGGGCGATGCAGTGGCGCTCATCGCCGGGTTCCCGTCCCGCTCGGGTCCGCCGCACTCCGGAACGAGCGCAGGCGGAGGCTGTTGGAGACGACGAACACGCTGGAGAAGGCCATCGCCGCACCGGCGATCATCGGGTTGAGCAACCCGAAGGCGGCGAGGGGGACCGCCGCCACGTTGTAGGCGAACGCCCAGAACAGGTTGCCCTTGATCGTGCGCAACGTCGCCCGGGAGAGGCGGATCGCGTCGGCCGCGACCCGCAGGTCGCCGCTGACGAGGGTCAGGTCGGAGGCCTCGATCGCCACGTCGGTCCCGGTGCCGATCGCCAGGCGGAGGTCGGGCTGGGGCAGGGCGGGGGCGTCGTTGACGCCGTCGCCGACCATCGCCACGACCTTCCCTTCCCGTTGCAGGCGGGCGACGACGTCGACCTTCTCGGCGGGGAGGACCTCGGCGATGACCTCCTCGATCCCCACCTCGGTGGCGATCTGGGCGGCCGTCGCCGCGTTGTCACCCGTGAGCAACACCGGGCTCAGCCCGAGGTCGCGCAACATGGCCACCGCCACCGCGCTCGTCGGCTTGACCGAGTCGGCGACGACGAGCACGCCGCGCGCCTCGCCGTCCCAGCCGACGGCGATCGCCGTGCGGCCCTGGGCCTCGGCGCGCTGCTTGGCTGCGGTGAGCTCGGCGGGGAGGTGCTGCGACCACTCGGCGAGCAACGATTCCCGCCCGGCGAGAACGGCGTGGCCGTTGACGACGCCCTGCACACCCCGACCTTCGATGTTGGCGAAGCTCTCCACGGTGGGCAGGACGATGCCCAGTTCGTCGACTGCGGCCTTGGCGATCGCCTGGGCGATCGGGTGCTCGGAGGCGTCCTCCAACGCTCCGGCGAGACGGAGCAACTCGGCGCGCTCTACACCGGCAGCCGGATGGACCTCGACGAGGGTCATCCTCCCCGCCGTCACCGTGCCGGTCTTGTCGAGCACGATCGTGTCGATCCGGCGGGTCGACTCGAGCACCTCCGGGCCCTTGATCAGGATGCCCAGCTGGGCACCTCGCCCCGTGCCGACGAGCAGCGCGGTCGGGGTGGCCAACCCCAGCGCGCAGGGGCAGGCGATGATCAGCACAGCGACCGCAGCGGTGAACGCGGCGGAGACGGGGAATCCGGCGCCGAGCCACACGCCGAGCGTGCCGACCGAGATCGCGATCACGATCGGGACGAACACCCCGGCGACGCGGTCGGCGAGGCGTTGCACCTCGGCCTTGCCTGACTGGGCCTCGGTGACCAGCTTGGCCATCTGGGCGAGCTGGGTGTCGGTCCCGACCCGGGTGGCGCGTACGACGAGTCGCCCGCCGGCGTTGACCGTCGCCCCGGTGACCGCGTCGCCGGCGCCGACCTCGACCGGGACGGACTCCCCGGTGAGCATCGAGGCGTCGATCGCCGAGCTCCCGCTGACGACGACGCCGTCGGTGGCGACCTTCTCCCCGGGGCGGACGACGAACGTGTCGCCGACGGCGAGCTGCTCGATCGGGATCATCGACTCCACCCCGTCGCGCAGCACGGCGACGTCCTTCGCCCCGAGCTCGAGCAGGGCACGCAGCGCCGCTCCGGCCTGGCGCTTGGAGCGCTTCTCGAAGTACCGCCCGGCAAGGATGAACATCGTCACTCCCGCCGCGGCCTCGAGGTAGATGTTCGCCTTCCCGTCGCTGGGGGCGACGGTCAGCTCGAACGGGTGGCGCATCCCCGGGTCACCCGCCGTGCCGAAGAACAAGGCGTACAACGACCAGGCGAAGGCGGCGAGCGTGCCGACGGAGATCAGCGTGTCCATCGTCGCTGCTCCGTGGCGGAGGTTCGTCCAGGCCGCCTTGTGGAAGGGGAACGCGGCCCAGACGACGACGGGGGCGGCGAGGCACAGTGAGGCCCACTGCCAGTGCTCGAACTGCAGCGGGGGGATCATCGCCATCGCGATCACGGGGACGGACAGGACGATCGAGCCGACCAGCCGGGTGCGCAGCGCGGCGAGCTCGCGGTCGGCGGGCTCGTCGTCCGGGCCGGTCGAGCCGCTCGCCGGGCGTGCCGCCGGAGGCAGCGCCGCGCTGTAGCCCGCCTTGGCCACCTCGGCGATCAGCACCCCGGTGTCGTACCCGGCGGGAACGCTGACCGTCGCCTTCTCCGTCGCGTAGTTGACGCTGGCGCTGATCCCATCCAGCTTGTTCAGCTTCTTCTCGATCCGCGCCGCGCACGACGCGCAGGTCATCCCGCCGATGTCCAGCTCGATGCTCGTCGGGGGGGCTTCGGTCTCGGTGGTCGGTCCGCTCATCGTCGTCTGCTCGTCCGCTCAGTTCTCGGTGGTGGAAGGGGTGTGGTCGTGGGTCGGAGAGGCCGGCCCGCCAGCCGGGGTGCGCTCGCCCGGCACCGATGTCGTGGTCGCCTCGGCGTGGTGGGCCGCGGCCCGCGCTTTCCACGACTGGACGGCCGAATCGGGGACGGCGACGTGGCCGAGGGCCAGGCCGCCACCGAACACGACGGCGAGCACACCGCCGTAGGCGGCGAGCCGGGTGCCGGTGTTCATCTCGCGCGCACGGCGGAGTAGCCGGCCTCGTCGACCGCCGCGAGCACGGCCGCGTCGTCGAGATCGGCCGCGGAGGTGACGACGAGGCTGCCCGTCGCCGCGCTGACGTCGATCTTCTGCACGCCGGGGAGCTTGCCGACCTCTTCGCGCACAGCTGCCTCGCAGTGCCCGCAGGACATTCCGGTCACCTGGTACTCGGTCGTGGTCATCGGCGTGCTCCTCTGCTAAGTACCCGTGGGGGGTATCTATCTACAGAGCACACTGTATACCCCGACGGGGTATAGAGCAACGACGTTTTCGGTGGTTCCTGGTGATTCGCGGTGATGCCCGGAGCGAGTGCCACCTGTCGCTGCCGGTGGTGCGGTGCGGTCCGCTACGTTGCGCCCATGGCCGCCGGTCCGAACCGCCTGGAGCGCACGGGCGTCGCGTGGGGTGTCGTCGCTGTGGCTGTCGTCATCGCCCTCACGTTCGTCGGCAGCGACCGGCTCGTGTGGTTCGACGCGGCGCTCGTCGGCTACCTGTTCGGCGTGATCTTCGCCGTGTTCGGGATCGTCTACCGCTACACGGTGTGGCTCCGCCGCCCGCCGACGGCGATGCTCAACCGCCGCGGCTGGGACGCGTTCCGCCAGCACAAGGCGCGCAACGCGGCCGCCCTGCCGTCGCTTGTCGCCACCCAACTGCTCACCCAGGGGTTCATCCGGCGGCGGTCGTGGGCACGTTGGTTCGCCCACCAGCTCGTGTTCTGGGGATGCATCCTCGCGGGCCTGGTGACGATCCCGCTGACCCTCGGGCTGCTCCACTTCGAGAGCGTCGGGCAACAGGCCAGGCGCTACGAGGTCTACGTCGCCAGCGTGGGCACCGTCAGGTTCGACGCCGAGAGCATCTTCGGCTGGCTGATGTTCCACGCCCTGGACATCTCCGCCGTGCTCGTCCTCGGTGGGGTGTTCATCTTCCTGCGCCGGCGGCTGCGTGATCCGGGGGCGATGGCGGTGGAGCGCTCCGGTGACTTCCTCGCCCTGGCCGGGCTGTTCGCCGTGTCCGTCTCCGGGCTGCTCCTGACCGTATCCAGCCTGTGGTTGGAAGGGCACTTCTACTCGGCGCTGAACACGATCCACGCCCTGACCGTGATCCTCGGGCTGATGTACATCCCCTTCGGCAAGCTGTTCCACATCTTCCAGCGGCCGGGGAACCTCGGTGTGGCCTACTACAAGCGGGCCAACGCGGAGGGAGAGGCCGCCCACTGCCGGCGCTGCGGCGAGCCGTTCGCCAGCGCCCAGCAGATCGCCGACCTGAAGGCCGTCCTCCCCCAGGTCGGGTTCGACTACTCGATCGACGGCGGTGGCAACTACCAGGACACCTGCCCGCGGTGCCGCCGGGCCCAGGTGACCCTCGCCCAGTCGGCACGCGTCGGAGGGTTCGGCTGATGGCACGACGACCGGTGAGCGACGAGGAGCTGATCGAGCGCTACGGGCCGCACCTCAACGAGGCTCCCCCCGGCGGCTGGGATGCCGGGCTGGAGATCGACAAGGTGGTCAACACGCACTGCTGCTTCTGCGGCCAGCAGTGCGGGATCAAGCTCAAGGTGCGGGACAACGCGGTGGTCGGCTTCGAGCCGTGGTACGAGTTCCCCTTCAACGAGGGGCGGCTGTGCCCGAAGGGCGTCAAGCGCTACTTGCAGGGCAGCCACCCCGACCGCCTGCTGCACCCGATGGAGCGCGACGAATCGTCCCCCGGCGGGTTCCGCCGGATCTCCTGGGACCAGGCCCTGGAGCGGGTCGTCGGCGAGATCCGCCGGATCCAGGGCACGTACGGCGACGACGCGTTCGCCATGCTCTCCGGCGTCTCGCTGACCAACGAGAAGAGCTACCTGATCGGCAAGTTCGCCCGCCTCGCCCTGCACACGGCAAACCTCGACTACAACGGCCGGTTCTGCATGGTCTCGGCGGGGACGGGGAACAAGAAGGCGTTGGGGATCGACCGGGCGTCGAACCCGTGGAGCGACATCCCCCTCGCCGATGTGGTCTGGATCGCCGGATCGAACGTCGCCGAGACGTTCCCGATCACCACCGGCTACGTGTGGCGGGCGCGTGACCGGGGAGCGAAGCTGATCGTCCAGGACCCGCGCGTCGTGCCCCTGGCGCGCACCGCCGACCTTTTCCTCCCGGTGCGCCCGGGGACCGACTCGGCACTGTTCGGCGCCGTGCTCCACGAGCTGATCGCCCACGACTGGCTCGACCACGAGTTCATCGCCGCCCACACGATGAACTTCGACGACGCCGCGGCGGCGGTCGCCGAGATGACGCCGCGCTGGGCGGCGCAGATCACCGGTGTGCCCGCGGCGCGCATCGAACAGGCCGCCGAGTGGTGGGGGACGTCGGCGACCGGGATGCTCCTCCACGCCCGGGGGATCGAGCAGCACACCAAGGGCGTCGACAACGTGCTCGCGGCGATCAACCTCGGACTGGCGACCGGGAAGTTCGGCAAGCCGGGCTGTGGCGTGTCGACGATCACCGGCCAGGGCAACGGCCAAGGCGGTCGGGAGCACGGGCACAAGTGCGACCAGCTCCCCGGCAACCGGGACATCACCAATCCCGAGCACCGCGCCGCGGTCGCCGCGGTGTGGGGCTGCGACGAGGCGGAGATGCCCGGCAAGGGCCTCCCCGCCCAGGCCTTGATCGAGGCGATCCACGACGGGCGGATCAAGGGGCTGCTCTCGATCTGTTTCAACCCGCTGGTCTCTGCTCCGGACACCGCGTTCACCCGCGAAGCGTTGGACAAGCTCGAGTTCTACGCGGCGATCGATTTCTTCTTGTCGGAGACCGGCCAGCACGCCGATGTCGTCCTGCCCGGGTCGCTGCACGAGGAAGACGAGGGCACCTCGACGTCGGGGGAGGGGCGGATCATCAAGATCAACGCCGCGGTGACCCCGCCCGGCGAAGCGCGCCGGGACTGGGAGATCCTCGTCGACATCGCCGCCCGCCTGGGCAAGGGCCACTACTTCCCCTACGCGAACACCGAGGAGATCTTCGCCGAGCTGTGCCGGGCGAGCTCGGGGGGCACGGCCGACTACACGGGGGCCACCTGGCAGCGGATCGAGGACGAGATGGGCCTGTTCTGGCCCGTGCCGGAGGTCGGTCACCCGGGCACGCCGCGCCTGTACGAGGGCGGGCGGTTCGCCCACCCCGACGGCAAGGCCCGCTTCCACGGCGTGCCCTACCGGCTCTCGGCGGAGAGCGTCGACGAGGAGTACCCGATCCTGCTGACCACCGGGCGGGTCGTGTCCCAGTACCTGTCCGGGACCCAGACCCGGCGGATCGCAGCCCTCGTCGCCCAATATCCCGAACCGCTGTGCGAGATCCACCCGCAGCTCGCCGAACGCCTGGGGATCGCCGAAGGCGACCTCGTCACCGTCACGTCTCGACGGGGATCGATCACCGTGCCGGCCAAGGTCGTCGCCACGATCCGCCCGGACACGGTGTTCATCCCCTACCACTGGCCGGGCGCCAAGGCGGCCAACCAGCTGACGATCCGCGCCGTCGACCCGCTCTCGGCGATGCCCGAGTTCAAGGTCGCCGCAGTGCGCGTCGAGCGGGCTGCGGGGCGCCGGACCACTGTCGACGAGCGGGACACCGCGCTGTACGGGGGCCGCCCGTGAACGCCGGCCACTTCGGGCTCGACGACCAACCCGTGTTCGTCGTCGACCAGAGCCGGTGCATCGGCTGCGAAGCGTGCGTCCAGGCCTGCGCCGAATGCGGCACGCACCGCGGCCGGTCGCTGATCCACCTCGACCGCGTCGACCGGGCGGCGACGACACAGACCGTGCCGATGGTCTGCATGCACTGCGAGGACCCGACCTGTGCCCAGGTCTGCCCCGCCGACGCGATCAAGCAGAACGAGAACGGCGTCGTCCAGTCCGCGCTCAAGCCGCGCTGCATCGGATGCTCGAACTGCGTGCTCGCCTGCCCGTTCGGCGTACCCAAGTACGTCGCCGAGATCGACCAGATGATGAAGTGCGACATGTGCCTGGACCGCACCTCGGAGGGCTACGCGCCGATGTGTGCCTCGGTCTGCCCGAGCGAAGCGCTGTGGTACGGGACGATGGAGCAGTTCACCGCCAGCCGCCGCGGCTCGCTGCTGCGTGACTTCGCTTTCGGCCAGGCACACGTGCGGACCAAGGTTTACACCGTCGTCGACGACGCCCTCGCCGGGCCGCTCGACGTTCTCGGTGAGGTGCGCAGCAGTTGGCTCGACGATCCGTTCGGCCTCGACGAAGGAGCGCAGTGATGAGCGACGAGATCGAAGGGGTGCCGCTGCCTCCGCCGTGGCGGCGGGACTTCCCCTACGAGGCCGCTGCGGAGGAAGAGGTCACCCGGCGGGAGTTCGCTCGCTACCTCGTCGCCGCCGCAGGAACGCTCGCCGCGGCGAACGCCGGGTTGGCGATCTGGACCCAGCTGCGCAAGATCAACACCGGCGAGCCGCGCCCGATCGTCGCCGCCGCCCAGGTCGCGGTGGGCTCCACGTTCCTGTTCCGCTACCCGGGCCCCGACGACCCCGCCGTTCTCCTGCGGCTGTCGCCGACGGAGGTCGTCGGCTTCAGCCAGAAGTGCACCCATCTCGGCTGCGTCGTGTACT
>CAZQEJ010000109.1:0-11041 GCA_964592165.1 uncultured Ilumatobacteraceae bacterium | reverse complement strand
TGCCCGATGGCGACGTAGATGCACTTCACGCCCTGACCCTTCTGGTTCAGGATCGTGTCGACGGCGACGGTCGTCTTGCCGGTCTTGCGGTCACCGATGATCAGCTCGCGCTGCCCCCGCCCGATCGGGGTCATCGCGTCGATC
This sequence comes from uncultured Ilumatobacteraceae bacterium, assembly GCA_964592165.1. Lineage (GTDB taxonomy): Bacteria > Actinomycetota > Acidimicrobiia > Acidimicrobiales > Ilumatobacteraceae > JAWKHV01. The sequence goes on along the minus strand of CAZQEJ010000109.1, from coordinate 10,897 downwards.
GCCTTGATCCCGGTCTGCAACGGTTCGTGCACGGGCTTGCGGCCCATGATCCCCGGCGCCTGGATCTCCACGCGACGCGGTTGGACCCCGGTCAGCGGGCCTCTGCCGTCGATCGGCTGACCGAGCGCGTTGACGACCCGGCCGAGGACCCCGTCACCGACCGAGACCGACAGGATCCGTCCCGTCGCCTGCACCGGCTGACCTTCTTCGATGTGCGACGCCTCGCCGAGGACGACCGCACCGATCGACTCCTCGTCGAGGTTCAGGGCCAGGCCGACGGTGCCGTCGGCGAACTCGAGCAGCTCGTTCACGCCGCAGTCGGGAAGGCCCGAGACGCGGGCAATGCCGTCGCCGACCTCGATCACCCGGCCGACGGTACGGGCCTCGAGGGAGGACTCGTAGTCCTCCAGGTTTCTGGTCAGCGCGGCGGCGATGTCGGCCGCGGAAAGGGTCAGCTCAGCCATGGTTGCGGTGTCTCCCTAGAGCCGGGACGTCAGGTGGTCGAGTCGGGTACGGACGCTGCCGTCGATGACGGCGTCGCCGACGGTGGCGACGATCCCGCCGAGCACGGAGGGGTCGATCACCACCTTCAGGCTGACCTGCTTGCCGGTCGCGTTGGCGAGCGCGGCAGCAAGGCGGGTCTGCTGGTCGTCGCTGAGCGGGATCGCCGAACGGATCTCGGCGACTTCCAGGCCCTTGGCGCTGGTCGCCCGCTGGACGAGCCGGTCGATGATCGCCGGCAGGTCGCGGCCGCGGCCGGAGCCGACGACCATCGAGACGAGTTGGACGGTGGTCGGGGTCGCCTTGCCGCCGAGCAGATCCTCGACGATCCCCTGGCGGCGGATCGCAGGGATGAGCTCGTCGGTCAGCTTCTCCCGCAGCAGATCGGACCCTTCCAACGTGCGCGCGAAGCGGAACAACTCGTCTTCGACCTCGTCGAGGGTGCCCTCGGCGCGGGCGACCTCGAACAGTGCCTTGGCGTACCCCTCGATGCGTGCGTCGCTCACGATCCACCTGCCTTCATCTGCGGCTCACCTACCGTGCTCGGCGCCTCTGCTGCCACGAGGGTCACGACGCACCGACCTTGGCGATGAACGCCTCGACGAGATCGTTGCGCGTCGCATCGTCGAGGTGGTCGGTAACGAGCTTCTCCGTGGCCGCGACGGACAGGCGGGAGATCTCGGCGCGCAGTTCGTCGCCGGAGCGGGCGGCGAGCTGACCGATCTCCGTCTCGGCCCGGGCGTGCAGCTCGGCGATCTCGACGGCGAGCCGCTGGCGGCCGTCGGCGAGGAGCTGCTCGGCCTGCAGGTCGGCATCGGCCAGGAGCCGGGCCCGCTCGCCTTCGATGTCACCCTTGGCCCGGCGGATGTCGGCCGCTTCGGTCTCGGCCGCGGACCTCGCCGCCGCGGAGGCGTCGAGCTCCTTTTGGATCCGCTCCGTGCGCTGGGCCATCGCCTTGCGCGCCGGCGGCAGGCCGAACTTGTACAGGAGGTAGAAGACGATCACCGAGGAGATCGTCCCGTAGATCAGCTCGGAAGCCTCCGGCCAGATCCAGCTGTGGGTGGTGATCCCCTTAGAGTCGGTGTGCGGCGTCTTTTCGGCAAGGCGGATCGCCGCCTGGAGCACGGCGTTCATCCGCCCACCCCCACTCCGAGCACGCCGTCGACGGCACGGCGGACCGCGTCGTGTCCGGGGGTGCGCCCGATCGCGAGCACCGTCGCCCGTCCGGCGACGGTCGTGACCGCTGCCGCGATCTGATCGTTGACCGCGGCACGCGCCGCGGCGGCCTGCTCCGCGGCGGCGCTGCGCTTGGCAGCGATCTCCGCGTTGGCCGCGGCGAGGGCGCTGGTGCGCTCCGTCTCCAACTGCTGGCGAGCAAGGTCGACCCGTGCCGCTGCTTCGGCCTTCAGCTCGGCGACCTGAGCACGGTAGGTGGCGACCTCGGCCTGGGCGTCGGCACGCAACCTCTCGGCGGTGTCATGGCCGGAGCGGATCAACGCCTGGCGGGCGTCGGTCCCCTTCTTCAGGCGCGGGTACAGGTAGAGACGCATCAGGGCGAGGAAGACGACGAACGCCCCCGCGCCCCACAGCAGTTCCTTCGGCTCGGCAGCGATCGGGCTCGGACCCGGATCGACCTCGACCGCAGTGCCTTGCGCGGCGCGGGGCGTGACGATCTCGGCTCGGAACACCTCACCCGTGTGGGTGATGACGGCAGTCAGCACGTCAGCTCCTTGGTGGGGATGGATCGGACGGTTCGGACACGGGCACGGGCCCGGTCAGAGGCCGATCAGGATGAAGACCACGAAGCCGATCAGGGCGAGCGCCTCGGTGAAGGCGATGCCGAGGAACATCGTCGTGCGGACCATGCCCGCGGCCTCCGGCTGGCGGGCCATCGCTTCGACCGACTTGCCGACGATGTAGCCGATGCCGAGGCCTGGGCCGATCGCGGCGAGGCCATAGGCGAACCCGGCGGACCCGGCTGCGGCGGCCTTCTTGGCTTCGTCGCCGGTCAGTCCGCTGGCGGCGGCGGCGGCGAGGTGGGCGAACGCTTCCATGTGCTGGTTTCTCCTGGTGCTTCGGGTAGGTGGGAGATCGGGGATCCGGCGGGGCTCAGTGGGCCTCGTCGGCGTGGGCCATCGACGTGCTCAGGTAGACCGCGGCGAGGATCGTGAAGATGTACGCCTGAAGCAGTCCGACGAGGACCTCGAACGCGGTGAGGAAGATCAACATGAACATCGGCAGGACGCCGACCGGGATCAGGGCCTTCGTCTTCGCCGTGACCAACGCCTCGGTCAGCAGGGCGAAGGTGACGAGGAGGATGTGCCCGGCGAGCATGTTGGCGAAGAGTCGCACGGTCAGCGAGAAGGGCCGGACGATCACGTTGGAGACGAACTCGATCACCCCGACGAGCGGCTTGAGCGCGACGGGGACGCCGGGCGGCCAGAGCATGTGGGTCAGGTAGCCGACCTTCTGGTACTTGAAGCCGACGACGTTGTAGATGATCCAGACGATGATCGACAAGAACGCGGGCAGGGCCATGCGCGCCGTGGCCGGCATGTAGATGATCGGGATGATCCCGGGAAGGTTGCAGAGGTAGACGAAGATGAACAGCGTGAGCAGGAACGGGGTCCAGCCGAGCCCCTCGCGGCCCATCGTCTGCAGGACGATCCCGTTCTCGATGAACTCAACGCCGGACTCGGCGAGGTTGCGCACGCCCTTGGGCGCCTTGGTCCCGTCCTGGTTTCCGGCCAGCCAGTAGATCAGCGAACCGATCAGCGCGGCGAGCACGCCGATCAGCGCGACCTTGTTGAACGAGGTGAACAGGTCCCGCCAGCGGACGATCTCGTTGATCTCGGGGAACTCCAGCGCGAGCACGATCGGATACCTCAGTTCGTCGCAGCGTTAGGGGGCTTCAGCCCGGGGAAGGCCAGGGAGGCGGAGACGTAGCGGAGCTCCCACAACAGGAGACCCAGGTGGGTGACGATGATGGTCAACCCGAGCGCAGGAAGTGAAATCCATCCGGCGTCGCGCACCAGCAGGACGACGACCAGGATCAATCCGAGGCGGAGCAGGTAGCCGAACAGCGCCGCACCCATCATCAGCCCGAGGGAGATCCTCGCCGTCGAGGTGATCAAGGCGGCGGAGAGGAGGAAGTTGACCAGGACGATGGCGATCCCGATCAGGCCACCGCGCAGCCCGTCGAGACCCCACAGCGCGGCGCACACGGCGAGGAGGACGGGTGCGGCGATCAGACCCCGGCGAACGATGTCGCGGCTGATCGCCCGCTCCGGGTCACCGCCCACGGCGCCGGTCGCGAGGATTCCCCCCGCCGGCGCGCTCATCGCGGCCTCCCGCCGGTGAGGCGTTGCTCGTGCGCCTTCATCTCCTCGTCGTAGACGTACCAGGTCCGGGCGAACTGACCGATCACGGCGAGAACGAACATGACCAGGGTGATCCACGGCGTCGTACCGAACAGTGAGTCGAGGAACCACCCGAGGCCGGTGAAGACGACGAGGACGCCGACGAGCTCGAAGCCCTTGGACAGCGAACCACCGTCGACGGGGCGCGACGACCCGGCCAACCGATCGACGATTCGCTTGTTCGGTGCTAGCTGCACGCGGTCCTCGGCGTGGGATCGGGGCTCCTGCCCGCGCCCGGGCAGAGGAGCTTGTGAAACGGCTCACAACCTAGGTGATGGACGCGCCGGGGAGCAACTCTTGCACACCGGACGATCACGACGGCGATCCCGGGCTGACGACGGTCCGGCCGATGCCGGCGCCGGGAGCCCGGCCGATCCCTCCGCCCGCTCGGAATTCGCTCAGCGAGCGAGGGTCTCGGCGAACAGAGCCCGGTAACGCTCGGCGATCGTCTTCCAGGAGAACGTCGCCCGACCGCGGGCGACCTGTGCGGCGCGCTCGCCGGGCGCCGAGCCGACGGCGGTGAGCAGCGCGTCGACCAGCGCGTCCCGGTCGGTGGTGTCGATCAGGATCCCGTGCTCGCCGTAGATCCAGCGGGTCAACGGGTAGTCGTGGACGACGCAGGGCAAGCCGGTGACCATCGCCTCCACGTAGGCGTTGCCGAAGGCCTCGTCGCGCGACAGGTGGAGGAACGCATCGGCGCAGCGATACAGGTCGGGCATCTTCGCCGATGGGACGACCAGCCTCCGGTAGCGGCCGGGGAGAAGACCTTCGGCAAGCGCATCGATCTCCGCGCGGCGGATCCCGTCCCCAGCGACGACGAGCATCGCGTCGGGCACCTCGGCGACCGCGCGCACCCCTTCGGCAACGTGCTTGGAGGCGATCAGAGCGGAGACCATAAGCACGATCGGCACCCCGTCGGGGAGTCCGAAGGCGTGCCGCTCGCCGGGGCCCGGGGAGAAGCAGTCGACGTCGACCCCGTTCGGGATCAAGGTCGCCGGGTAGCCGCGGGCGAGTGCCTCGGCCTGGTACTCGGGGTTGATGCAGACCACCGCGTCGCACCCGAACCAGCGTGCCTCTCCCGAATCGTGGAGCAGAGGCCAGATCCCGTTCTCGCTGATCCACACGTGGCGCGCCCCGGCGCTCGCGCGCCGCCACCGGCGCAAGGCGAGGTTGACGTAGGGGAACGTGCACGTGACCGTGATGTCGAAGTCCCGCTTGCGCAGGCGGCGGAGCATGCCGGGGATGAACGTCAACTCCTCCCACATCTCCGGGTTGCGCGCCAAGGGGAGCTCGGGGATCCACTCGAAGCGTTCCCGGGTGATCACCTTGACCTGCTCGTATCGGTACGGCTCACTGGGCCGCTGGGGGCCCGAACCGATCAGGACCACCTCGTCACCGTCACCGTGGCGGGCGATGTTGCGCGCGATCGACTCGATCGCGACCTCCGCTCCGCGGTTCACCCGGTGCGCGCCCGGAAGGGCGAAGAGGATCCTCATCGCTCGGCTTCGGCAGCACTGATCTGGGCGAGGGCCTCATCGAGGGTGAAGCGTGGCTGCCAGCCGAGAACGCGCTTGACCGCCGCATTCGGGTAGCGCAACGGGCGGTACTGCGACTCCATCTTCGCCGGCACGATGAACGCAGGGAGCTTCACCCGTCCACCCCACACGACGCGGTTGACCGTCGCCAGCAGGTTCGCCCCGGCACGGACGACCACGACGGGCACCCCGATCGTGTGCCCCAGACCGCGGAACCCGGCGCGGCGCATCGCGGCTTCGTACTCCCGCTGGGTGGGCAGATCGTCGTCGACGATGTTCAGCGTCTGGCCGATCGCCTCGCTGCGCTCGCCGGCGAGCACGATCGCCTCCGCGCAGTTGGCCACGTAGGTCAGCTTCTGCACCGTGCGCCGCCCGATCGCCAGCCACCACGAGCCGCCGAGGCGCACTGCCCGTCCCGCATTCCACAGCTTGCCGGGCCCGTAGATCGCCCCGGGTCGCAGGATCGTCACCGCCGCGTCGTGGTCTCGCTCGAAGCGCCGGACCATCTCCTCCTGGATCAGCTTGGTCTGCAGGTACTCGTCACGTTCGGCCGGGCGGGCCTCGAGCGGGCTGGTCTCGTCGAGAAGTTCGCCGTCGCGCACAGCCCGGTAGTCGTAGAGGGAGAACGAGGAGATGTGCACCAGCCTCCACAGGCCGGCGGCGGCCATCGCCGCGAGGAGGTTCTCCGTGGCCAGGACCGTCGCCGCGAACTGGGTGTAGAAGTCGCCCGAGCCGGCCGCGGCGAGGTGGATCACCGCGTCGCACGAGGCGAGCTCGTGTTCCCACTCGCCGCGCCGGCGGAGGTCACCGCGGGCGATCGTCACCGCGTGCTGCTTGGCCCAGGACACCTCGTCGAGCAACGTCGCCGGGCGGACGAGGGCGACGATCTCGTGACCGCGATCGAGTGCCGCGGCGACCACCGCGGAACCGACGAACCCGGTCGCGCCGGTGACGAACAGCCTCATCGGGCCGGCACGCCGGCGGCGACGGCGTCGACGAGAGCGGTGGAGCGACGGATCTCGTCCGGGCGGATCGGGCACAGCGCCTCGCCGCGCACCGCGGCGTAGAACTGGCCGAGCAGCCGGGGCAACCCGTGGTACGGCGACTTCTGCAGCAGCTTGTCGCGCAGTCCGGTGACGCTCGACGCGAGCAGCGCGACGCCGTTCGCCGCGTGGTTGGCCAGGGGGGACAGCGGCCCGCGGGCACGGGGGACCTCGACCCGGAGGTACGGCTGGTAGCAATCGGTCTCCGCCGCGCCGCGGGTGCCGCGGACGTGGATGCGGAACCCGGACGGCTGCAGCGCCGAGGAGAAGCGCAGTGCGACCCGGGCGTCACCGACGGTGCATGCCGCGTCGAGGTCGTCGAACCCGACGGCCGGGTTCCCACTCAGGTTGCGCCACAGCGTGTGGACGTTGGCGATCTCCCCATCGGGGATCATCTGCAGCGCGCTGTAGGCCATGTGCGGCAAGAAGTCGTGGATCGCTCCACCGGCCAGCCCGGCCACGGGGCTGGGGATGTTCGCGTCGCCGAACTTGCCGTCGGCGGCGGCGACGTCCAGCGCGATGCGCACCTCGACGTCGAGGATCTCGCCCAGCTCGCCGGCGGCGATCAAGCCCTTGATCGCCAGCACGTGATCATTGAAGCGCAAGTTCTGGCTCTCGATGAGCAGGACACCACGCCGCTCGGCGATCCCCAGCAACTCCTCCAACTCGGCACCGTGGGCGACGATCGGCTTCTCGCACACGACGTTCGCCCCCGCCTCCAGGCACATCGCCGCGATCGGCCGGTGCGTCGCCGGCGGGGTGAGCACGTGGACGACCTCCGGCGTCCCTGCGGCGAGCATCTCCTCGACCGTGGCGTAGGCGGTGCGCGCCCCGAAGCGTGTCGCCGCGTACGCACGCGCCGCCGGCGACAGATCGCTGACGCCGAGGAGATCGATCTTCGGGTTGCCGGCGAGGAACGACAGGTGCTCGCGGGAGATCGCCCCGCAGCCGACGACGCCGGCCGTGACCGGTCCGGTCATCGCACCGTCCCCCGTTCGGCACGACGGCCCCGCACGGTTCTCATGTGGCTCGATCCTACGATCACGGTCGCCGGCGCCGGTCGTCACCGATCGGCTCATTCGCGCGCGTCGCCCGGCCCGGGCGCCACCCCCACCGATACGCTCTGCGAGGTACTGCCGGCCGCACACCACCCGTACATCGGATTGGCGAGGATGCCCACCAGCTCGTTCCTCCACCTCAAGCACCTGTTGATCGGCACGCCACTCGAGCGGCCGCTCAACCGCCTGCGCTGGATGGCGGAGTGGAGGCGGCGGCGACGCCACCCCGAGCTGTTCGGGATGTTCAACGAGGCCGCCCAGATCGAAGCTGCGGTCCGCCGCCTGGTCACGCCGGAGACGAACTGCATCGACGGGGGCTCGCACATCGGGACGATGCTCTGCCTGTTCACCACGCTCGCCCCCACGGCGACACACATCGCCTTCGAACCGAGCGCGCAGAAGGCAGCATGGATCCGCCGCCGCTGGCCCGCAGCCGAGGTCCACCAGGCCGCGCTGGGAGCCGAACGTGGCACGGCGAACTTCACCGTCAATCGCACCTACCCGGGGATGAGCACCCTCCACCCGGACTTCGCTGCCGACGAGCACTCGACGAGCGAAGTCGACGTGGTCACGATCGACGAGATCGTCGGCGACCGGGAGATCGGCTTCGTCAAGCTCGACGTCGAAGGCGACGAGCTTGACGCGTTGCGCGGCGCGTGCAAGACGTTCGCCCGCTGCCGGCCGGCGTTGCTCTTCGAGTGCGGACCACCGTGGCTGCTCGCCGGGTTGGGGTACAGCCGGGCGGAGATGTTCGACTTCGTCAACGGTGAGCTGGGGTACTCGCTGTGGCTGGTGTCCGACTACCTGTTCAGCCGGGAGCCGATGGGCCGGGACGAGTTCGAGCGGTGCGGCACCTACCCGTTCCCCGGGTTCAACTTCGTCGCCCTGCCGATCGGCACCCACCTCACCCCGCTCGCCGAGCTCGACCGATCGACGCGCTGACGAGCGGCACGGCATCGGGCCTCGCCGCCGAGGAGATCAGCCGGCGACGAGAGCGTGACCCCGCCGGGTACGGTCGTAGCTCGCCTGACAGCGGTACAGAGCGACCCAGGCGAGGGTGAACAGGAGCAACTCGCTGCTCAACGATGCGGTCACCGCTCCATGCCACTTCCACAGCGGAACGAGGGTGAGGTACAGGGCGAGGCTGACGATCGAGCAACCGACGAGGATCTGGGTGCGCAGCTTGTTCCGCCCCAGCCCGAGCAGGCCGTTCATCGGGAACGTACCGATGCCGCGCAGCGGCACGAGCGGGCACAGGACGCGGATCATCGTCACCGAGCCGTCGTACTCGTGTCCGAGGATCTTCGGCACGAGGGGTGCGGTGACGATCACCACCGCGCAGAAGACGAACGAGTAGGCGATGCCCAAGATGGCGAACTTGCGCGCCTTGCCCCGCTGGTCGTTGGCGTTCTCGTCGACGTGGAGGAAGTCCATGTGCGTCGCGTTGGCGATCGCGTTGAGCGGCATCAACCCCGCGGAGATGATCTTGTACGCGGCACCGTAGAAGCCGCCGGCGATCTGGTCGACGCGGTTCAGGGTGACCTGGTCGTAGCTGTCCTGGACGCCGACGGCGCTGAGCCCGACGCCGTACACGCCCACCGAGCGGATGTCGTCGAAGGCGTACTTCCCCGGCCGGAGCCGCCCCCCGTAGGAGCGCTCGTGCCAGCGGTGGATGAACGCCGCGAGGACGAGGAACATCACCGACTGCGTCGCCGCGATCCACGGCAGGTCGAGCCGCCCGAACACGGCGAGAGCGACGATCAGCACGATCCGGCAACTGGTCACGATCATCCGCACCTGGGCGGCGAACTTGTAGCCCCGGGTTGCTTGGATCATCGCCGTCGTCGCCCACATCCCCGAGGTGAGGACGAACTCGGGGACGATGAACAGCGCCGCGACCCACAGGGGGACGAGCGGGTTGACCGCCTTGGACAACCCGACGACGACGAGCGACAGGAGGGCACCGATCGTCCACAGGTAGCCGAGCGAGCTACGTACGACGTGGCCCGGATCGCGCTTCTCCCGGATGATGTGGTCGAGCACGGCCAAGCTCAGGCCGCTCTGGATGAAGGCGAGGAACGGGCCCATCATCCCGTAGATCGCCGTGAACTGGGAGTACTTGCCCGGTCCGAGACTGTGGGTGAGCAGCTTGGCGGACACCGTCAAGGAGATCAGCGAGGTAAACTGGTCGCCCATCGCCCACGTGCTGTCGCCCGCGGTCTGCGAGCGCATCGCTCTCTTGACGCGATTCACGTGCCGATCTCGGCGGCGAGCGCGGCGATCGTCGCCCTGAGCCCTTCGGCCAGTTCGACCACCGGCTTCCACCCGTACTCGGTCCCTGCCCGGGTGATGTCCGGGCAGCGCCGGCTCGGGTCACCGTCTCGCTCGGCGGGGAGGGGAACGGTGACGATCGCCGAGGACGACCCGGTCAGCCCGACGATCACCTCGGCCAGTTCACGCATCGTCACCTCGACCGGGTTGCCGATGTTCACCGGCAGACCGTGGTCACCGTCGAGGATCGCCAACTGCCCGGCGACCTGGTCGCTGACGTAGCAGAACGAGCGGGTCTGCTCCCCGGTCCCGTACAGGGTGATCGGCTCCCCGCGCAGCGCCTGGACGACGAAGTTCGTCACCACCCGGCCATCGTCGGCGCGCATCCGCGGACCGTAGGTGTTGAAGATGCGCACGATGCGCGTGTCCACGCCATGGACCCGGCGGTAGGCCATCGTCAGGGCCTCGGAGAACCGCTTGGCCTCGTCGTAGCAGGAGCGGGGACCGATCGAGTCGACGTTCCCCCAGTACGCCTCGGGCTGCGGATGGACCAGCGGATCCCCGTAGACCTCGCTCGTCGAGGCGAGGAAGAAGCGCGCTCCCTGAACCCGGGCGAGCTCGAGCAGATGGCGCGTCCCCGTCGACCCGACGGCGAGGATCTCCAGCGGGATGCGCAAGAAGTCCACCGGCGAGGCGGGCGAGGCGAGGTCCATCACCGCGTCGAACGACCCGAGGTCCGGAAGCGGCGACGTCACGTCGTGCTCGACGACCTCGACTCCGGCATGCCCGCCCAGGTGAGCGACGTTCTCCCACCGACCGGTGACGAAGTTGTCGACGCAGACGACCTCGTCGCCGCGCCCGACGAGCGCGTCGATCAGGTGCGAACCGATGAACCCCGCCCCCCCGGCGACGAGCACTCGCATCAGCGGCCGACGCCTTGGTAGGTGAAGCCCAAGCGGATCGCCGCAGGGCGGTCCAACAAGTTGCGCGCGTCGACGATGTTCGCCGCGGCCAACCGGTCACGCACGTCGTGCAGATCGACCCAGCGGAACTCGTCCCACTCGGTCAAC
>CAZQEJ010000108.1:5290-11096 GCA_964592165.1 uncultured Ilumatobacteraceae bacterium | reverse complement strand
ATCTGACGGGGGGTGAAGCGTGGTTCGCCTGTCTGCTCGCTCATGTCCTCGGGTCCAATGCATCTCGGGCGGCGTCGGCGATCATGTTCGCACCGAGGACCAGCCCGGTGATCGCCAGGCCGGGGAACACCCCGTACCACCACGCGGTGCCGATGTACCGCTGGCTGTCGGCGAGCATCCCGCCCCACGACGGCTTCGGCGGCTGCACACCGACGCCGAGGAAGCTGAGACCGGCCTCGAGGAGCACGGCGACCCCCATGAACAGCGCGGCCTGGCCGATCGCGTTGGGGAGCAGATGCCCGAAGAAGATCCGCCGGGGACGGATGCCGAGCGACTTGGCCGCCTCGACGTAGCCGACGCCCATCTGCTGGAGCCCCGCACCGTAGGCCACCCGGGCGAGCGCAGGGCCCGCGGCGATGCCCACGGCGATGGCGATCGCGGCGATGCCTGGCCCGGTGGCGGCGGCGGGGGTGATCCCGATCAGCACCGCGGGCCTGGCGGACACGCCGTCCCAGAAGCGCCTGATCGTCTGGCCGACCCGGCCGCCGCGGTAGGCGGCGATGAAGCCGGTGAACGAACCGATCGACACCCCGACGATCACGGCGAGGATGCCGACCTTGAGCGCGTTGGACGTCGCGTAGATCACCCGGGTGTACACGTCCCGCCCGATCGGGTCGGTGCCGAACCAGTGCACGCGGCTCGGCGAGGCGAGCGTCGCCGTGCGGAACGTCTGGTTCGGCGAGTAGGAGGTGAGCCACGACGGGCGCAGCGCGGCGACGAGGTAGGCGAGCATCAGGATCAGCCCGATCACGCCGGCAGGTTGCCGGGCGAAGCGCGTGAGCACCCTGTGCCGCGGCGACGGTTCGACGGGGGCCTTGTCCTCCACGGCGGTGACGGCGGCAGCCATGGTCACCTCCGGATCCTCGGGTCGAGCACGCCGTAGGACAGGTCGACGAGCAGGTTGATCAGCGCGTACCAGAGCACGACCATCAGCACGACGCCCTGGACGAGGGCGTAGTCACGGGCTTGGATGCCTCCGACGAGGAGCGAGCCGATCCCCGGACGGGTGAACACCCGCTCGATGACGACCGCGCCGCTGAGGAGGAATCCGAGCTGGATCCCGAGGATCGTCACCGTCGGGACGAGCGCGTTCGGCAGGGCGTGGCGCCAGACCACCCGGCGGTTCGACGCTCCCTTGGCCCGGGCGGTGCGGACGAAGTCACCCTGCAGCGCTTCGAGCATCGCGGCGCGCACGAATCGGGCGAGCGTCATCGCCTGGACGAGTCCGAGCGACGCGGCCGGGAGGAGCGCCGACTTGAGGCCCTTGATCGGATCGTCGAAGTAGCTCACGTAGCCCGACGTCGGCAGCCAGCGCAGGCGCACGCTGAACACCATCAGCGCGAGCAACCCGAACCAGAACGTCGGGAAGCCGAGGAGGAACGCGCTGACATAGGAGATGATCAGGTCGGTCAGCTTGCGCGCCCGGGTCGCGGCGAGGATCCCGATGGGGATCCCGAGCACGATGGCGAACGCCATGGCGAAGGCGATCAGCTCCAGCGTTGGACGCAGAGCGCTCCAAGCCAGGCTGGTCACCGACCGCGAATAGGTGATCGACTGGCCGAGATCCCCGCGGAGGAGATGACCGAGCCAGGTCGCGTACTGCACGGGCAGGGGTCGGTCGAGGCCGTACTCGGCGCGGATCGCGTCGACCTGCTCCTGGGGCGCGTCCGCACCGGCCAACGTGCGCGCCGGGTCCCCGGGGACGGAGCGGAGGATGACGAACAGCGCAAGGCTGACGAGGACGACGGTGATCACCGTCTGACCGAGACGGGACAGTCCGTATCTCATTGGCCGATCGCCTCCAAGTAGCGGGTCTTGGCCAGCTCGTGGCGGTGGCAGGCGGTGCGCCGCGTCCCGTCGTCGCGCACGACGAGATCGGGCCGCACCGTGCGGCAGCGGTCGTCGGCGAGTGGGCAACGGTTGGCGAAGCCACAGCCCGTGGACGTGCCGCTCGTGTCACCGCTCGCGCTGAACGGCAGCGGATCGATATGTCGCCCGGGGACCGAGGCGACGAGCAGCTGGGTGTAGGGATGCCACGGATCGTCGAGCACCTCCGCGGCGGGGCCGATCTCCACGATCCGACCGAGGTACATCACGGCGATCACATCGGCGAGCTGGCGGACGACGCCGAGGTCGTGGGAGATGAACAAGAAGGCGATGCCGAGGCGGCTCTGCAGGTCGGTCAACAGGCGCAGGACCTGTGCCTGGATCGAGACGTCGAGCGCGGAGACCGGTTCGTCGAGCACGAGGACGTCGGGTTCGAGGCCCACCGCCCGGGCGATCGCCACCCGTTGGCGTTGTCCGCCGGAGAGCTCGTTCGGATAGCGAGCCGCATGGACCGGGTCGAGCGCGACGAGCTCGAGCAGCTCGGCGACACGGACCGCGGCGTCGCGCCGGCGGACCACGCCGTGCTGGACCATCGGCTCGGCGATCAGGTCGCCGACCGTCTGGCGCGGATTGAGCGCGCTCGTCGGGTCCTGGAACACGAGTTGGGCACGAGTGCGGAACTGCCGGAGCCCATTGCGCGACAGACCGCGCACATCGTCGCCGGCGACGCGCACCTCACCGGCGGTCGGCTCGACGAGGCGCAGCAACGATCGAGCGGCGGTCGTCTTGCCGCACCCCGACTCGCCGACGAGGGCGAGCGTGCGGCCCTTGCCGAGCTCGAAGGTGACGTCGTCGACCGCTCTCAGCTGGCCGGCTCCCCGGCCTCGTCCGAGGCGATAGACCTTGGTCAGCCCGGCGACGGTGAGCACCGGCGCATCCGCATCGGTTTCCGTCGCCGCAGCGGCGCTCACCGTGACGTCGTTCTCGGGGTGCTCGGGCTGCGGACCCGGGAGGAAGCAGGCAACCTGCCGGGCGGCGTCCCCGTCGACGTCGGCAAGCTGGGGGACGACGCTCCAGCATCCCGCAGCCTCGCTCGCCCGGGCGCAACGCGGGGCGAACGAGCATCCGGGCAGGAGAGTTCCCGGTCGTGGGGGCGAGCCGGGGATCGAGTGGATCGACCCGCGGCGCAGATCGATCCGCGGCCGACTGCGCAGGAGCCCTGCCGTGTACGGGTGCTGCGGCTCGGCGAGGACCGACGCGGTCGGCCCGGTCTCGATGATCCGGCCGTGGTACATCACCGCGACCCGGTCGGCGACGTCGCTGATCACCCCGAGATCGTGGCTGATCAGGATCATCGCCGCGTCGGACTCGGCGCGGACCTCCTGCAGCGTGCGTAGCACCTGCACCTGGGTGGTCACGTCGAGCGCGGTGGTCGGCTCGTCGGCGATCAGCAGCGCGGGGGAGTTGGCGATCGCCATGGCGATCATCACCCGTTGGCGCATCCCCCCGGAGAGCTCGTGCGGATAGACCTTCAACCGGGCGGTCGGGTTGATGATCCCGACCCGGTCGAGGAGGGATGCGGCGTGTGATCGCATCCGCGCCTTGTCCATCGACGGATCGTGGAGCCTGATCGCCTCGACCAGCTGGGCGCCGATCGTCATCACCGGGTTGAGCGACGACAGAGGATCCTGGAAGATCGTCCCGACGGCGCCGCCGCGCAGCCGGCGGAGCTCCGCCGGGCCGAGCCCGGACGTCTCCTGGCCGTCGAGGAATACCGATCCGGTGCGCTTGGCCCCGGGCGGCAAGAGGTCGATCACCGCCATCGCGCTCAGGCTCTTGCCCGAACCGGACTCCCCGACGATCCCGAGAACCTCGCCTCGGTCGAGGGTGAGCGACACCCCGTTCACGGCGCGCGTCGTGACGTTGCGCGCCGTGAACGTGATCGCGAGATCGACGATCTCGAGCAGCTTCATCGCCTCGCCGATCTCACTTGGCGAGGGTCACGTCGGTGAAGTCGATCACCTGGCCGTTGCTGGCGAACCCACGCACGAAACCCTGGTAGGCGATCGGCGTCGACGGGTTGGCGATCGGGATCACGAACGCCTCGTCGGCGACGAAGTCGTCGATTGCCGCGTAGGCCTCGAGCCGCGCGGTCGGATCGCTCTCCGCCGCGGCCGCAGCGACCATCGCGCTGTACTCGGGCGACGTGTACCCCGAGGCGTTGGCGTCGGGGCGGAAGACCTGGGTGATGAACAGCAGCGACGGGTCACCGTCACCGAACGAGTAGCGGTGGGTGGCCATCGTCGGGATCGCTCCCGGCTGCGACACCGCCTGCGCCCAGGTCGCCGCGTCGGCCGGCTTGATGTTCAGCGTCACCCCGATCGAGGCCAGGTCGGCCTGGTAGATCGGCAGGAACTGATCGGTGGCCAGCACCGGCGGGCTCATGATGTCGATGCTCAGGTTGGACACACCGGCCTCGTCGAGGAGGCTCTTGGCCGTGTCGAGGTCGAACGGGGTCACGCTCGAGGCGATCGCATGGCGGACCGGCGAGCCGGGGGGGAAGATGCTCGACTCGATCGTGCCGTGGCCCTGGAGGACGGTCTCGACGAAGCGCTCCCGGTCGAACGCGAGGCTGAGAGCACGGCGGACGCGGGCGTCGACGATCCCCTTGTCGGTCGTGTTCACGATCAGGTCGAGGTTGCCCGGAGCGGGGTTCTCCAGGATCGTCAAGCCCGCCTTGCGCAACGAGTCGACCTGCTCGATCGCCACGCCGAGGAGGAGATCGATGTCCCCCGACTGGGCGGACAGAGCCGCGGCCGTCGTGTCGGCGAACTCACGCATCTCCAGCGCGTCGAGCTTCGGCTTCTCGCCCCAGTACTTCGGGTTGGCCGACATCTTCATCCCGCCACGCGGTGTGAACGAGTCGAGGACGAACGGGCCGGTCCCGATGCCGGTGTCCAGAGCACCGGGCTTGGCGACCATCGCCACGCTCATCAGGTAGAAGATCTCCGGCACCTTCTCGGTGAAGGTCAGCTGCACGGTTGAGGGGTCGACCGCGGCGGCGGTGACCTTCGCCCACGACGTGCCGCCCTGGAGACCCGTCGCCGGATCCTTGAACCAGTCGATGTTGGCCACCGCGGCGGTCGCGTCGAACGCCGTTCCGTCGTGGAACGTGACCCCACTGCGCAGGTGCAGAGTCAGGGTGAGGCCGTCATCGGCGAGCTCCCACGACTCGGCCAGTGCGGGAACCGGTTCGCCCTTGGCGTCGAGCGCGACGAGCGGGTCGAACAGCTCGTCACGGAACGGGTAGGTGGAAGCGCCGAATGGGTTGGGGGTCAGACCGTTGACGGTCCCCACATAGCCCACGGTCAGTGTGCCTCCGGGCCTCCCCGGTGCCTCGGTGGTCGTCACCGCGGCGACCGTCGTCGGCGTGGTCACCGCCGACCCAGGTGACGGCTTCGCCTCCGTGGCAGCGGTGCCCCCCCCTGCGGACGACGGAGCGGGGGTGCTGCTGCTCCCTCCGGAGCCGCACGCCGCTCCGACCAGTGCCAGCGAGCAGGCGAGTGCACCCAGCCTCCCCAGCTTGTGGACCTGACGTGGTTTCATCGATGGTCTCCTTCCCTTCGACGAGGTGTTCTCGAAACGATCAGGAACGCCACACGAGGCGGGCGAACGAGTTGGCCGGCAACGTCACGTCCGGTCCGGCGGTCAGCGGCGAGATCGGCGGTGTGGAGGAGGCGAACGTCCGGCGCAGCTCGGAGCTGTGGATCATCTCGGCGACGGCCAACGACCTGCCGCCGGCGACGCCGGCGAGCTCGATCGTCACCGAGCCGGTGCTCGTGTTCTGGACGAGTGCGCTGCGCTTGGTCTGTCCGGCGTCGATCACCGTGGCCGTGACGTCGGTGTAGCTCTCGCCGCT
>CAZQEJ010000108.1:0-5280 GCA_964592165.1 uncultured Ilumatobacteraceae bacterium | reverse complement strand
CGCTGTCGCCCGGGGCGACGATCGAGCTCGCCCCGTCGACGGTGGCGTCGTGGACGACGATCTCACCGTCGCGGACGTCGAGCGCTTCGCCGAACCAGCGGAACATGTCGTAGGCGCCGACCGCCCGGTATTGCCGTTCATCGTCGACGCGACGCATCGCCGACCAGATCCGCCCGTCGAAGTACAGGCTGTGGTTCAGCGCCTGGGTGATGCTCGGGTGACGGAGGAACGCCTGCAGGTGGCGAGCCATGACCTGCACCCACAAGGCGGTGACCGGGGGGTTCTCGCCGCGGTAGTAGGCGGCGTTCTCTCCGATACCCCATTCGGTGACCCAGATCTCCTTGTCCCCGGTCAGCCGGTCGAGCAACTCGACCTGGCGACGGGTGCCCTCTTCGACTCGGGCGAGGAGCATGTGCAAGACGTTGCTCGCCTCCTGCTCGGAGTCGAGCATCGTCACCGAGCGCTTGACCCCGGGCAGGGGGACGCGCGTTGCCCCCGCGATCGAGGCCATCCCGTGGCGTGGGTCGAGGAGGGAGACGAGCTCGGGGTAGGCGTGGACGACGGTCGCGTCGTAGAAGTCGGCGTCGCCCAACGCCGCGTCCCAGTCGGCGAGGTACTGCCCGAACGGCCCGTCGGGCTCGGCGTGGTCGAGCTGCGACCCCGCGCTGAGCACGGCGAAGCGGGCTGTTTCCGGGAGCAGGGGCCGCAGCGCGTCGATGTACTCCTTGGAGATCTCCAATGTGCGTGCCGCGTCAGGGAACCGCTCCGAACCGCCGAGGAACGGCGCGAAGTACAGCTCGTTGCCCAGCTCCAGGCGGGTCGGGGGCACACCGGCGTCGACCAGGTGCCGGATCCAGTCGACCTGATCCTCGACGGTCGCGGTCTCGATGTTGAGCACGAGGTCGAGCTGGGCGCCGCACTCGGCGGCGAAGGCGGCGAAGTCCTCGTAGGACGACCCCTGCGGATGGAGGCGGACGGCGTCCTCCGCGCCGGCGCGGAACGAGCCGGGGTATGTCGGGGGCACGGCGACGCGACCGGTCCGCCAGTTCCAGTGGTTGGCGATCAGCCCTCCGGGGAAGCGGAACAGCCCGGCGTGCAGCCCGGCGAACAGCGGTGTGGCCTTCGGATCCTCGAACGGGATGTCCCACATCACCGGCGTGTTGAACCCGAAGAACCGGTCCGTCAACGTCCGGCTCGGCCCGAGCACGATGCGCATCTTCGATGCTCCTCTTCGCTCCCCAAGGAGTACCGACCGAGTACTCGGTCGGCACTCTAATGATGCGGGGAGCCCCCGTCAACAGGCGTCGTCACGCGACGGAGGCGCCGGGGGCGGGGCTCAGCGCGCCGGGGCGTTCGCCGCGAGGCGGAAGCCGACGTTGTCGGCTGTCGTGTCCTCGAACTGGCGGGTCCGCGCCCCGAGCCGGTAACGCCGGCAGTAGCTCTCATGGCAGAGATAGGAACCACCCTTGAGGACGCGCTCGACCTGATGTTCGCCGCTCGCCCCTCGTTCGATGAATCGGTCGGCGCACCACTCCCAGACGTTGCCGATCACCTCGTGGAGCCCGATGTCGTTCGCCGGGAAGGAGCGCACGGGCGCAGTCCCGGCGAAGCCGTCGAGCGCGGTGTCGTGGTCGGGGAAGGTCCCCTGGAAGACGTTGCAGTGGTGGCGGCCGTCCGCCTCGAGCTCGTCACCCCACGGGAACCGGGTCTGTCGGCGGCCTGCACGCGCCCCCTTCTCCCACTCCGCCTCCGAGGGAAGACGGCCTCCGGCCCAGCTCGCGTAGGCGGCGGCGTAGTTCCAGGAGACGTGAACGACCGGATGGTCCGCTCGTTCGAGCAAGGACGATCCCGGCCCGTGCGGTTCGCGCCAGGTCGCCCCGGGAACCGCCAACCACCACGGGAGCTGGGGCGACGGCCTCCCCGATCGGCGGGCCTGGGCGGTGGCGAGCCCGACGAAGACGAACGACCAACCGGAGGCCTCCGCCGTCGTCCGGTACCCGGTGTCGGCGACGAAACGGGCGAAGTCGGCGTTGGTCACCGTCGTCGTGGCGATCAGGTAGCGGTCGACGTGCACCTCCCGGACGGGAGTCTCGCCATCACCGTCGATCGCGTCCTGCACGGGGCTGCCCATCAGGAACGCTCCGGCGGGCACCTCGACACGTTCCCAGGCGGGAACCCGCGCCGGGGACCCGAGGTGACCCGCTCCGGGCGCGTCGTGCGGTGGTGACATTCCGCCGGGGCGTGACGGTCCACAGCACGACGACACGTGGCCATCATGGCATCACGGCGGCCGCGCCTCGACGGGCGCTCGACGAGCGATGTGCTCAGGCGCCTCGAGAGCCGCTTTCCCTGCGCCGGCCGAACAGGACGAGCACGGCACCGAACACCGCGAGCGTCGTCGCGCTGAACAGGATCCGGTACGTGCTCCCGCCGGTCATCGGCAGGCGCCCTCGGGGAACCGAGACACGCACCGTGGCGGTGGCGACCGCGGCGTCGTTGCCCCCGTCGGCCGCGCCGACGGTCGCGCCGGACACGTTCGTTGCCACGACCTGCCATGTGAACGGACCCCGGCACGAGCGTCGGTGGCGTCGCTGATCGCGCTCTTGGCGACGGTCATCTGCAGGCTGCGCACGGTCATCGTCACCGTGTCGGGGGTGACGTCACCACCCGCTCCGCCGGGCGACTGACCGTAGGTGCGATACCGGGTCGGCGCTCCGGCGCGCGTCGCTGCGCCGACGGCGTGGTACGAGCTCACGTCCGCCGTGTTGGTCACCGTCGCACCGTCGCTGAGCAGCGCAGAGGCGACGAGATCGGCGATGTAGGTGATCGTCACGCTCGCCCCGGGAGCGATCGGCCCGGCGATCGCCCCCGGTCGTGGTGACCAAGTTCGGGATCGGTTCGCCGTCGATCGTCTCGATGGTCTCGTCGACGAGCGCCCACCCGGCGCTGTTCGAAGGATCGGCGGTTCTTCGATCAGCTCGATCTGCTCTTGCCCACCGAGCGCGGCGCCGGTGGCACCATCGGTGACGGACTTCCTCGTGTTCGACCTGCCAACCCTACGCGACGACCTGGCCCGTGACTTCGAGGGCCGAACCTTGCCTACGGACGACCCGGACGTACGCGTCTACATCGGCACGGGCGTGCTGGTCCGGGCGCTCGCGGTGTTCGCGGCACTCGACGACGATGCAGTGGAAGCGTTCTGGATCACGATCGATCGGTAGGTGCTGGGCGGGGTCCGACGGCTGGTGCGACCGCAGCCCCGAAACGGTGAAAGCCCTGGCAGATCGGCTCGGACCAGGGCCTCCGATGGAGCGGGTGACGGGAATCGAACCCGCGTTCTCAGCTTGGGAAGCTGATCGGAGGGGGTGCGCTGACCAGCGTGTTCGGGCGAACGCCCTGGTCAGGTCGTACCTCGCGTGCCCTGCCGTATCGCTGCGGCACCCCTGATCCCACTCCGTAGGGTCACGCTAGGGTCACGCCGGCCGAGCCCTGCGTACTCAGCCTGTTGTTCGCGAAGGCATCGGACGAGCGGTCGATCAGAGCGAGCCGACCCACAGCTCGTGGTCGTCCCACGGCGCGACGCTGCTCCATCCGAACGCGGCGAGGAGTCGCCTGCTACGTGCGTTGTCGACGTGGACGACGCCAACGAGGTGGTCACCGTCACGCTCGACCGCTCGGAGGCGGTCGACGGTGAGCTCGTAGGCCTCTTGTCCCCGGCCGCCGTGCTGGTGGTCGAGCGCCACGGCGAGGACCTCGAGCCAGATGCCCTCCAGGTCGACCCGGGTAATGTCCTGCCACGCAACCACCGCAAAGAGCTCCTCGCCGTCCACGATGAGGCCGAGCGTACGGCGTTGGAACTGCGCTCGGGGCAGGTCGTTGGCCCACGCGACTGCGTCGGTGCGGATCCACGCCTCGACCTCATCTTCGAACGGCGCGCCGGTCGAGCACCGGAACTGGCTCAGCCGCACAGCGTCGCCGACGGCGGCGTCGAAGGGACGGAGGTTCACGAAGCGGCGGTGACGGGTCGACCGAGCCGCTCGCGCTCAGCCGGGGCTAGCAGTCGGGGTCCGCCGGTGACCCGCTCGTTGGGATCGGCCTGGGGGTCGAAGGCCGGCCGCACCCAGATCGTGGTGGCGCCGCCGGGAAGGTCCTCGGTGTCGACGGTGACCAGGGCGCCGCTCCACTCGCTGGAGGGTTCCGCCGGTGCCGGGATCGGGAGTGACCGACCCTCCTCGTCGAGCACGAACGCGACACGACCGGAGACGTCGGCGACCCGTCCTGCGAAGGTCGCGATCCTGAGGTCGGGGAGCAGTCGCAATCGCGCCGACGCGGTGAGCGTGGCGAGCCGGGTGAGCGCCCCCCCGGTGGCTTCGTCGAGCGCCGCCGGGTCAGGGTCGGGTCCGCCGTGCTCGACCAGCCATTCGGCGACGAATCGAGCCGAGCGGTGGCCGGCCAGCCGGGTCGCCTCGTCGTGGACCGCGTGAGCAGCATCGAACTGTTCGTTCCGCAGCAGCCGAGCGACGTCAATCATCAGCGACGAGTACCAGACCACCTTGCCGTGGGCGCCCCGCCCGGAGCGGGGCACGACCGTGATCGCTTCGGCGGTGAGGCCCTTGTCACGCAACGCCCGTAGTGCTGAATCCGGCCGAAGGTGCCCGCCAGGGCGCAGGACCTGGGCCAGTTCGGTCGAGGTGGTGAGCGGCCACGCGAGGATCATGGACGGAGTGTACCCCTGATCCGGCATTCTGCGGATTCAGAAGCTCAACACCGGTCAGGTTGCTGATCGGCGGTCACCGTCGGGAGGTCGTTCACAGGGTCACGCCGATCCAGACCGGCGTGCTCGGCGCTTCGGGCTGGCCGGGCCGGTGCGTACGAGGGTCGGGACGTCAGCGCTCATGCCACACGGCATCGCCGTCGGGTTGCCACTCGGCGAGCACCTGGAGCGACCTGGCGTCGCCCACCGCCGCCAGGTCGAGGGCAGCTGCGACCGGGTGGACCAGGAGCCAGCCGCGGTGGCGACGTTCACCCGATGCCGGATCGGGGGGCGCCGTCACCTGGTGGACGACCGGGACGGCGACCGAGGCTGCTGCCGCCAGGGGATCGGAGGATCCGTAGCGTCGGACGGTGATCGAGAGCAGCACGGGACCGGGGACGTAGAGCTCGGCCGGTGTCTCGCTTCCGTTGGCGATCGGCGCGCCCAGGGCGATCGCGGTCCACAGCAACTCCTCAGAAACAGAAGAGGGGCCCTTGCGGGCCCCTCGGCCCCTCAGCGGAGGAGCC
>CAZQEJ010000107.1:0-11171 GCA_964592165.1 uncultured Ilumatobacteraceae bacterium | reverse complement strand
GTGGTGGGGTCGTAGTAGCGGATGTCCTCGCTCCGAACGACGAGCAACAGCGTCGTCATGGGCTTCTCCACAGCGAGATCAGTAGCACCACGCTGCTTATCGGCACAGAGGCGACCACGAAAACCAGCGCGACCACCTGGGCACGCGAAGTCGCCTCCTCAAGAAGGCCCCTGTGAATCCGCCATGACCATCCGACCACCCAGAGGATCGAGACAATGATCGCTGGTAGTGCTGCCTCTATCTTCGTCAATCGGAGTAGTCCTTCGTGCAGTTGTAGATCCCGAACAGAAGGGCCGCGAGCCCGCCTCCACCGGGGATGAACCCCGCCAGGCCGCCCACGCTGGTCTGGACCCACGCTTCCTTCACCGCCCGCTCGCAAACAGGCGAGCCTGGGCTTTGTTGGCAGACATCGTACGCTTGCTTCAAGTCGTAGACGCCGTAGGCGGTCAGCGAAGCGCCGTATGCGCTTGTCGCCATCTTTGATCCGAACAGCAGTCCGCCACCCGCTGCCGTGGCCTCGATCCCGACGGCCCCTGCGGCTTGAGGGATCAGCAGTGGGATATCGAGGGCGACTCCGAGGACGTTTCCGCCTCGTGTCCAGTTCGAGTCCCAGCGAACCTTGTCCTCGTCGATGAACACATCCGCGTGGCCAAGGGTGATCCCGTTGAGGACGCCACCTGCGACGTCCGCCACACCCTGCCTCAAGTCACCCCACCCAAACAACCCACTCGGGTCCGTTGCGTTCAGCGGGTTGCCGTAGACATAGCCGTACGCGCTTCGTGTGAGCGCCTCAATGGGATCTCTGGTGAGGAACTGGCCGGTCGAGGGGTCGTAGTAACTCAACGGTCTGACGATGCGCCGGTGCGAACCAGGCCGAACACCCGACCCCACCTGCGGTTTCCCCGGTAGGACAGGCCGACGAGGTGCCGGGCAGAACCCGCGAGACGCGGACGCGTGTTTCTGGCCCGACCGGTGTCCGCCGCGACGGCGCACACAGCCGACATGGCGTGCAGCGCGAGACGCGGTGTCGATGGCCAGGACGGTCACCCGAGCATTCTCGCATCCAGCGGCGGTCCGAGGTCGGTCATCGCGTCGGCAGCCCGATCGGGCCGGACACGGCCGCTGTGTGGCCCGCAGCGGGCCTCGTGGCCATCGGGATGGGCGGAAGGTGCCGGCGTTGCCGGCGCTCACCACAGGTCGATGCCGAGGCCGTCGTCGACGTCGGGCAGCTCCTGTAGCCGGTCGAGGCGGGCGGTGATGTTGGCGACCCGTTCAGCGAGGTCCTCGTCGACGCCGACCGGTTCGGGGAGCTCCGCGAGGAGGTCGTCGGCCAGCGTGCTGGGCTCGCGTCGAAGGTCGATCGGGTCGGGGAGCTCGGCGAGCAGTGCGTCACGACCATGACCGACCGGTGTGCCGTCGGGGTCGGGAAGGTTGGCCAGCAGCTCAGAGGCGAGGTGCTGGGACCGGTCCCGTGACAGCTCACGTTCGGCGTGCTCGAACAACAGCTCCCGCCCCTCCACTCGCTGCGCTCGCTGCGGGTTGGGGGCGAGGATGTCCCACACGTCCTCGTCGGGGGTGCACATGTAGAGGCGGTTCTCGACCCGGCCCCGGCTCAGCGCGGTGTAGGCGGCCTGACGGTCGAGATCACCTTCACCGCCGAGGGTGAAGATCCGATCGGCGGTGGCGCCTTGGGTCTTGTAGTTGGTGCGGGCGTAGCCGTGGTCCAGGTAGCCGGCTTCGAGCCGGTCGGTCGGCATGGTCCGCTCGGCGTTCACGCGCTCGCACTTGAACGTCACCGTCTTGCGGGTCTCGTTGATGCGGGTGACGGTGCCGACGTCGCCGTTGAGGATGTCGAGGTCCCAGTGGTTGCGACCGACGGCGAGGACCTGGTCGCCGACGGCGAACTCCCGACCCGCCACCCGGATGCGGAAGTCGGTGTGCAGCTCGTGGTTCCCGAACCAGCCCGCCGCGTCGAGCAGGGCGCGGGCGCGATCGTTGAGGTCGGCGACATCGGCCCGGCGGGTGGCGATCATGACCTTGTCGGCGCCGGGGGCGTTGAACCAGTCGTCGACCAACTTCTGGCGGAGGGCGTCGGCGTTGTCGGCGGTGATGATGCGGCCGTTGTTCCCGTAGGCGGCGACCGCTTCGGAGATGCGACCGGCCCGCAGGTCGTCAAGGGCACCGATCTCCCACTCGTGGATCTGGCGGCGGTTCTCGACCAGCGTCGTCGACGGCGCATAGATCGACATGGCCCGGAACGAACCACCGGCGTCGATCTCGGGCAGCTGCGCGGTGTCACCCGCGAGCACCAACTTGGCGCCGGCTTCGGTGGTGTGGCGCGACAGGCGGTCGAGGGTGCGGGTGCCGACCATGCCGCTCTCGTCGATCACCACGACGCAGCCCGGGTCGAGGACCAGGCGGCCGTCGTCGAGCTGGTTGAGCAGCCGGGTGATCGTCATCGACGGGATCCCCGACCCGGCCGACAACTCGGCCGCCGCTCGTGCGGAGAGCGCGGCGCCGAACACGCTGTAGCCCGACGCTTCCCATCCTTCGCGGGCGGCGTCGAACGTGAAGGTCTTCCCGGTGCCGGCGGCGCCGACGGCGACGTCGATGCCGGCGCCGGAGGTCGTGAGGTGGCGGACCATCGCGGCCTGCTCATCGGAGATCGATGGGCGTGCGGCGATGGCTGCTTCGACCTTGTCGGGTTGTGCGATGGCGGCTCCGGCGTCGCGCTGGCGCCGGGCGCGTTCGACGACGCGGTTCTCGGTCAGCAACAGCTCGATGGTCGTCCAGCGGGGTTCGCCGGCGACGTCGCCGACCTCGACGACGCGACGCTCGGCGAGGAACCCGTCGGCGAGGTCCTCGATGGCGGTCACATCCGCGCCGCCGGGCATCCGCTCCGCGACCGCCCGCACGACATCCCGGCGCCCGAACGTCGACGCATGCTCGGTCACCCCGCTGGCGGAGGCGAGGTCGTCGAACAAGGCGCCGACCGACCACAGCTGCGGCTCCCGGGTCACGCCCCGCTCGAGCAGCTCGGCGACCTGGATGGGACCGAACCCGATCGCCTCGGCGCGCTGGGCCCAGTCGGCGCGCAGCGTGGTGGCGTCGACGTCGTAGACCTTCGCCCGGCGGGTGTCCAAGGCGGCGTTCTGCGCGGCCTTCGCCGAGTGCTCGGCACGGGCTTCCATCGCGTCGAGGATCTCGGCCCGCCTCGTCGAGAACTCGTCGATGAGTCCACGCTGGATGCCGGCGACATCGGCGTAGCCGTTGGTGACCGGCTGCCATTCGACGCCGAGGCGGCGGGTGAGCTCGGCGCGCAGCTGGGCTTGGTAGAGGAACCCGGCGGTCTTGGCGTGGTGGAACATCGGCGGCGAATGCAGCGCCCCCCAGCGGCCGTCAGGCATCCGGGTCATGTTGGCGATGAGCACGTGGGTGTGCAGCGTCGGATCCCCCGCCCGCGACGTCTGGTGGCGGAACCCCGCGGCGACGAACCCGTCACCCGGGACCTGGTGCTGGACCCCATCCATCCTTCGGCGGGAGAGGCAGACCTGGCGCTCGAGGTAGCCGACCGCGGCGTCGACAGCGGCCTCGTGTGCGGCGACGACCTCACCGGTCACCGTCCCGGCCTCGCCGAGGCCGTAGAGCAGCGAGATGGACTTCGGAGCCCGGAACGTGAAGTCGAGGCCCGGCAGCTTCGCTCGCGTCAGGCGCTCATCGCTGCCCGGCGCTCGGCCTTCGAGCACGGCGGTGAGGTCGGCCTCGTCGACCACCCCGGCGAGGTCCAACAGCTCGGCGCCCGCTCCCATCCAACGCCCGGGGGCTTCGCCCCTGCCGGTGTAGTAGTCCTCGACGCCCTTGGCGATCGACAGGTAGTAGGCCTGCTGGCCGGCGGCCATCAATCCGATGTTCAACACGACGAGATGCCTCCCCTTCACGTCCCCACCCCCCTAAGCCGCTCGGTCACCCCGATCTCGCGAAGAAATCCGAGAAACCCCAGTGAGGTCACTCGCCGAGTCGCCGCCCAGGTCACAACTCGGGTCACTCGAACCGACCAGCGGGAGTGACTTCGTCGCACATCACGGTCCCGGCTTCGGTCCCGCGATCAGTCCCGGCATCGGTCCCGGGTTCGGTCCCGGCCCGTGTCGCACGTTCCCGGACACGGTCCCGTCGTCCCGGTGGCCATCCCGCCCGTGGCGCCTGCCTCGACCCCAACCCGGCCGAAGGCCGGGGCGGGAGCCCAACTGAGCGAAGCGAAGGCGGGAGCATCGTTGGCGCACCCGGACGGGACGGCACGGGATGGCACGGCTCGTTCCCGGTGGCGTTCCCGGTCGCGTTCCCGGTCCGGTCCCGGCGGACTCCCTGCTCGGCCGCGAGCCAGTCTGTGACCTCTGCTCTGGCAGTGTCCCGGTAGGTGCGTGCGTCGGCGGGAGGTCGTAGGCGTGCGCGCGTGCGCTGGTGCCGGCGAGGGGCGGTGACCGAGACGCGGGATCGTGGGTGCGGGGATCGGGAATGAGGTGGCGGGGATGGCCGTGGCCGGGGTGAGCGACACGGTGGTCAGCGCTGGACGCGACAGCGCGCGCACCCGATCGAGGGGTGCGCGCGCGGACGGCTGGCCGGGTTCGGGCGGTTCTCTAGATCAACCAGTTGAACCCAAAGAAGAAGAACCACCCGCGCCGTCGTCGAGACCCAACTCGGCTCGAAGCTGAAGCACCTCGGGGTCCGGTTGGTGCCACCGATCGGCCAACGATTCGAACACGACCCGGCCCGGATCGGGCATCGCCGCCAGCTCCCAGTCGGACAGTGCGTGGGGGTCGCCGGTGTGTTCCCGGTAGGCGATCGTGACCGCCGCGTACACATCGGCCGCCCAACTTCGGGCCTCGGCGAGGGGCACGACGATGACCGCCTCGACCGCCGAATCGGGCTGCGTCACCCGCACCTCGACCTCTCGATCGTTGGCGACCCAGGCGTCGGGCAGGCCCTCGGCGGTCACGTACACGATCGCTTTCGTCGGGCTGCCCGGCCCGTCGGCGGTGGTCATGAGCGGCCCTCCTCGTCGTCGAGATCGTCGATGTGGTGGTCGTCCTCGGCGTCGGCTTCTTCGTCGAGGACGTCGAACAACGCGGCGCGCCGGGCCTCGTCGTCGGCGATCTCGTCGCCGGTCAGGCCCCGGTCGCGGGCCGCCTGGTTGCGGGATCCGGGGTGGGTGGCGTCGTGGATGGTCCGGAGTTGTTCGACCGAGACCCGCGTGTAGATCTGGGTGGTGGACAGCTCGGCGTGCCCGAGGATCGCTTGGATGAACCGGATGTCGGCGCCGCCTTCGAGCATGAGCGTGGCCATCGTGTGCCGGTAGAGATGGCACGACCCGGTCTTGGCGACGCCGGCGGCGTCGAGGTAGCGGCGCACCCGTGCCGTGGCCCACGCGGGGCTGAGCGGGAACCCGTCCTGACCCAACAACAACCAGCCGTCGTCGGGCTCGACCACGAAGTGCGGGCGCACCTCCGCCAGGTAGCGCTCACACCAGGCGAGGGCCCGTTCGCCGATCGGCACGACCCGGTCCTTCTTGCCTTTGCCCTGGTTGATGAACAACGACCGCCGGTCGGCATCGAGGTCGAACAGCCGCAACCCGACCAGCTCGGAGCGGCGGATCCCGCACGAGTAGAGGATCTCGAGGATGGCCCGGTCCCGCACCCCCAACGGATCCGTCAGGTCCGGCTGGCACATGATCGCTTCGACCTCGGCCACGGTCAGCACATGCTTCGGCAACCTGTGCTCGACGCGGGGCAGCTCGAGCTCGGAGGCGGGGTTGAACAGGATCCGGTTCGTCTTCGTCGCCCACCGGAAGAACGCCCGGATCGGAGTGAGCCGGCCCTTCTGCGTCAGGAACGTGAGGGGTTTGCCGTTGGGTTGGCGGTAGTGGAACAGGTGCCGCTGATAGCGGTCCAGCATCGGCTTGGTCACCTCCGCCGTCCTCGTCACGCCCCGATCGGCCAACCACTGCTGGACGTAGCGGAGACGGCGGATCCGGTCGTCGATCGTCCGAGGCGAGTAGCCGCGCACCCCCATCCACTCGGCGAACTCGACCAGGTGCGCCTCGATCGAATGCCGATCCCCGGCATCGCCAATCGCCGTGCGTGGCACCTTCGTGCCCCGGGCCGGCATCAGGCCGCGCTCCCGTTCGAGGACCGCCGTGACCCGTTGGCGGCGGGTGCGGCTATGGCGGGCTGCGCGTGTGACCCGGCCTGCTCGACCGGACCCCGCGACGTGTTCTTCGAGCCGTTGCCCGGCGAGCCGGCCCGTTTGGTGCCGTTGACCTGCCCGTTCGCTCCGCTGGTGGCGGGAGGCGAGCTGGGGTCGACCGGGAGGCGTTGGCGGGGCGTTGGCGGGGCGAACTCGCCGTCGAGGGGGGCGAACTTCGCAGGCTCGGTGGGCGAGGTTGGCGTCGTAGACGCAGAGTCCCCGGTGAGCGCGTCGACGTCGACGAGGCCGGCGAGGCGCGGGGTCGGGTCGTCGATGTCGCCGCCGAAGACGAGCTCGTAGACGAACGACGAGCCCCGGGAGCCCTTGTGGACGAGGAGGTATTCGAGCTCGACGAGGCGGTCGAGGTGCTTGCGGCACTGCACGTCGGACAGCCCGCACGCTCCCCGGATGTCACGGCGGGTGAACCGCACCCGATCCCTCGTCAGCCCGTCGGCTTCGCTGCGCTGCGCCACGAGGGTGTCGATGATGCCGAGCAGCCGGCGGGTCTGGGGCGGCAGCTCGTCCAGCGACCGGCCGAGGACCTCGTGGGCGAGGCGGTTCGCGATGGCGATGTCACCGAGGGTCGCCTCGATGTAGACCACGTCGCGGCCGTCGGCGGTGCGCGCCATGTGACGTTGACGCTGGTGCTGATGCAACAGGGCGACTGCCGAGATCAACGTCAAGTACTTGACGTGATCCCGCCGTGTCCTCGTGGCGGTGTCGGCGAAGCCGAGCCGGTCGGCGAACGGGTTCACCACCGCCACCGGTTCCAGCAGCCGCTGGGCGTCACGATGCTGCTTGATGATCCCGTCCTGCTCGGAGCCGGCGAGGAGGCCGGCGAGGGTGTGGGAGCGGCGTTGCCGGTCATGGATCGCCCTCGTCTGGGCCCGGTCCTCGTCGACGGTCAGCACGACGCAGCGGTTCAACAACTCCTCGTCGATGTCGATCGCCGTGGTCGTCAAGAAGATCGCCGCGGGGCCCCGCACCGTGTAGTCGTGCGTGACCAGCCGCCCCGTCGAGTTGTCCTTCCCCGTCGACGCGATGCTCAAGGCGCCCTCGGACTGGAGGAGCTTCAACGCGTAGCTCGCCCGTTCGGCGCCTTCTTCTTCGGCGACCGCGAGGACCTTGTGGGCCAGGTCGCCTTCGCCCATGTAGTAGAGCGACTGCCCCGTCATCGCGCTGTAGGACACCCGTTCCTCGGGCGGCACGAACTCCAACACCGCCTCCATCAACGCCGACTTCCCGGCCGCCGACGTGGACTGCACGACCACCGCCAACGGCTTCGCCAACTTCCGGCTGACCGCAGCGAGGTAGCCCACCAGACAGTTCGTGGCCTCGCCCACCATCCCGGCCCGGGCGAAGTCGGCGACGATCCGGTCAACCAAGCGCGGATCCTGGAGCAGCTCGAGCGCCGTCGCCCGCTCGTCGGCATCCAGTCGCACGGTCTTGTCGACCGGTTCTTGGGCCCGGCGGATCGCCTCCTCGACGAAGCCCTCCGCCGCGCCGAGGACCTGCCCCAGATCCTTCTTGAGGACGGCCTCGTCGACGGCGACCTCGCCGGCGGCTTCCTTGCAGAAGCCGGCGCGGGCCCGCGCCGCGCACAGGTCGAAGGTGTCCATGTGGAACCCCGCCCCCGGACCCGAAGTCTGCCTCGTGACCATCACCTGGACCCGCAACACATCGAAGGACGTGTTGCGCTCCAACCCCCGCACCCGCCAACGCCGATCCGCGAACCGCAACCACAACGACCCCTGCTCATCGAAAGTCGGCTCCGCGCCCGGCGGCGGCGAGAACGGCACCGGCGACACCAACCACCCATCGCCCGCCTCCCCGTCGTCGACGTCGTCCTCGCCGAGCTCGTCGTCGGTCTCGGCGAGGTGGTCATCGGTGGCGGGCTCGTTGGCGTTCGGCTCCGCGGCGTCGGTGGCTGCCGGCTCGGGCTCGACCGGCTCGACGACGTCGGCCTCGACGGTCGGTGCCACGTCTTCGGTCGATGTCGATGCCCTGACCTTCGCGTCGGCGGGCTTCGCCTTGGTGGTGGTCTTGCCGGCCATCCACGTCGCGGCGCGCACCACCCGGACCAACCCGTCCGCGGGCCGATCGAGCGAGCACGCGTAGTCGTTCACGTCCGCTCCTTGCGGTAGCTCGACGCGCAGGCACTCCACCCCGCCCGGCGCCAGGCGGTCCGCCAACCGGCGGGCCTCCCGATCACCGGCGTTGTCGCGTCGGAACGCGATCAGCACGCGGCGGATCTCGTGCTCGGCGAACAAGGCCAGGTGGGAGGCGTCGACGCCTTCGGGGCCGGCGACGGCGACGACGTGGCGCAGCCCCGCCGACCACAGGGTGAGGGCGTCGATGATCGAGGCGCACACGATCACCTCGTCGAAGCACTCCAGCGCCGCCACATTGAACAACGGGCGCTCCATCGACGCCAGCCAGGTGTGCAGCGGCGTGCCCTTGCGCAACGCCCCACCGATCTTGCGCCCGTAGAGCTGCACGACCTGATCGTTGGTGTCGAGGATCGGGAAGGTGACCGACCCGCGGAACGCCTCATGGCCCGAGGACTTGCGGTAGACGCCCAGGTCCTGCAGGCGCTCGCGCAGCTCGCGGCCCTCGACCCGGTTGGCGTGCGGGAGCCGGAAGCACAACGTCCGGTTCGACAGGCCCACACGGAACTCCCGTGTTGCTTCTTCGTTGATGCGGCGGCGGGCCAGCCACGCCAACGCCTCCGGCTCCTCGAGCAGGGCCCGGTGGTAGAAGGCGACCACCGCATCAAGGAGCACCGCGTCGGACATGGCCGCGTCGAACGGCGCCGCCAGCTTCGGCACCGTCGACCGCTTCGGCCGGCGCCCGTTCACCGACGACGACACGGGCAGGCCTTCCCGCAGGAGTTCGACTGCGTGGCGCTCCGACACCCCCTCCGCTCGCATCACCCACTCGACCGGACCGCCCTTGGCGTCACAGCCCGAGCACGCCCACGTGTTCGCCGCCGGCTCCACCATGAGTGCCTTCGCCGACCCGCACCACGGGCAGGCCCCCGTCAGCTTCCCGCGGCGCGTCGCCAACGCGATGCCCGCTCCTTCGACCAGGCGCTGCACCGACACCTCATCGCGCAGGCGGGCCACGACCGCTCCGGTCACTCCTCGCACTCGGCACCTCCTCCCGGCTGTCGCCAAGAAAAATGTTCTGTGCCATCCTTAGCACAGGACTAGTGCCTAGTAGAACACATCTAGGGGGCATGGTGAACACACCCAGTGACGACAACGTCATCGACCTCGGCACACAATGGGCTCTCCAAGACACCCCCGGAGGCCCCGAGATGCCCCTCGGCGAACGCATCAAGCAGCTCCGCAAAGAACACGGCTGGTCCCAAGCCGAACTCGGCGAGCGCCTCGGCACCGACAGTCAACGCGTCAGCCGCTACGAGAACGAGCGCATCACCCCCAGCATCGACATGCTCGTCCGCCTCGCCCAAACCCTCGACGTGTCCGTCGACTACCTCGTCATCGACACCGCACCCCGCCGACCCCTCACCGGCCCCGACCACGAACTCGCCGACCGCGTCGCCGACCTCGCCAACCTCGACCCCGACGACCGCGACGCCATCCTCCACATCCTCGACGGCCTCATCGCCAAAAACCGCGTCCGCAACGCCCTCCGCGTCGTCGACCAATAACCCCGCCGCCAGCGAGAGACGCGATCAGGACTCCCCGTCGCCCCCACCGCCGCGCTTCTTGATGATCTCGCGGACCACCCCCACCACGATCAACACCAAGACCAGCACCCCGAAGATCTGACCCGCGCCGTACGCCGACACCTCACAACCCCCCGTATCGGATCCGGATCATGCCGAGTACTCCGGTCTCCCAGTCACCTCGGCGACATCGACCTTTGGTGGCGGCTCAAGTCGTCCAACTACATCACGGAGCTTCCGCCAATGCGCCTCCTCAAAGAGCGCTGCGATGTCGTCACCCCAATCGGAGATCCCCGCAACCCACTGGCGCTGCGCGTATAGGTCGATGCTCAGAACACGGTCGCCTAACACCTTGAGTATCTCGAGATGGCCGTCGATGGGGCGCAGATCCCGGCGACGGTCATCCACCGCCATCCCGAGCGACCGGAGAAGGGCAAGATCCTCACTGGACTCTGAGCCGCTGCGCCCCGCCTGGGTGGTTGAGTCAATCGTGAAAGCGTCGGCACCCTCAAGGCGAACGGCGATCTCAAGCACAACAGACCAGAGGGGTTCCACCCCGGATCGAGCAGCCTGAATCGAAATCAAGAAGAGCACGCCGTCTACTTCCCACCCGAGCGGACCCCTCGCCACGTCCAATGCCAATGAGTTCGGAAGTCAGGATGCTCAGCCAGCCACCGCGCCACGCGTTCCGGACCGCCCTTGAAGGTGGACGGCATCGCACGATGAGCCTGGTGGCGAGCCACACGAGCGAAATTGCCGATACCCGCGCCGCGCCCCGAATTGAGCGCCGTCCAGCCAGCATGCCCCGGGATCGCGACATCGACAATCGCCATCGACCACTGACCAGCCGTGTACCAACCCGAACACTCATCAACCCCATTCGCCGCCAGGTCGATGTCGCGGCCAGTCAGTGGCTCATCAACAGCCTGGGCGATCATGAACATCGGATTGAGATCTAGCGCCCCGCCCGCGAAGTTCACGATCGGCTGTGACACGGGGGTGGCGTGACCGTTGTGCGGGTTCTCGCAGTCGTCGTCGGTTCCGAAGCACCAGTCGCCGGGGAGGTCGACTGACCACAGCCCTGACGGGTCGGTGGCGTTGAGGGGGTTGTTGTACGTGTAGCCGTACGGCTCCCTCGTCAACTCGTTGATCGGATCGCGGGAGAGGAACTGCCCAGTAGCTGGGTCGTAGTAACTCAACGGTCTGACGATGCGCCGGTGCGAACCAGGCCGAACAC
>CAZQEJ010000106.1:0-11213 GCA_964592165.1 uncultured Ilumatobacteraceae bacterium | reverse complement strand
TGGCGTTGTTCGGCTTCGTCCTCGGCACGACGGTCGGCATCCTCCTCGCCGTGGTCATGGCCCGGTTCAAGATCGTCGAGCGCGGGCTTCTCCCGTACCTCGTCATCTCCCAGACGATCCCGCTCATCGCTCTGGCCCCGCTCGTCGTGTCCTGGGGTGGCAAGTTGCGCTGGGGGAGCCTGGAGTTCCCCCGGTGGGGATCGGCCGCGGTGCTCGGTGCGTTCCTCGCTTTCTTCCCTGTCGCCGTCGGAACGCTGCGTGGGCTCTCCTCGGTGCCCGAGGCATCGATCGAGCTGATGGACAGCTATGCCGCGTCGTGGACCCAGACGCTGTTCAAGGTGCGCTTCCCCTCGGCCGTGCCGTTCATCATCCCCGCGGTCAAGCTCGCCGCCTCGGCCTCGGTCGTCGGGGTCGTCGTCTCGGAGATCTCCACGGGGCTGAAGGGCGGGATCGGCCGGTTGATCATCGAGTACGCCCGGGAGGCCACGGCCGACCCGGCGAAGGTGTTCACCGCCGTGTTCGGAGCAGCGGGCCTCGGCTTGGCGATGGCGGGGATCGTCGTCGCGCTCGACGTCTACTTGATGCGCAATCGTCCGAAGGAGAGCATGTGAGCGCCGTTTCGGTGAGGGCGTTGAGCAAGGTGTTCAACGTGCACAAGGCGGACCGGGTCGACGCTCTGGTCGACGTCGACCTGGACATCGAAGTCGGCGAGTTCGTCTCCTTGATCGGCCCGTCCGGATGCGGCAAGTCGACGTTGTTGCGGCTGATCGCCAACCTGATCGAGCCGACGACGGGGACGGTGACGGTCAACGGGAAGTCAGCCGCTCAGGCCCGCGCCGACCAGGACTACGGGATGGCCTTCCAGCAAGCGGGGCTGTTCGAGTGGCGCACGGTGTCGAAGAACATCGAGCTGCCCTTGGAGCTCAAGGGGTGGAGCAAGGTCCAGCGGCGGGAGCGGGCTACGGAGATGCTCGAGCTCGTCAAGCTCCCCGAGTTCGCCGAGCACTACCCCTGGCAGCTCTCCGGCGGGATGCAGCAACGGATCGCCATCGCCCGTGCGCTCGCTGCCCACCCCCCACTGTTGCTGATGGACGAGCCGTTCGGCGCGCTCGACGAGATGACCCGCGAGCACATGCAGGCCGAACTGCTGCGGATCTGCGACAAGACGGGGACGACGGTCATCTTCGTCACCCACTCGATCCCCGAGGCGGTCTACCTCTCCACCCGGGTCGTGGTCATGTCGCCCCGCCCGGGGCGGATCACGGAGATCGTCGACGTCGACCTCGGGCGGCAACGCAGCGACGAGACGCGCGAAGCGGCCGACTTCTACAAGAAGATCAGTGAGGTGCGCGAGGCGCTGCGGGGGATCGAGCACCACGAGATCGCACGGGGGATCGAGGACCGATGAAGGCCCGCCGCCTCGTCGGGGTCGTCCTCCCGCCGATCGTCTTCGGAGTCCTCTTCCTCGCCGCCTGGGAAGGGGCGGTCGTCCTGTTCGACTGGAAGCCCTACTTCTTGCCCAAGCCGTCGAGCATCGCCGACCGGTTCATCACCGCTCGTTCGCAGATGTGGGCGGCGACGAAGGTCTCGGGAACGAACGCGCTGATCGGGATGATCGCGGGGACGTTGCTCGGGGTGGCGATGAGCTTCGTCCTCAGCCGCTTCAAGCTGCTCAACGAGATGGTCACCCCGCTCGCCGTCGCGCTCAACGCGATCCCGATCTTCGTCCTCGTCGCCGTGTTCAACAACATGTTCGCGATCACCAGCGAGATCCCCCGCCGGCTGATGGTCACCCTCGTCGTCTACTTCATCGTCCTCGTCAACGTCGCCCGTGGGCTGACCCAGGTCAACCCGATCCACCTCGAGCTGATGCGCTCCTACGCGGCGAGCGATGTGACGATCCTGCGCAAGCTGCGCGTCCCCAACGCGGTGCCCTACCTGTTCACGGGGCTGAAGATCGCCGCACCCGCCTCGGTGATCACCGCCTTCGTTGCCGAGTACTTCGGCGGATCGCAGAACGGTCTGGGAAGTCGCATCGCATCGAACATCGCCAACTCGAAGAACGCTGCGGCGTGGGCGTACGTGCTCAGCTCATCGCTTCTCGGGCTGGCGTTCTACCTGATCTCCATCCTGCTGGAGACCGTTGCCACACCCGGCGGCGGCAGAAGTACGCGAGACTCGCGGTGAACGACGAGCCTCGCGTTCGAACGATCGGGGCCCGGCGGGCTCCCGGGGGAGGAAGACCATGAAGCATCGACGCCTGAAGTCCATCGCGGCGGCAGCCGTCGCCTTGTCGTTCGTCGCTGCCGCGTGTGGCAGCGACAAGGACAAGGCCGCGAGCACGACCGCTGCCGGGGGAAGCGCGACGACTGCGGGAGGCGGGGGCTCGTCGGAGGCGTGTACCACGCCGACGCCGGTCAAGCTGCAGCTGCAGTGGTTCATCCAGGGTCAGTTCGCCGGGTACTACGCGGCGCTCGACCAGGGTTACTACAAGGATCTGTGCCTCGACGTGACGATCCTCGAAGGCGGTGTGGACATCGTTCCTCAGACCGTCCTCGCCGACGGTGGCGCCGACTTCGCCATCACCTGGGTGCCCAAGGCTCTGGCCAGCCGTGAAGCCGGAGCGGACATCGTCGACATCGCCCAGGTGCTCGGGCGTTCCGGCACGCTGCAGGTGTCGTTCAAGGACAAGAACATCACCAAGCCGGCCGACTTCAAGGGTCACACGATCGGCAACTGGGGCTTCGGCAACGAGTTCGAGATCTTCGCCGCGCTGTCCAAGGCCGGCCTCGACCCGGCCAAGGACGTCACTCTCGTCCAGCAGCAGTTCGACATGGCCGGTCTGCTCGACGGCTCGATCGACGCCGCCGAGGCGATGACCTACAACGAGTACGCCCAGGTCCTCGAGGCGAAGAACCCGAAGACCGGCAAGCTCTATCAGCCCGACGAGTTCAACGCCGTGTCCTACGAGGAGGCCGGTGTCGGCATGCTCCAGGACTCGATCTGGGCCAACGGCAAGAAGCTCGGTGACGCCGCGTACAAGGATGCCGCGGTGCGCTTCGTCGCCGGTTCGCTGCAGGGTTGGGCGTTCTGCCGGGACAACGCGGAGAAGTGCCGGGACATCGTCGTGGCCAAGGGTTCCAAGCTGGGCAACAGCCACCAGCTGTGGATGGTCAACGAGATGAACAAGCTGATCTGGCCGGCGGCCAGTGGTGTCGGGACGATCGACAAGGCCGCGTGGGACCGCACGGTGGACATCGCCCTCACGGCGAAGAACCTCGAAGGGGCGACCGTGCTGACGAAGAAGCCGGACGACTCGGCGTTCACCAACGACATCGTCACCGCCGCCCAGAAGCTGCTCACCGACAAGGGTGTCGATATCAAGGGCAGCAACTACAAGCCGCTCACCGTCGTCCTCGAAGAGGGCGGGGCCTGAGCTGAGACCCAGTGGGGGGGGGTGGTCGGGCGGCCACTCCCCCCATCTCGTCAGCGAACTTTGGAGGTTGGTGCCACCTGAGGCGGCGCACACCTCCAAAGTTCGGCCGCGAGAGGAGGAAGGGGAATCGATGGATCCGATCGGCAGCTACGACCCGCAGCGCGTCCTCGCCGACCTCGACGAGCTCGCCCAGCGCACGGGTGGGCCCGCCGGGTCACGGCGCCTGGCCTGGACGCCGACGTGGCTCGAGGCCCGGGCGATGTTGCGTGAATCGGTGGCCACGTTGCCGGTGGAGGTCTCCCAGGACGAGGCCGGGAACATCTGGACCTACCTGCGCGGCGAGCGGCCAGAGACGCTCGTCGTCGGCTCCCACCTCGACTCGGTCCCCAAGGGAGGCTGGCTCGACGGGTGCCTGGGGGTCATGGCCGGTCTCGAACTGCTCCGCTCGCTCGCCGCGGAGGGAACGCCGCCGTGCACCGTCGCCCTCGTCGACTGGGCCGACGAGGAGGGTGCCCGCTTCGGGCGCAGCTTGTTCGGCTCCGCCGCGGTCGTCGGCACGCTCGAGCTCGACGTGCTGCGCGAGCTGACCGACAAGGAAGGCGCCCGGCTGGTCGACGTCCTGCCCGAGTACGGCGTCGACATCGACGATCTCGACGGATGCCGGACCCGGCTTGCCGATGCCCAGGCATACGTCGAGGTGCACATCGAGCAGGGCCCGGTCCTCGAGCACGAGGGACTGGGCATCGCCACGGTCACCGGGACCGTCGGCATCGAACGGGAACGGCTCGTGTTCAGCGGCCAAGCCGCGCACGCCGGGACGCTGCCGATGGCGATGCGCCGCGACTCGTTCATCGCCGCCGGCCGCTTCGCCATCGCCCTGGCGGAGATCGCCCGCCGTCACGACGGGGTGGCCACCGTCGGCTGGGCCCAGTGCTGGCCCGGTGTCGTCACCGCCGTGCCCGGCGAGACGCGGATCACGATGGACATGCGCCACATCGACGCCGGCGAGCTGGCCGCGATGTTCGCCGAGGCGAAGCAGGCCGCGGCCGAAGCTGCCCAGGCCGAGGGCTGTTCGGTCGCCTTCGAGCACATCTTCCGCATCCCACCGATGCCGTTCGACGAGCGGCTCCTCGGCTTCGCCCGTGACGCGGTGCGCGCCGTCGAGGGTCACGATTTTGAGCTCCCCTCCGGCGCCCTGCACGATGCCTCGGAGATCGCCCGTGCCGTGCCCACGGTGATGCTCTTCTCCTCCTCGATCGGTGGGCTGTCGCACACGCCCGAGGAGGACACGCCACGCGAGCACCTGGCGATGGTCGTCGACGCGTTCAACCGCACGTGCCGGCAGGCGATCGGGATGATCGCCGCCGGCTGACGAGGCTGCCGGCGCCGCTCAGCGGCGAGCGGCGAGCCGCGCCGTGTGCGCGGCGAGGACGTCGAACAGGTCGAGCAGTTCCGGGAGGCGCTCGGCGAGCGAGGCTCGTTGGCGGTCGACCGTCGCCGTGTCGCCGCGGGCGATCGGTCCCGTCAGGGCGGCTGGTCCACCGTGAGCGAGCCAGTTCTCCAGCGCGGCGCGCACCAAGGGTCCGAGCGCGGCACGCGGCGTTCCCGCCGTCGCCGCCACGCGTTCGGCGGCGTCCTCCAAGGTGACGAGGTAGTTCGCCGCGATCGAGGCTGCGGCGTGGTATGCGGCTCGATCGGCGTCGTCGATCTCGAACGGTTGCATGTGCAACGTTTCGGCGACCGTCCGGGCGAGATGCCGGGCGCGCTCGGTCGATCCGGCGATCGCCGCGCTCGCCCCGCGGAACTCTGTCTGCGGACCCGTGACCGACAGCAGCGGGTGGACGGCGAAGGCCTCCCGCGGGCCGAGGATGCCGAGGCCGTAGGCGCCGGCGGTGTGCCCGACGAGCACGCCGGGGACGATCACCGTGGCCGCCGCGGCGATCTCCGCGTCGGGGATCGCGAGCAGGACCGCGTCGAACCCCGTGCCGTCGAAGCCGCGGCCGAAGGGGCCCGCGGCATCGGGGAGGTGAGCGACGAGCGCGCTGCCCATCCGCCCCCGGCCGACGATCGCCAGCCGGAGGACGGGAGACGGCACCCCCGCTGCTCCGGGTGGGGAGCCGCCGGGTTCAGCCCTCGACGCGGGCGTCGGCAAGGGCGAGCACCTCGTCGATGATCGCCAGGCCGGCGCGCACCTCGTCGACCGGGGTGTTGCACGGGGGGACGACGTGCATCCGGTTGAAATGGGTGAACGGCCACAAGCCCTTGGCCTTGCACGCCGCGGCGAGCTCGGCCATCGGCGCCGCGTCGGCTCCCGAAGCGTTGAACGGGACG
Organism: uncultured Ilumatobacteraceae bacterium; assembly: GCA_964592165.1. Lineage (GTDB taxonomy): Bacteria > Actinomycetota > Acidimicrobiia > Acidimicrobiales > Ilumatobacteraceae > JAWKHV01. The sequence continues at coordinate 5,446 of CAZQEJ010000106.1, read as the reverse complement.
AGGCCCTCGCGCGTCCGTCGGTTCTTGACCAGCTCGATCGCCCAGAACGTGCCCAGGCCGCGCACCTCGCCGATCGACGGGTGGCGCTCGGCCATCGCCCGTAGCTCGGGCCCGATCACGTCGGTGCCGAGCATGCGCGAGTGCTCGACGACGCCCTCCGACTCAAAGATGCCGATGCTTGCCACGGCCGAGGCGCAGGCCAGCGGGTGGCCCGAGTAGGTCAGCCCGCCCTGGTACGGGGTGTCGCGGAACGACGCGGCGATCCGGTCGGAGATGATCACCCCGCCGAGGGGGACGTAGCCGGAGTTGACCCCCTTGGCGAAGCAGATCAGGTCGGGGGTGACACCCCAGTGGTCGATGGCGAACCACTCGCCGCAGCGGGCGAACCCGGCCATCACCTCATCGGCGATCATCACGATCCCGTGGCGGTCGCACAGCTCGCGCACCCCGGCGAGGTACCCGTCGGGTGGGACGAGGATCCCGTTCGTGCCGACCACGGTCTCGAAGATGATCGCCGCGACGTTCTGCGCGCCCTCGACCATCAGCACGTCGGAGAGGTGCTCCAGGGCGCGCTCGCACTCCTCCGCCTCGGTCGTCGCATGGAACGAGGAGCGGTACAGGTACGGCCCCCAGAACTTGAGGATCCCCGGTGCACCGGGCTCGCTCGCCCAGCGCCGCGGCTCGCCGGTGAGCTGGATCGCCCCCGCCGTCGCCCCGTGGTAGCTGCGGTACATCGACAGCACCTTGTGCCGGCCGGTGTGCGCCCGGGCCAGGCGTACCGCGTTCTCCGTCGCCTCTGCCCCGCCGTTGGTGAAGAAGACCATGTTCAGGTCGCCGGGGGCGTGGGAGGCGATCAACCGCGCCGCCTCGCTGCGGGCCTCGTTGGCATGGACCGGAGCGATCGTGCACAGCTTGCCCGCGGCCTGTTGGATCGCGGCGACGAGCTTGGGGTGTTGGTGACCGACGTTCACGTTGACCAGCTGGCTGGAGAAGTCGAGGTAGCGCGTGCCCTCCTCGTCCCAGAACCACGAGCCTTGGGCTCCGGCCACGACCATCGGCTTGAGCGATCCTTGCGCCGACCAGGAGTGGAAGACGTGGGCCCGGTCGTTGACGTAGGTCTCGCTGGGGCGTGTTTCGAGCGCGGTCATGGCACCACAGTAATTGTTCCCCCGCCGGTCGTACAGAGTGTGATATGTAACCGCACAAAATCGTCACGGGTGGACGGAGAGCGGCGTCCGACATCGGCCCGGCTCGGCGCAGGAACTACCGTGAACGGATCAGCGACTTCGATCTGGTCATCAGGGGTGGCACCGTCGTCGACGGCAGCGGGTCGGCCAGCCGCAGCGCGGACGTCGCCATCACCGGCGGCGTGATCGCCGAGGTCGGCCGCGTCGACGGTCGCGGCCGCCAGGAGATCGACGCCGACGGGGCCCTCGTCGCCCCCGGGTTCGTCGACGTGCACACCCACTACGACGGCCAGGCGACGTGGGACGACCGGCTCCTGCCCTCGTCCGGGCACGGGGTGACGACCGTCGTGATGGGCAACTGTGGGGTCGGTTTCGCCCCGGTCAAGGAGACCGACCACGAGGCGCTGATCGAGCTGATGGAAGGCGTCGAGGACATCCCTGGGACAGCGCTGCACGAGGGCCTGCCGTGGGGTTGGGAGAGCTTCGGCGAGTACCTCGACCTGCTCGCTGGGCGGCGGTTCGACATCGACGTCGCTGCCCAGGTCCCCCACGGTGCGCTGCGCCTGTACGTGATGGGCGAGCGAGGTGCGCAGCGGGAGGAGGCGACGGCCGAGGACATCGCCACGATGGCTCGCCTGGCGCGGGCCGCGGTCGACGACGGGGCGCTCGGGTTCAGCACGTCGCGGACGCGCAACCACCGCACGGCGCGTGGTGAGCTGGCCCCGACGCTCGGCGCGGCGCGGGCCGAGCTCGTCGCGATCGCCGCGGAGATCGGCACGACCGGTCGTGGTGTGCTCCAGGTCGTCTCCGACTTCGAGGACTTCGACGACGAGGCGGGGACGTTGCGGGCGATGGCCCGTGCCGCGGGTCGCCCGTTGTCGGTGAGCGTCGCGGGGAGCGTGACCAGCCCGCTGGACATGGCTCGTGTCGGGGAGTTCCTCGCCCGGGCGAACGCCGACGGGTTGGAGATCCGGGGGCAGGTCGCGGCGCGGGCGATCGGGTTGTTGATCGGTCTGCAGGCGACGGTCAACCCGCTGCAGCGCTGCCCGAGCTACGCCCCGCTGACCGCCCTCCCCCTGCCCGAACGTGTCGCCCGCCTGCGCGATCCCGCCCTGCGGGCCACGCTGCTCGCCGAGGCGACCGGTGCCGGCGCGCCAGGGATCCTCCGCCTCGACAACGTCTACGACCTGGGCGACCCGCCGGACTACGAGCCGGCGCCGTCGAGCTCGGTCGCAGCGCGCGCCGCGGCGAGCGGCGTCGAGCCGTTCGAGCTGCTCTACGACCTGCTCCTCGGTGGGGACGGCACCGCCCTGCTCTACGTCCCGGTGATCGGCTACGGCCCGGGTGACCTGAGCACGATCCACGATCTGCTCGTCCATCCGAACACGATCCCCGGGCTGTCCGATGGCGGCGCGCACGTCGGCACGATCTGCGACGCGAGCTTCCCGACCACGCTCCTCCAACACTGGGTGCGTGATCGGCGCCGCGGGCCGCGGATCGCCGTCGAGGAGATCGTCGCCCGCCAGAGCCGGCAGACGGCGCTCGCCCTCGGATTGCCCGACCGTGGCCTGCTCGCCGCGGGGATGCGCGCCGACGTGATCGTCGTCGACCTCCCGCGTCTGCGCCTGCACCCTCCGGAGATCCGCTTCGATCTGCCCGCCGGGGGCAAGCGGCTCCTCCAGCGGGCAGACGGCTACCGGCACACGATCGTCGCCGGGGTAGAGGTCTACCGCGACGGTGAGCCGACCGGCGCACTCCCCGGCCGTCTGGTGCGCGGCGGCCGCTGAGGGGTCGCTCCGGACCAAGGAGTCGTCGCCGCGGAGGAGTGATCACGGTCGGGGGCCACCTATGATGGGGGCGTGACGCCGGCTCCCGGGCGTCACTCCCGCAGCACCGGTGCCGACCGGTCGAGGGAACGGGCACACGGGATCCGTGCCCGACGTCGCAGCGCGCTTCACCCGAACGCGAGCGGCGTGGCGAGGTCCGCCGGGCATCCGGTGGCACCCGATCGCAGCGGGGAGCGGGGACGAGGCGCAGCCCTCGGGGAGCGGATGGCGATGCTCGACATGCGAGATCTCGAATCGGTGGTCTGGACGGTGGCGGACGGCCACCCGTCGGAGGCCGACGTGGCGGCGTTCCACGCCGACGAACGAGCGACGCTCACCGTGCTCGATCGATTGCTCTTCGACGCCGCGGAGAACCTTGAGTCCGTGCGCAAGCTGCGCGGCGAAGAGCGCGAGCAGGTCATCGCCGACTTCACCGGGCAACTCGACGCGTTGCGCGCCGCGGAGGCGATCCTTCGCCCGCCGCCACCACCCTCGCCGGCAACCGAGCGATCCCGGTCGGCCGGTGGCGAGCGGCTCGAACCGGAGGCGGTGGCCTTGCAGGCGTCGTGGGCCGGTGGGCGGGTGGTCGTGTGGGCCGCCGGGCGCAACCGTCACCCGGAGGACAACGACGGCCTGGCGACCCGCCTCGAGCAGGCCGGAGCACCGAAGGGCGACCACGGTGAATGGCAGCTCCACCCGGGGATCGAGCTCCCCGGCCAGGTGCGCGCCGAAGCGTTGTCGATCTCGATGCGCGACGCGCTCGGCTGGCTCGTCGCCGTGTCCCGGGCGCAGGATCCCGACCAGCTCGGGGCGAGCCTGCGCTGGCTGGCGCGTGTCGCTCTGGAAGGTGTCCGGCTGGTCAGCCGGGGTTCGATCGTGCCCAGCGTGCAGGTGCCCAAGCGACCCGACACGCGCCTCGTCGAGGGCACCGTGCGCTGGTTGCCGGCGCTCGCCGACTCACCGGTGATCGAGGCTCTCGTCGCTTCGATGCCGGGCACGGTCGGTGCGGCCGGCTCCACCAACAGCCGGGTGACGGTCAACGCGATCCTCGCCGCGGTCGTCGAGACGCTCGTCGGTGGGGCCCTCGCGGCGATGGATCGGCCGACCCCGCCGGCGGTGGCGAACACACCGAACGAGCTGGCCGAGATGGTCATCGCCCGCCTCGACGGCTCCCCGTTCCAGGTCGCGGCGAACCCCGGGGTCGACCTCTCCCGGCGCCTGGAGCAGTGGGCCCGTCCGGTGATCGCCCAGAATCGCCCGAAGCTCGTCGTCAAGCTGGACGACTCCGGACCCGGCGGGGCGTGGATGGTCTCCGTCCTCGCTTCCCCGGGCAAGGGCCGCCTGTACCCGATCGACGCTGCGCTGCGCGGCGAACGCGCCGGGCGACCGATCGCCGAGGAGTGGGCCCGCCTCGGGCGGATGCTGCCCACGCTGGACCGCGCCGGCGTGCGCCGCCGCGGCCAGGTCGCCCTCAGCCAGGACGAGGCCTGGCAGTTCATGACCGTCACCGGTCCGATGCTCGGCGCGTGTGGGTTCGACGTGCGCGTCCCGGAGCTGTCCCGGCGCAAGGCGACACCGAGCCTGCGCTTGTTCGCCGAGACGCCGCCCGGGTCGGTCGTCGGCGCCCAACAGTTGGCCAACGTGCGCTGGTCGGTGCTCTTCGACGACGTCGAGCTCAGCGCCGCGGATGTCGCCCGCCTCGCCCGCCAAGCCCGGCCGTTGATCCGCAGCGGGGGAGCGTGGGTCGAAGTCGACCGGGCCGACCTGGCCAAGGCGGCGGCGGCCCTGGCCGAACGGGACGGCGTCCACCAGCTCACCGGAGCGGAGATCCTCCGCCAGTCGATCGGCCTCGACGGATCAGGGATGGGCGTCGTCGTCCACGGCGAGAGCTGGGCGGGAGACATCGTCCGGCGCGCCGCGCAGGCCTCGACCGAACCGGTCACCGACCCGCAAGGGTTCGCCGGCACGCTGCGCACCTACCAGGCCGAAGCCGTCGCCTGGCTCGGGTTCCTCGACGCGGCGGAGCTCGGCGGGTGCCTCGCCCTCGACATGGGGTTGGGCAAGACGCCGACCGTGCTCGCCCACATCGCCCGGACCGCCGGCGAGAGCCCCGCGCTCGTCGTCGCTCCGGCAGCGGTGGTCGGCAACTGGGCGCGGGAAGCGGCCCGGTTCACCCCCGGGTTGCGTGTCCTCGTCCACCACGGTCCGGGCCGCTCCGAAGGCGAGCAGCTGGCCAAGGAGATCGCGGCCGCCGATGTGGTGATCACGACGTACGCGACGGCGGTGCGCGACGTCGACGAGCTGGCCCACGCGACGTGGTCGCGGCTCGTCCTCGACGAAGCGCAGGCGATCAAGAACCCGGCGAACGAGACGTCCCAGCAGTTGCGGCGCATCCCCACCGACCGCCGCCTGGCGCTGAGCGGCACGCCGATC
>CAZQEJ010000105.1:5734-11227 GCA_964592165.1 uncultured Ilumatobacteraceae bacterium | reverse complement strand
CACGGGCCGCCGGAGCTGTTCGACGTCGGGCAGGCGATGGTCGAAGCCGGGTTCCCCGTGTCGATCCAACCGAACGCCGGCCTGCCGAGCAGCGTCGACGGGCGGACGATCTACGTCGCCAACCCGGAGCACTTCGGTGTCTACGCCCGGCGGATGCTCAAGTCCGGGGTACGCCTGATCGGCGGCTGCTGCGGGACGACCCCGGCCCACGTGCGGGCGATGCACGGCGCGGTGCGGATGATGCGCGGTGGGCTGCCCCCGGCCGTCGCGGTGCGCGAGATGGGCGAGATGGCCGACCCGGCCGACCCGCGCCGCCCGGCGGTGACCCCTCTCGCCGAGCGCAGCCGGCTCGGTGCCCGCCTCGCCGCGGGCGAGTTCGCCGTGTCCGTCGAGCTCGCCTCCCCCTCAGGGACCGATCCGACCCAGGCGCTCGCCGGGGTCGCCGCGGCCCGCGCCGGGGGGATCGACGTGATCAACGTCGCCGATGGCCCCCGCGCCCAGTCGCGGATGTCCAACCTCGCCTTCTGCTCGCTGGCCGCGACGACCGGGATCGAGCCGATCCTCCACGTCTGCTGCCGCGACCGCAACTACCTCGGGTTGATCGCCCACCTCCTCGGGGCCCACGCGCTCGGCGTGCGCAACCTGGTGATCATCACCGGCGACCCGCCCAAGCTCGGCGACTACGGCTTCGCCACGCCGGTCTACGACGTCGACTCGATCGGCCTGCTGGAGATCGCCTCGGCGCTCAACGCCGGCGTCGACCCGAGCGGCAAGCCGCTCGCCGGGGCGACGTCCTTCGTCCTCGCCACTGGAGCGGAGCCGGCCGCGGTCGACCGCGACCGCGAGCTGGAGCGGCTCGCGGCGAAGAAGGCGGCCGGGGCCGAGGTGGTGATGACCCAACCGGTGTACGACCCGGAGACGCTCGACTCGTTCCTCGACGACGCGGCCGGGATCGGTCTGCCGGTGATGGTCGGGTTGCTCCCGTTGGCCAGCTCGCGCAACGCCGAGTTCCTCCACGCCGAGGTTCCCGGGATGCAGATCCCGAAGGAGATCCGCGACCGGATGGCCCGCGCCGAACCCGGGCCGGCAGCGCGCGCCGAGGGGATCGCCATCGCCCGCGAAGCGCTCGGCGCGGTCGCCGAGCGGGTCGCCGGGGCGTACATCATGCCCCCCTTCAATCGCGTCGAATCCGCCCTCGCCGTGCTCGAGGAGGTGCGCGCGACGCGCTGGCACCCCGCCGGGGCGCCGGCCTGAGCGGTCAGGACTCGAGGGCGACGGGGAACCGGTCGGTGTAGAAGCGGAACCGCTCGCGCAGCTCGGCGCGATCGAGGCCGAACTGCTCGGGTTCGTAGATCACCGAGCCGTACCGGCCGCGCGGGTGGGCGGCCATGTACGCGCCCATCGCGGCGCGCGACGCCTCGGGCAGCGGCTGGCGGGCCCGGTCGTAGACGCGGGCGACCATCGCCATGTCGTCGGCCATGAACTCGTCGAAGAGCACGTCGATCGACTGCTCGGCGGGGAGCAAGCCGCGGTCGCGCACGCAGGCGGCGAGCATCGCCTGCAGCCGGTCCGCCCACGCCGCGCCGAGCTGCACGGGGTCGATGCGCTCGGCGGTCATCCGCATCCCGTAGGCGAGCATCGTGACCATCGAGACGACGACGGACACCGGATCGCGGTGGGTGACGACGAACGTCGCGTCGGGGAACACGCGGCGCAACGGGCCGAACTGCTCGAGGTGCTGGGGCGACTTGAGCACCCAGCGCGTCCCGCCGCGCAGGTGGGTGAGGACCTGCAACACGGTGCGCAGGAACTCGTAGTGCGGGGTCTGGTCGTGGTTCAGGTAGTGGTCGCGGTAGGTGGGCACCCAGGCCACCGACTCGAAGAGCATCGTCGACAGGTCGATCGCCAGGAGCTGGATCTCCTCGTGGGCGTGATCGGTGGTCATCTCGTGCATCCGGCGGAACAGGGGCATCGCCGCGTCGATCAGGGCGATCGCCTGATCGGCGGCGACCCGCCGGGGGTCGACGCCCGCCGCCACCGGTTCGACGGGCACCGGTTGGAGGCTCTCCCAGTACGGGAGGTGACGCAGCTGCGGGTCGGCCGACATCAGGTTGTGCAGGTGGGTCGTGCCCGTGCGGGGCAGGCCGCAGATGATGATCGGCGCCTCGATCGGGATGTCGAGGATCTCCGGGTGACGTTCGACGAGGTCGGCGACGAGCAGCTTGGTGCGCACCAACCCGGTGAGCTGGGCGGTGACCGAGACGATCCCGAACCGGCTGAGGCGTGCCTCGTCGCGCAGCGAGGCGCAGAGCACGGTGAGCCGTTCGCGGTAGGCGTCGTCGAGGACCGCCGGGTCGAGCCCGGTCGCCGCGGCCGCGGCGGCGATGATCGGCCCCGGGGCCAGGCCGGCCGGGTCGGCTCCCGCCGCGGCCGCGGCGCGGATCCGGGTCACCTCCGGGGTGAAGCTTGGCGCGCGCAGGTCGTCGATGCGCACGGGTGCAGGACGGTCGGTCATCGCCCGGGCACCTCCGTCGTCGAGGCAGTCGTGGGGGCGGTCGTCAGGACCGTGGTGGAGAGGTTGTCGAGGCCGCTCAGGTCGTCGGGGGTGATCGGGATCACCGGGCCGGCCGGCGGGCGGGTCTGCTCGAAGGCGCGGCGGACGATCCCCTTCAGGTCGTCGGTCTCCCGGGGGACCTCCCCGCTGACGAGCACGGCCCAGGTGAAGCCGTCGGGCTGGTGGAGGACCATCGAGTGCGCATTCTGGATCGTCCCCGTGTGCCCCCAGGTGCCGTCGGACCACAGGCGCAACCCGAGCCCGAGCCAGTGCCCGGCGGTCGCGCCGATCGTCGCGTTCTTGGCCCGCATCTCGGTGGCCAGCTCGGGCGGCAGCGGATGCCACCCCGGCCGGTTGGTGTCCAGCGAGTCGACGATCTTGACCAGGTCCGGCGCACTGGCGATCCACGCCCCGGCCCCGCCGAGGACCTCCATGAAGTTGCGCTGCCGGCCGCCGGCGTGGTCGACCTCCCCCGAGCGGAGGTCGTCGTTGCCGGTGATCCGCATGTCGGTGATCCCCAGCGGGGTGAGCAACCGGTCGGTGACCGCCTGCTCGTATCCCTCGCCGGTGATCGTCTCGATCAGCAACCCGAGGAAGCAGAAGTTCTCGTTCGAGTAGTTCACGTAGGTGCCCGGCGCCGTCCGCAGGCGGCCGCGCAACGCCTGCACGGTGACGTCCTCGCAACCGACGGCCCCACCGCGGAAGAAGTCGTCGGAGAAGTCGGAGAACCCGGACGTGTGGTCGAGGAGCTGGCGGACGGTGACGTCGGCCATCCGCGGATCGCCGAGGGTCACCCCGAACTGGGCGGCGAGGCGGGCCAGGGGGTGGTCGTCGAGGGTCAGCTCGCCGGCGGCGACGAGCTGGAGGATCACGGTCGCGGTGAGGATCTTCGAGTTGCTGGCGATGCGGAAGCGGTCAGCCGGGGTCGCCTGCTCCCCGGTCGCCGGGTTGGCGATCCCCCGCGCCGCGGCGTGGACGAGGTATCCGTCCTTGGCCACGGCGACGGACACCGCCTGGGCTCCTTGGCCGAGAAGGCGACCGATGATCGCCTCGTCGAACGCGTCGTGGGGGAAGCCGGCCAGATACCCCCACCCAGGGACGGTAAGCACCGGAGCGCCGGCCGGCAGCGGGTCACCGCTCGACGGGCCGCCGACCGGCGCGGCTGGTGCGGTCGTGGTCACCCGCACCACCGTGCCGAAGCTGCCGACGGCGATGTCAGGCGACCCGCCGGCCGAGCTCGCCGCGGCTGCGGCGATGACGCCGATCACGCCGCAGAAGGCGAGGGTAGGCAGCGAGCGGCGGCGGGACATGGTCCGGTCATGGTCGCGCAGGGTTCGCCACCGATCGGGGACCGCTGTGGGCGGTACGGTCGCCACCGTGCCCGACGTTCTCCTCGACATCGATGCCGGCATCGCCCGGCTGACCCTCAACCGTCCCGACGCGGCGAACGGCATCGGCCAGTCCCTGGCCGACGCCCTGCTCGCCGCCGCCGAGGAGGTGCGCGACCGCGGTGACGTGCGCGCCGTGCTGCTCACCGGCGCGGGGGCGCGCTTTTGCGGTGGCGGTGACGTGCGCAGCTTCGCCACGGCGGAGGACCCCGGCGCGCTGATCGCCTCGATCACCACGCCGCTGCACGCCGCGATCGCGATCCTCACCGATCTCGACGCGCCGATCGTCACCGCTGTCCAGGGCAGCGCGGCAGGTGCCGGGATCGGGCTCGTCGCCGCCTCCGACCTCGTCGTCGCCGCGGCGTCGGCCAAGTTCGTCCTCGCCTACACGGGGATCGGCCTGACCCCCGACGGCTCGACGAGCTGGTTCCTCCCCCGCCTGATCGGCTACCGCCGCGCCGTCGAGCTGATGCTGACCAACCGGGCCCTGTCCGCCCCCGAGGCGCTCGCCGCCGGACTGATCACCGAGGTGGTCGACGACGAACGGCTCACCGAGCGCGCCGAGGAGCTCGTCACCCGCCTGGCCGGCGGACCGACGAAGGCCTACGGGACGGTCAAGCGGCTCGTCGCCGCCTCGGCGAACAACGACCTCGTCACCCAGATGGCCCTGGAGGCGGACGGCATCGCCGCCGCGGCGCGCACAGCCGACGGCCGCGAGGGCGTGGCCGCGTTCGTCGGCAAGCGCAGCCCCGGCTTCAGCGGGAGCTGAGCGTCCGGCCGGCTCGCCGGCTCAGCTGTAGTACGGGTTCTCCCCGTTGCTGTGATCGGTGACGTCCTGCACCCGGAACAGCTCGGGGATCGCCGCGCAGAGCATCGTCTGCACGCTGTTGAGCATCGTCATCGTGCTCATCGCGCAGCCGTGGCAGCTCCCGCCCATCGTCACGTAGGCGGTTCCCTGCCCATCGTGACCGACGAAGGTGATGTAGCCGGCGTGGGCGGACAGCGCCGGGTTGACCTCGGCGGTGATCTCCGCCTCGATCCGCGCCGCGAGCTCGTCGTCGTAGGTCAGGCCTTCCGGGCGGACCGGTTCGGGCTTGTTCGGGTTGCGCAGGACCAACCCCGACTTCTCGTCGAAGTCGAGCAACGCGCCGCGCAGCTTGTCGGTGTCCTTCTCCGGGATGATCACGCCCAGCCCGCCATGGTCGTAGACGAGGTCGGTCGGGTCGCACGTGTCGATCACATCGAAGGCCAGGTCGTAGCGGAAGACCTCACCGGGTTTGCTGATGATCTCCAGGCGCAGGCCGAGGGCTTCCTTCTCCGGCTCCTCGTCGCGCAGCTCGATCAGCTTGCTGTGGGCGTCGTCGGTGAGCTCGATGACGAACTCGCCGACGGTCGGGGTCTCCAGCGCACTCACGGTTCCAGGCTACCGGGTCGCTCCCGCAGCCACCAGGGACGCGTCTCTCCTAGGGTTGCGGTGATGAGCGACACGGCCGCGTTGGACCGTCCTGCACACCTCGCCACCGAAGGGGAGCGCTTCGCCGCGGCCGTCGA
>CAZQEJ010000105.1:0-5634 GCA_964592165.1 uncultured Ilumatobacteraceae bacterium | reverse complement strand
CCGGTGAGTGGACCGTGCGGGTCACCGACGGCGACTACGTGTTCACCCGTGAACACGCCAAGGGCGACGCCGCGCTGCGCGGCCCGGCCCTCGGGTTGCTCCTGCGCCTGTGGGGCCGCCCGTTCCCCCCGGCCGATGCGCTCGAGGTGGTCGGCGACGCGGCCGTCGCCGAGGCCTGGCTGGCGATCGGCGGGACGTAGCGGGTTCGCCGCCCGGGGCACAACTAGCGTGGCGGCTCCATGCACGAAGGCAGCCGCAAGGCGATCCTCGCCGCGTTCTTGGCCAATCTGGGCATCGCCGTCGCCAAGTTCGCCGGCTTCATGATCACCCGCTCGGCCGGGCTGCTCGCCGAAGCCGGGCACTCCCTCGCCGACACGGGCAACCAGGCCCTGCTCCTGTTCGGCTCGAAGCGAGCGGCGCGCCGGCGCGACGTCGTCCACCCGTTCGGGTACGGCCGGGAGCGCTACTTCTGGGCGTTCGTCGTCGCCCTGGTGATGTTCTCCATGGGCGGGTTGTTCGCCCTCTACGAGGGGATCGACAAGCTCCGCCACCCGCACGCCGCCCAGCGCCTGGGGGTGGCGATCGCCATCTTGTGCTTCGCCATCGTCGTCGAGGGTGCATCGCTGCGCACCGCGGTGAAAGAGACGGCGCACGTCAAACCGCCGGCGATGGGGTGGCTGACGTTCATCCGCCGGACGAAGTCCCCGGAGTTGCCGACGGTGTTGCTCGAGGACTCCGCCGCGCTGATCGGTCTGGTCGTCGCCCTCGCCGGGGTGGTCGTCGCCCACCTGACCGGCAACCCCCGCTTCGACGCGGCCGGTTCGCTCGTCATCGGCGTGCTCCTCATGGTCGTCGCCTTCGTCTTGGTCCGGGAGATGAAGGAGCTGCTGATCGGCGAGTCCGCCGCCGCGGACGTCGTCGAACGGATCACCACCACGCTCGCCGGCGCGCCCCGCGTGAACCGGGTGATCCACCTGCGCACCGTGCACCTCGGCCCCGAAGAGCTGCTCGTCGCGGCCAAGGTGGAGTTCGACCGGACGATGACGATCGACGAGTTGGCGGTGACGATCGACGGGGCGGAGGTGCTGCTGCGCGCCGCGGTGCCCTCGGCAGTGCACGTGTACATCGAACCGGACGTCTACCGCCCCGCCGGGTAAGCTGGCGACCGAAGAAACCGAACCGGGGAGCTCGCAGGACACGGCGGGCTGAGAGGGTGATCGCCACCACCGACCCGAGAACCTGATCTGGGTAATGCCAGCGGAGGGAATGATCGATGCACGACGCGCTGATCTTCATCGGCGGTGACCGGCCCCCGGAGGGGATCGTCGCCTGCCTGCCCCACCCCGCGTTCGTCGTCGCCGCCGACAGCGGTTTCGACCACGCCCTGTCGCTCGGCGTGCGGACCGACCTCCTCGTCGGTGATCTGGACTCGATCTCCCCTGCCGGGCTGGCCGCGGCGACGGCCTCCGGGGTGACCATCGAACGCCACCCGGTGGCCAAGGACATGACCGACACGGAGCTGGCGATCGACGCGGTGATCAACCACGGGGCGCGGGCGTTGACCGTCGTCTCCGGCGGGGGGGACCGCGTCGACCACCTCCTCGGTGCGCTGTTCGCCGTGGCCGACGCCGCGGCGCGCCTCGAGCAGGTGACGATGTGGTGGGCGACGACGCGCCTGCGCGTCCTCCACGGAGAGGCCGCGATGTGCGTCGAACCCGGCGCCCACGGCCTGTTCTCCGTGCTCGCCGTCGGGGGCGACGCCTCCGGGGTGTCGATCGAAGGCGCCCGCTACCCGCTGCGCGACGCCGAGCTGCGCGCCGGGGTCAGCCGCGGCGTGTCCAACCTCGCCGAGCCGGGGACGCCGACCGTCGTCCGCCTGCGCGCCGGGAGCGCACTGGTCATCTCCCCCGGTGCTCTGGAGGGCCGGTGACCGTGCGCCGCGGACTGCTCACGATCGGGTTCGTCCTCGCCGGCGCAGCAATGATCGGCGCGTGCGGCAGCGGCGGGAGCGGGGAGCCGGCCGCACCGGCCAAGCTGACCCTCGTCGCCTACTCGGCGTTCGTCCGGCCCGCCGCGCTCGACGAGTTCACCTCCCGCACGGGGATCGCCGTCGATGTTGTCGACGGGGGCGACACCGGGGAGATGGTCGCCAAGGCGGTGCTCACCAGCGGGCGGCCAGAGGGCGACGTGATGTGGGGGATCGACGACCCGAACGTGCGCCGTGCCCTGGACGCCGGCGTCTTCGCCGACCACCCGCTGCCCGCCGACCTGCTCGGCGCGCTCGATCCACAGCTGACCGGCTTCCAGCCGCAGCTGACGCCGGTCGACGTCGGCGACGTGTGCGTGAACATCGACCGTGGGTGGTTCGCCGGGCGAGGCGTGCCCCCGCCGCAGACGCTCGCCGACCTCACCGACGCCCGCTACCGCGACCTGCTCGTGATCGAGAACCCGGCGAGCTCCGCTCCCGGGCTGGCCTTCCTCCTGGCGACGATCGCCGAGCTCGGCCCCGACGGGGCTCCCGCCTACTGGGCGGCGCTGCGGGCCAACGGGGTGCTCGTCGTCGACTCGTGGACCGCGGCCTACGAAGGATCGTTCAGCGCCGGCGGCGGGGGCGGGACCCGGCCGATCGTCGTCAGCTACGCGACGAGCCCACCGGCGACGATCATCTTCGCCGCCGACCCCAAGCCGGCAGAGCCGACGACGGCCAGCCTGCCGGCGACGTGCTACCGCGTCGCCGAGTACGCCGGGGTCCTGCGCGGCACGGCCCACCCGGCCGAGGCCGGGCAGCTCGTCGAGTTCCTCGCCTCCGCCGAGCTGCAAGCCGAGCTCCCGGAGACGAACTTCGTCTACCCGGCACGCACCGGCGTCGCCCTCCCCGACCTGTTCGCCCGCTTCGCCCCCCGCGCCGAGCACCCGCTGCGCCTGGACCCTGAAGAGGCCGCGGCGCGGCGCGCCGAGTGGATCGAGGCGTTCACCCGGGCGGTGCTCCGCTGAGCGTGGGCCGCTGAGCGATGCCGCGCCGGGGACGGACCCTCGCCGCGCTCGTCGCCGCCGCGTTCGTCGGGTTCTGGTTCGCCTGGCCGCTGGCCACGATCCTCCGCCGCGGGTTGGCCTGGGAGGCGTTCGGCGACGCGCTCGGCGACGGTGGGCTGCGCCACGTCGCCTGGTTCACGTTGTGGCAGGCGGCGGCGAGCACCGCGCTCACACTGGTCGCCGGGACGCTTCCCGCGTACGTCGTCGCCCGTTACCGGTTCCCCGCGCGGCGCGCCTTGCTCGCCCTCGTCACCCTCCCGTTCGTCCTGCCCAGCGTCGTCATCGGCACCGCCTTCCTCGTCCTCCTCCCGGCGAGCTGGCACCGCTCCGTGCCGGCGATCCTCCTCGCCCACGTGACGTTCAACCTCGCCGTCGTCGTCCGCACGGTCAGCGGGTTGTGGGGGCGCATCGACCGCGGTGCCGAAGAGGCGGCACGCACCCTGGGAGCGAGCCGCCGCCAGGTCGCCCGCCACGTCACCTGGCCGCTGCTGCGCCCCGCGTTCTTCGCCGCCGGGTCGATCGTGTTCCTGTTCACCTTCACCAGCTACGGGGTGATCACGATCCTTGGTGGGCCGCGCCACCCGACGCTGGAAGTCGAGCTGTACCGCCAGGCGGTGCTCCTCGGGAACCTTCCGGCGGCCTGCGTGATCGCCACCGTCCAGCTCGTCGCTGTCGGCGCGTTGCTCGCCTGGTCGAGCCGGGCCCAGGCGCGCGGCGCGCCCGCTGTGCGCCTGCGGGAGACGACCGCTCGCCCCCCGCACGGGCGGGAGAAGCTCGTCGTCGGCGCGGTCGGCACGCTCACCGCTCTGGCCGTGACCGTCCCCCTCGCCGTCCTCGCCGTACGTTCCGTGCGCCCGGCCGGGCGCTGGACTCTCGCCGGATGGCGAGCCCTCGGCGGCGAGGGCTGGCAGACGGTGGCCACCTCGGTGCGCTTCGCCGTGGCCGCCGCGATCATCGCGACGACGGTCGGCGCCGCCGCCGCGTTCGCTGTCGCCGGCGGTGGCCGCCTGGGGCGGATCCTCGACGCCGGGCTGATGCTCCCCCTCGGGACCTCGGCGGTGACCCTCGGGTTCGGCCTGCTGATCACGTTCGACCACGACCCGGTCGACCTGCGCGCCTCGGTGGTGATCATCCCCCTCGCCCAGGCGCTGGTCGGGATCCCCTTCGTCACCCGTTCGATGCTCCCCGTACTGCGCGCCGTCGACCCCCGCCTGCGGGAAGCGGCGGCGACACTCGGCGCGCCGCCGTGGCGGGCCTGGTGGGAGGTCGACGCCCGCCTCGCCCTGCGTCCCCTGCTCGGCGGGGCGGGGTTCGCCTTCGCCGTGTCCCTCGGGGAGTTCGGGGCGACGTCGTTCCTCTCCCGCCGCGGGCGGGTCACGTTGCCGATCGCGATCACCAAGGCCCTCGCCCGCCCCGGCGAGCTGAACACGGCGCGGGCGATGGCCCTGGCGACGATCCTCCTCGCCCTCAGCGCGCTCGTCGTGTTCGCCGTCGACCGCCTCCGCCCGGAGCACAGCGAATGGTGACCCTCGACCTGGAAGGGATCTCGGTGGCCTTCGCCGGGCGGAACGTGCTCGACGGTGCCGA
This sequence comes from uncultured Ilumatobacteraceae bacterium, assembly GCA_964592165.1. Lineage (GTDB taxonomy): Bacteria > Actinomycetota > Acidimicrobiia > Acidimicrobiales > Ilumatobacteraceae > JAWKHV01. The sequence goes on along the minus strand of CAZQEJ010000105.1, from coordinate 1,014 downwards.
CCTGCACCTCGACGCGGGGGAGATCGTTGCCGTCCTCGGAGCGAGCGGGTCGGGCAAGTCGACCCTGCTGCGCGTCGTTGCCGGGTTGCAACGGCCGGACGCCGGGCGGGTCCTCGTCGGTGGCGCGGACGTGACCGCCGTGCCCACCCACCGCCGGCGGATCGGATTCGTGTTCCAGGACGAACAGCTCTTCGCCCACCTCGACGTGGCCGCCAACGTCGGCTTCGGGTTGAAAATGGCCGGGGTGCCGAAACGGGAGATCGCGGCGCGCGTTGGTCAGCTGCTCGAGCTCGTCGGCCTCGCCGGCTTCGGGCGGCGCGACGTGTCCAGCTTGTCCGGCGGGGAGGCCAAACGGGTCGCCGTCGCCCGCTCCTTGGCTCCCGCGCCGGCAGTGCTCCTCCTCGACGAGCCGCTCACCGGGCTGGACCGTGAGCTGCACGACCGCCTCGCCGAGGAGCTGCGCCGGATCCTGCAGGCGACGAGGACGACCGCGCTGCTCGTCACCCACGACCCGGCCGAGGCGGAGCTGATCGCAGACCGGTCGGTGGTCATCGACAATGGGACGCTGCGCCCGGCGCCGTGAGCGGACCATCGTGCTTGCCGCCGGGCACCTCACCGGGCACACCTGGCCGGCATGCCCACCACGACGACGGCCGACTCGCTGCGCTGGCGCGCCGTGAAGCTCCGCCAGCAGGCCTCGGCGATCGGCATCGCCGAGGCCTGGGGGTTGCGACGGCGTGCCGGCGAGGACGTGTGGGTCGGCCCGGCAGCGCGAGCGTTCCTCGACGATCTCGCCGTCGCCGAGAGCAAGCTGGCGTCCGCGATCGACACGTTGACCACCGCCGCCCGGCATCTCGACGTGCTCGCCGATCAGGCCGAAGCCACCGCCCGGGTTGAGCTCGCCGCCCGCCTCGGGCTGTCGTGAGCGCGTTCGTCGGTTACGACCCGGAGCGGCTCGGCGCCCTGCGGCGGGCCCTCGGCGCGGCGATCGACGAAGCCGAAGGGTGGGCGATC
>CAZQEJ010000104.1:0-11252 GCA_964592165.1 uncultured Ilumatobacteraceae bacterium | reverse complement strand
GCCCCGATCGCCGAGCGGGCGTTCCGTCAAAGACGCTCCATCTCCAGGGTTCGCCACGACGAGCCGTGCTCGACCAGATCGAGACCGAGCTCCTCGGCTTCGTCCGACACCCGCAGCCCGATCGTCGCCCGCAGGACGAGGAGGATCACCGCGGTGGACGCCGCGGAGTAGAGCATCGTCGCTGCGTTGGCCAGGAGCTGCTCACCGAGCAGTCGCAGACCGCCGCCGTAGAGCAGGCCGGAGAGGTGGTCGCCGCCCGAGTAGCCGGCGTCGGCGAACAGGCCGAGCGACAGCGAGCCGACGAGGCCACCGACGAGGTGGACCCCGACGACGTCGAGCGCGTCGTCGAACCCGGCACGGAACTTGATGTGCACCGCGTGGCAGCAGATCACACCCGCGGCGAGACCGATCCAGATCGCCGACATCGTCGAGACGAAGCCACACGCCGGGGTGATCGCGACGAGCCCGGCGACGATCCCCGACCCGGCCCCGAGACTGGTGAAGCAGCCGTCCTCGAGCCGCTCGACCAGAGCCCAGGCCAAGCCTCCGGCCGACGCGGCGACGAACGTGTTGACGAAAGCCTGGACGGCAACGCCGTTCGCGCCGAACGCCGAGCCGGCATTGAAGCCGAACCAGCCGAACCACAAGATCCCCGTCCCGATCATGACCAGCGGCATCGAGTGCGGGGTGTGCTCGCCGTGCGGCCACCCGCTGCGCTTGCCGAGGATCACGACGGCGACGAGCGCGGCGACCCCGGCGTTGACGTGGATCGCCGTCCCGCCGGCGAAGTCGAGCGCGCCACGCCGGCCGAGCCATCCGCCGTAGACCCACTTGAACACCGGGGCGAACACGAGGAGCGTCCACCCCGGAGCGAACACGGCCCACGCGGCGAACTTCATCCGTCCGGCCACGGCACCGGAGATCAGGGCCGGGGTGATCACCGCGAACATCCCGAGGAAGGCCACGGCCAGCAGGACATCGACGTTGGCCGCCGACGTCAGGTCGATGCCGTGCAAGAACATCCGGGAGAACCCGCCGAACCACCCCGCGCTGGCCGTGCCCGCGGCGATCGAATAGCCGGCGACGACCCACACCAGCGGGACGCTGAGCAGGCACCAGAAGTTCATCATCAGCATGTTCACGACGTTCCGGCTGCGGTCCATCCCGGCATAGAAGAAGGCCAGTCCCGGTGTCATGAACAACACCAGCGCGGCGGACACGAGGACCCACCCGTCGACGGGAAACCTCCCACCCATCGATCGTCCCTCCATTCTCGGGGGGAACGGACGATCCGCTCCCGTCGGTGCATGACGATGCACCTCCCCGGTTTCGGGAGCGTTTCCGGGGAGAGGACGGCGCGTGAACACCACTGCCCGTCTACTGTCGCCCGGATGACGGCGACGGTCGGCCCGGTTGGCAGGGTCAGCGAGATCTGGCGGTACCCAGTCAAGTCGATGCAGGGCGAACGGCTGGACAGCGTGCCGCTCGTCGGCCACGGGATGGCCGGCGACCGCGCCCTCGGCGTGCGCGACCTGACCACCGGGAAGATCCTCAGCGCGAAGACGCCTCGCCCGGGCCAGGCTCTGCTCGGCTGCCGGGCCCACTATGCGCCCGGCGGGGAGATCCTCGTCGAGATCGGGGAACGCACCTACGGGCACCGGGAGGACGCGGCCGCGCTCGACGCGGCGCTGACGGAGCTCCTCCGGCGGCCCGTGGCCATCGTCGCCGCCGGCGACAGCGGTGGGGAGGTCTACGCCAGCGAGTGGCCGGAGCTGGAGGGGATGGTCCTGTCCGGCGTGGAGGTCGACGTGCCGATGCCCGCGGGCAGCTTCGCCGATCTCGCCCCCTTGCACCTGCTGACCACGGGGACGATCGCCCACCTCCAGTCGCTGCTGCCCTCCTCGGAGATCGTCACCGCCCGCTTCCGCCCCGGCATCCTCCTCGACGCGCCGTCGACGGGCCGGTTCACGGAGAACGACTGGCCCGGCCACGTCGTCGGTCTGGGGACGGCCACCTTGACGCTCGGCGCGGCGACACCCCGGTGCATCATGATCACCCTCCCCCAGCCCGGTCTGGACGGGGACAAGGCCGTGCTGCGCACGCTCGCCACGGCCAACCGGCGGGACTTCGCCGGGTTCGGCAACTTCGCCTGCCTCGGCGTGTACGCGCAGGTGAGCACTCCGGGGATGATCTCCGTCGGGGACGAGCTGATCGCCCACGACTGAGCGCGCCCGGCACGACCCGTGGTACGACGGGACCGTGGACCTCCCGGCGAACTTCCTCGACGACCCCTACTACCACCTCGCCCAGACCGGCCCCTATGCACCGGTGATCGGCTCGGCGTTGATCACGATGGTCGAACCGCACCCCGGCCACGATCACACCTACAACCGCTGGTACGAGGACGACCACTACATCGCCGGGGCGATGGCCTTCCCCTGGATGTGGGCGGGCCGCCGGTGGGTCGCCCCCGTCGCCTACCAGAAGGTGCGCTACCCGGCGGACTCGGCGATCGCCCAACCGATCGACGCCGGGAAGTACATCTCGATCTACTGGATCACCGAAGGCCAGTACGAGAGCCAGTTGCGCTTTGCCGTGGGTACGAACCACCGCCTGTTCGCCGACGGACGGGTGTACCTCGAGCGGGACCACACGTTCACCTCGTTCCAGAGCTACCGCGGCCCGATCTACCGCGACGCAACCGGTCCGCGCGACGTCCACGCGTTGAACTACCCCTATGGCGGGCTCGTGCTGGAGGTGATCGACTCCCCCGATGCCGAGCACCGGGAACGGTTGATCGAATGGCTGCACGCCGAGCGGACACCGGGCGCGGGGTCGCCAGTGGCGATGGCCACCCTGTTCGTCCCGATGCCCCTGCCGGGCGACAAGCAGCCCTACGTGAAGGACGTCGAGGGCTTGGACACCCGCCTCACGGTGCTCTGGTTCACCGAGGGCGATCCGCTCGACGCGTGGGACCACTTCGCCACCGCCGGCGAGCGCGTCGGCGCCGCGGGCCTCGGGCGGGTGGAGCTGATCGCCCCGTTCATCCCCACGATCCCGGGGACGGACACCTACGTCGACGACCTGCGCGCCTGACGCCGCCCGTCACAGGCCTTCGGGCACCCACGCCGGGGCGCGGCGTTCCTTGAAAGCGCGGAATCCCTCGACCGCCTCCTCCCCGGCGAGCGATTCGTCCATCGCGATCCGGTCGTAGCTGCCGTAGTACTCGTGGATCGAGCGCTTGACGGCGAGACGGGCCTTCGGCGCGGTCTGCAGGCAGGCGACGAGCACCGCTCGCGCCTCGTCGACGAGAGCGTCGTGGCCGACGACGCGGCTGACCACGCCCCACCGTTCGGCGGTCGCCGCGTCGATCGTGCGCCCGGTGATCAGCATGTCGCGGGCCCGCGCCGGACCGATCTGGCGCGGCAGGACCTGGGCGTAGTTCGTGTCGGCGATCCCCCGCAGCAGTTCCGGGCAGCGGAACGTCGCCCGCTCGGAGGCGACGGCGACGTCGCTGAGCATGGCGATCATCATCCCCCCGCCCTGGCACAAGCCGTTGACCGCGGCGACGACCGGTTTGACCGAACGGCGCAGCGCGTCGAACGGCGTGTTGTCCATCCCGAGCAAGGTCGGCAGGTCGGCCCACCCGTCCTCGTTCGCCCCGCCGAGATCACCCCCAGGGATGAACACGTCGCCGGTCCCGACGATGATCAGCCCGGCGAGATCGGCGCTGCGGTTGACGTGGTCGATCGCGTGGCGGATGCCGAAGTACATCGCCGGGGTCATTGCGTTGCGCCGCTGCGGCCGGTCGACGCGCACCGTAGCGAGCACCCCGTCGCGCTCGAAGTGCAGGCAGGGAGTACCCAACCAGTCGCCCTGCGGGGGGCGCGGCGCGGAGCTGTCCGTCATCGCCGCCGCGCTAGCTGCGCGGCACGTCCTTCCAGGCGATGAGGTGGTCGTTGCGCGGCTCCTTCGGCAACCCGAGGGCACGCTCGGCGAGGTTGTTGCGCTGGACCTCGTTCGTCCCCCCGCCGATGGAGATGCCGAAGCGGCCCATCACCTCGGTCTGCACCCAGCGCGTCCGCTCGCCGTCGCCGGCGGTCGCCTGCGCGCCGAGCAACTCGGCGGCGAGGTTCCCGGCCCGGACCCGGTTCTCGGCGATGAACAGCTTGAGGATCGACGGGTCCATCGGCGGCAGCTGACGTTGGCGGACCGCGGCGAGGATCCGCTCGCCCATCATCGCCAGCACCCGTTCCCGGGTGTGCGCGTCGGCTAGGCGTTGGCGGATGACCGGGTCGGACGTCGCGCCCGTGCCGGTGGCGAGGAGGACGAGCTTGCCGAGGACCGATCCGCCGGCGGTGCTCCCGCCGATGAACGCCGACTCGTTGGACATCACCGTGCGCGCCGCGGCCCACCCGGCGTTGATCTCCCCGATCACGTTGGCGATCGGGACCCGCACCTCGTCGAAGAACACCTCGTTGAACTCCGCCGCACCGGTCGCCTGGACGAGGGGCCGGACCTCGATCCCCGGGGCACTCATGTCGACGAGGACGAACGTGATCCCCTTGTGCTTGGGAACGTCGGGGTCGGTGCGCACGAGGAGGAAGCCCCAGTTGCAGTGCTGGGCGGCGGAGTTCCACACCTTCTGGCCGGTAACGACGAGCTCGTCACCGTCGCGCACGGCACGGCAGGCCAGCCCGGCGAGGTCGCTACCCGCGCCCGGCTCGCTGAACAGCTGGCAGAACGCGTATTCGCCGGACAGCAGGCGAGGGACGAAGTGCTCCTTCTGTTCCTCGCTGGCGTGACGCATCAGCGTCGGGCCGAGCATCGCGATCGTGGAGGCGATGAACCGCGAGCTGACGTCGAAGTCGGCGGCTTCCTCGGCGTAGATCCGTTCGTGCCAGGCCGTACCGCCGCGGCCGCCGAGCTCCTTGGGGTAGGTCAGACCGGCAAAGCCGTTGTCGAACAGCGTCTTCTGCCACGCCCGGCCCTTCTCGAACGCGGTGTGGGCCGCCTCGGCGTCCGTCTCGAAGAACAACGCCCACGGGCTGGCGGCGACCTTGTGCGGCGCGTTGGCCTCCAAGAAGCGCCGCGCCTCGGTGCGGAACTCTGCCTGTTCGGGGGTGTCCACGGTCCCGGCCGGGGCGCTCACCGGCGATCTCCGCCGGTCGTCGGGCGCGGCTGTGGGTGGGCGTTGTGCTCCGTCGGGCACGGCATCGGTGACACTCCAGGGGATCGGGGGGCGATCGGCCCCCAGTATTCCCGGCGGTCACCACCCGTGGCGAACGGGCGGTGTGCCCGTTGCCGGCTCAGTCGTGCTCGGGGGTCGTTCGCGGCCAGGGCATCGGCAGACCGGGGAACGAGCCGCCGCCGTGGCGGCCGAGATCACCCAGGCCGGGGATCGGGGGGAACTCGACCACGGTCGCATCGTCGGGAGCGACGACCGTCACCGCGGGGTCGTAGGCCAGGCGGACGTCGACCGAGAACGGTCCGTCGAGCCCGGCGAGAGCGATCATCGGGGCATCCGCGGGGAGCGTTCCGCTCGCCGTCACCCGGCGCAGGAGCTGGTCACCATCGACCCACAGGTCGACGGTGAGCTCCACCGGGCTGGTCGTCCACGCGGGGAGCGACGACGGGTGGTCGTCGCCGTGGCCCGCGTCGCCGTGGCCCGCGCCACCGACGGTGACCGTGCCCCGGTAGTGGGTCACCTCGACGCCGTCGAGCGTCTCCGCACCGACCTGCGACGCGTTGGTGATCTCCTGCAGCCGGCTGAATGCCTCACGCAGCGAGTCCCCGTCCACGTCGAGCTTCCACAGATCGAGATCACCCGCGGCAGGCATGCCCTCGGGCAGCTTCACCTGCTGCCAACCGGAGTCGCCGAGCTTCACGTACGTCGCCCCGCCGACCCGGCGGAACTCGCTCCGACCCGCGGGGAGAAACGCACCGAGCGGTCCGCTGCCGCTGCTCGTCAGGGCCATCGTCGCCTCGACGTCCGCGCCGGAGACGCTCAGCGAACCGGTCGCGGTCAGCTCCCCGACCGTCGCCTCGATCGTCGCCTGGACGGCGGTCACCGCCGCCTCCTGGCTGGTCGCCGCGGCCTTCTTCACGGCCATCGCCGCGGCGCGCGGCGTCGCCACCACGCTCTCCACCCGGGTCACCGTCTCGCCCTCGGGCGACGAGCCGGCGCGCACGAGGACCACCGCACCGGCGATCGCCGCGGCTGCGGCGAGGCCGGCGGCAACGGCGAAGCGGCGCGCCCGCCGAGAGCGGTCCGGCGCCGTCGGCGAGCCGAGGTAGGCGGTCGCCGGCGCCCCGACCGGCGGGGGGAACGCGGGGGGGAATGGTTCGTGGGGGGTGGACATGAGCAGCTCCTCCAGGAACGAGCGCGCCTCGGGGGCGTCGGGGAGTCGGATCGCCTGGTGACCGACCGGGTCGGCCGCGCCGAGCCGGGCGATCAGTTCGTCGTCGTGATCAGCCACCAGGGGCGCCTCCGTCGTCGGGCCGCATCGGCGGCGTCTGTTCGTTGTGTCCACCACCGTGGCGATCATGTCGCCGATCGCCCAGGTAGCCGGCGAGGCGCTTGCGGGCCCGGTGGGCACGGATCGCCACCGCGTTCGGCGAGCAGCCGAGAACCTCGGCGATCTCGGCGTGGGAGAGCTGCTCCCAGGCGATCAGGCGGAGGAGCTCGCGGTCGTCGGCGGACAGGCGGGCGAGGGCGGCGTGCAGTTCGGGGTCGGGCAGCTCGGGCCCGGGCAGGACGGCCACCCGACGATGGGTGAGGCGCTCGATCAGGCGGTGCCGGCGACGTTGGCCACGGGTGTGGTTGAGGATCACCTTGCCGGCGATCGCGTACAGCCAGGGCAGCGGCCGATCGGGCGCCGGGCAGTCCGCCCAGCGCCGCCAGGCGATGAGGTACGTCTCGGCGATCACGTCCGGCGCGTCGGTCGGCCCGACACGGCGGCGGGCGTATCGCTGCACGTCGGCATACGTCGCCCCGAACGCGGCGCGGAAGGAGAGCTCGCCGGTCTCAGCCCGCGTCGGGGTGTGCATCACGCCTTGTCCTGTCCGGCATCGCCGGACACCTTTCCACGCCCGGCGCCACAGCGCGCCGCGCTCAACGCACGGCGAGGAACACCGCGCCAAGGACGATCAGGACCACGCCATAGCCGCGCTCCAGGCGGGCGGCGTCGATCCGGATCGCGGTCTTCGCCCCGAGGTACGACAGCGGCACCGCAGTCACGGCAAAGACGGCGACCAGCGTCCAGTCGAGGTGGCCGAGTGCGGCGTGGACGACGGTCCCGGGCACGGCGAGGACGCTGGCGACCGCCAGCGAACTGGCCAGCGCGCTCTTGATCGGGAGGTGGAGGACGGTGATGAACAACGGGGCGAGGAGAAACCCGCCGCTGTTGGCCAGCAGCCCGGCGGTGACCCCGACCGCAGCGGCGACGAGGCCGATGCGCCACGCGCTGAGCCCCGCGCTCGTGCCGTCCTCGCCGGGCGCGCCGCGGTGCGGGAGGAGCAGGCGGATCCCCAGGCCGATGAGGATCACGTCGGTGATCCCGACGAGCACGCTGCCGTCGATCCAGCGGGTAGCGACCGCCCCGGCGATCGTCGCCGGGATGCCCACGCCGATCGCCCAGCGCACGACGCGCCAGTCGATCAGCCGCTCGTGCCAGTAGGCGAGGCCGGCGACCATCGTCGAAGGGATCGTCGCCGGCAGCGGCGCGGCGACGGCGACGATCGCCGGGACGCCGATGATGTGCAGCAGCGGCGTGGCGATCGCCGAGCCGCCCTTGCCGAGCAGACCACCGAGGAATCCGATGGCGATGCCGATCAGAGCCGCACCGAGCAAAGTCACCCGCCCAGGATCGGCTCCACGGAGCGATCCTGCGCATCCGTGTGATCTATGGGTGCCATAGTCAATGTCTATGGATCTACGCCAGCTCGAGTATCTCGTCGGGGTCGCCGATCATGGTGGGTTCGGCGCCGCGGCACGTGCACTGCACGTCTCCCAGCCGTCGCTGTCCCATGGTGTGCGCGGCCTGGAGCGCGCCCTGGGCGTCGAGCTGTTCGCCCGCCTTGGTCGCGGCGTCGAGCCGACCACCGCGGGCCGAGAGGTGATCGAGGTTGCCCGGCGGGTCTTGCGTGAGGCGGCGGAGCTGTCCGTCGCCGCGGCGACGGTGACGTCGCTGGCCACCGGATCGCTGACCCTCGCCGCCCTGCCCACGCTCGCCGCCGACCCGCTCGCCGAGCTGATCGGGCGCTTCCGCACCGCCTACCCGGGGGTGGCGGTGCGCGTCCTGGAACCGGAGGACACGGTCGAGATCGAGCTCGCCGTGCGCGACGGCCGCGCCGAGTTGGGGCTGACCGACCTGACCACGGGAGGCTACGGCCTGGAGCGGGTCGAGCTGTTCCGCCAGGGACTGGTCGTCGCCTGCCCTCCAGGGACCGAGCTGGACGAGGGCCCGATCACCGCTCGCCAGCTCGCCGCCCTGCCGCTGATCGTCACCCCGCCGGGCACCTCGACCCGCCGCCTGCTGGACCGCACACTGGCGAACAACGCGCTGACGATGAACGTCGCCGTCGAGCTCAGCCACCGGGAGGCGATCGTGCCCCTCGTGCTCGCCGGTGCAGGCACGGCGCTGCTCCCCGAGCACACGGCGGCCCGTGCCGCCGAGCAGGGGGCCGTCGTCCGACCCCTGCGCCCTGCGGTCAGCCGCCGGGTCGGGCTGCTCCACCGCCGCTCCCGGCGTTCCCCGGCCGCGCAGGCCCTGATCTCCCTCGCCCGGGGGGATCAGGGCTCGAGGAAGACCTCGGCCAGGTGACCGTCCTCGACGTGGTAGACGAAGCCGCGGATCAGCTCCTTGTGGGCGATGAACGGGCTGTTCAACAAACGGCGCATCGACTGGCGGGTGTCGGCGAACGGGTCGGAGAACGCCTCGAAGGTGAACTTCGGGCGGATCCCCGTCTCCGTCTCCAACGTGGCGAGGAGGTCGTCGTTGTCCAGGCGGGTCATCCCACAGTCGGTGTGGTGGACGAGGATGATCTCGCGCGTTCCGAGGAGGCGCTGGGAGAGGATCAACGAGCGGATCACGTCGTCGGTGACTACGCCCCCACCGTTGCGGATCACGTGCGCCTCCCCGTGACCGAGACCGAGGAGCTGGAACATGTCCATCCGGCTGTCCATGCAGGCGACGACGGCGAGCTTGCGTGACGGGACGACGGGAAGCTCGGGGTCGTCGTCGAACGTCTGCACATAGCGCGAGTTGTTCGCCAGCAGTTCGTCCGCGTTGGGGATGAAGGCATCGTCGGTCACCCCGCCGACCGTACAGTGACCGGTGCCGCGCCGCGCAGGCCGCACACCACGGGGGGACACGATGGATCTCGCACCGCGCACGACCGCCGCCTTCGACTCGTTGATCGCCGCCCTCGGCGAGATCCGCGACTCGTACGTGCTCGCCGCCGAGCGGTTCACCGACCCGTTGGACGTCGTCGAGGGGTACCGCTACGTGACCCAGCTCCTGGCGGTGGCCTCCGGGTTGTTCTGCGAGGCCGACCCGCGGCACCCCCGGTTCGTCTCGATCGTCGACCCCGGGCGCAAGTTGCAGGGCGACAATCCCGACGCGATCTACCACTTCTGCCGGATCCGCGGTGACCAGGCGTACCGGATCCGGGGGAGGATCGGCGAGCAGTGCTACACGTCGTTCACGATCCACGGCGCGGCGGCCGACGGGGGGATGGCCGGGCCGCTGCTCGGCGACGTCAACGACCGGGCGCTGCACGTCGGCGACGACGGCCGCTACGAACTGATCCTCGGCCCCACCCGGCCCGCCGGGGACGGCGACTGGCTCCGCCTCGAACCCGGCGCGCACTCGGTGATCGTGCGCAGCTACTTCCAGCTCGACCCCTCCGTCCAGCTCCGCCCGGAGATCGCCGTCGACCTCACCATCGAACCGCTCGGGGAGAGCGAGCCGGCCCCGCCGCTCGACGATGCGACGTTCGCCGCCCGGCTCGGCGAAGGCGTCGCCCTGCTCCGCCAGGCGACGCTCGGCCAGGCGCTGCCGGGGCAGGCGCCGACGGTGCCGTTCGTCGCCGCGGAACCGAACACGTTGCCCGTCCCGTTCAGCTTCCGGGCCACCGGGCTGCCGGTGCCCGGGGCGGCGGACATCTTCTACGCCAGCGGACGCTGGGACCTCGCCGACGATGAGGCGCTGGTGATGAGCGGGACGTTGCCGCCGGCCGCGTTCGTCAACGTGATGCTCTGGAACAAGCACATGCAGACCCTCGACTACCGGACGCACCGTTCGTCGTTGAACCGCTCCCAGATCCGCTTCGAACCCGACGGCAGCTACCGGATCGTCGTCGCCCACTCCGACCCCGGCGTCCCCAACTGGTTGGACACCGAAGGGCACCGCACGGGGACGATCTTCTGGCGCTACCTGCTCCCCGAACAGGACCCGAGCGCGACCCGCTGCGAGGTCGTCCCCCTGGGCTCGCTGGCCGGCCCGTGAGCCGCCCCGTCCCCGGCGCGGCGCCTGTCAGACTGAGGGCATGCCGCACCACCTCGGGTTCGAACGGTCCGCGCTCGGCGAGCCGGGGCCGACGCTCGCCTTCCTCTCCGGCGACCCGGCGCGCGCCGGGGAGATCGCCCGCCGGGAGCTGACCGACGTCGTCCAGCTCTCCGCGTTCCGCGGCCTGGACAGCTACCTCGGCAGGCTCGACGGCGTGCCGGTGATCTCGGCGACGTCGGGGATGGGCGCCCCGTCGTTGAGCATCGTCGCCAACGAGCTCGTCCAGGTGGGGATCACGACGATCATCCGCGTCGGCACGACAGGCTCGATCCAGGCCCACGTCCCCGCCGGGTCGGTGGTCATCTCCTCCGCCGCGCTGTGCCGCCAAGGAGCGGCGAACGACATCGCTCCCGTCGAGTTCCCCGCGGCAGCCGACCCGTTCCTCACCGTCGCCCTCGCCGAGGCCGCCACCGAGCTGGGGATCGCCCACCACGTCGGGGTCACCGCCTCGGTGGACACGTTCTACGAGGGGCAGGAGCGCAGCGAGTCGTCGGCCAACCCGCACCTGCTGCGCCACCTGGTGGGGATGACCGACGAGCTGCGCGACCTGCGCGTCCTCAACTTCGAGATGGAGTCGGGCACGTTGTTCAAGCTCGGCCTAGTCTACGGCATCGCCGCAGCATGCGTCAGCGCGGTCGTCGCCCAACGCACCCAGAGCGAACGCCTCGACCCGGAGATCCT
>CAZQEJ010000103.1:3996-11258 GCA_964592165.1 uncultured Ilumatobacteraceae bacterium | reverse complement strand
CCGAGGACGAACACGCCGTGCCCGGCGAGGAGGGCGAGGTCCGCGTCGCCCATCGCGGCGATCGCCTCCTTCGCCGCCTGGCGGCTGTTCACCGGCCCGCCGTACTCGTCGACGAGGACCAGCTCACCGCCGCCGAGAGCGGAGCTCTGGTCGTGGATCGGGGGGATCTCCCCGATGTCCGACCACACCGTGCCGTACAGCGGGTGGTTGTGCATCGCCCACTGGACCCCGGGGCGAGCCTCGTGGAGGGCGAGGTGGAGGGGGATTCCGAGCGGGACCGGCCAGTCCCCCTCGACGACCTCGCCGGCGAGCGAGATCCGGATCACCTGTTCCGGGCGGAGCTCGTCCCAGGTGATCAGCCACGGGTTGCACAGCAGGGTGCCGTCGCCGAGCTTGTAGGTGATGTGTCCGGCGAGGTGGTCGTCGTACCCCTCGCGGAACAGGCAGCGCGCCAGGAGGACGAGCTCCTCGCGCGGCGACATCTCCGGGATCAACCGCTGCGGCGTCGGTGTGAACATCGCCTCAGCGTAGGTCCGCCGTCCGGCTCAGCCCGAGGTGGCCGCGGCGCGCAGTTCGGCGCCGAGCACCTTGCCGACCTCGTTGCGCGGCAGGGCGTCGATCGCCCGGAACCCGACGGGGACCTTGTACGGGGCGAGCTCGGCGCGACACAGCTGGTCGAGCTCGCCGGCCGGGGGCATCGTCGCCCCCTCGGCGAGGACGACGAAGGCGAACGGGACCTCGCCGAGGCGGGGGTCGGGGATCCCCACGACCGCCGCGTCGCGCACCGCGGGGTGGAGGGCGAGAACCTCGGCGACCTCGGCGGGGAACACCTTCAGCCCGCCGCGGTTGATCATCTCCGAGACACGGCCCTCGATCCAGACGAACCCCTCGGCGTCGACACGGCCGACGTCGCCGGTGCGGAACCAGCCCTCGGCGTCCAGGCGTTCGGCGAGCTCGGTGTCGACCCCGGCGCGCGTCGCCGGCGTGCGCACGCACAGCTCGCCGACGCGGTCGGTGCCGAGCGGTGTCCCCGCGGTGTCGACGGCGCGGATCTCGACCCCGGCGTGCGGGCGGCCGACGGCGCCGAGCTTCGAGTCGCCGAAGCTCTTCCAGTCCGCCGCGCTCCACCCGACGACCTCCCCGCCGAGCTCGGTCTGCCCGTAGCAGTTGAGGATCGCCACGCCGAAGCGATCGTGGAAGCGGCGGGCCTGCAGCGGCGACAGGGGGGCGGTGATCGAGCGCACGTAGCGCAACGGAGCGAGGGAGGCGATCCGCTCGTCGTCGGCGAGCATCGTCATCATCGCCGGCGGGAGCACCGTCGAGCGGATCCCGAAGCGCTCGATCGCCTCGGCCAGGCCGACGGTGCTCAGCTCGTCGGGGATGATCACCGCGGCGCCGACGCGCATCGCGAACAGCACCTGGTAGATCCCCGCCCACAACGACAACGAGACCGGGACGAGGTTGGGCATCGGCTCTGCGCTGGCGGGGTTCGCCGCGCCACCGCGCAGCGTGCCGATCACCCCGTCGAGCAAGGTCAGCACACCGGTGTGGGTGAGGGGGACGGCTTTCGGGCGGCCGGTCGTCCCCGAGGTGAACTGGACGAGCGCGACACGGCTCGGGTGGGTCACCGGGTCGGGCAGCGGCTCCAGCGGTGCCCCGGTGGTGACGAGCACCGCTGGGCGGGTCGCGTCGAGGACGCGGGCGCGCTCCGCGAGCGTGAGGCGCGGGTTGACCGGGACGTAGACCGCGCCGGCGGCCCACACGGCGAACAGCCAGGCGACGACGTCGGCCCCGTTCGGCAGGCAGACGGCGACCGGCTGGCCCGGTGCGACCCCGCTGGCGGCCAGCTCGGCGGCGGAACGAGCGACGCGCTCGGCGAGCTCTCGGCGGTCGACGTCGGTGCCGGTGGCGTGGACCGCGAGCCGTCCCGCATCGGGCGGGGGGAGGAGCTCCACCAGGGAGCGGCTCGCCCCCGGCGCACCGCCGGCGTCGTCCATCAGCCATCCTCCGCCGGCGCGTCGAGCGGGAGCCAGCGCGGCTCGCGCTTGGCGGCGAACGCGGCCGGGCCTTCGGTCTGGTCGGGGTGGCCCCACATCGACACGAGGTGTCGCGCGCCGAGGCGGCAGGCCTCGGTCAGCCCGTGGTCCAGCGCCCCCCACAGCGCGGCCTTCGTCGCCCGCATCGCCGCCGGCGAGTTGCGCGCGATCTTCTCCGCGAGCGCCTGGGCCTCGTCGCGCAGTGCGTCGGGCGGGTCGACGATCTGGCTGATCATCCCCAGTTCGTAGGCCCGCTGGGCGCTGAGCCGCTCGTGGCGGCCGAGGAAGGCCATGCGGAACACGGCTTCGGCGGGCATCTTCTTGATCAGCCCGATCGCCTCGATGGCGACGACCTGGCCGACCGAGACGTGCGGGTCGAAGAACGTTGCGTCGCTAGCGGCGATGACGATGTCGGCGTCGGCGACCCAGTGGAACCCGCCGCCGGCGCAGACCCCGTTGACCGCGGTGATCACCGGCTTGGTCACCTGCTGATGCCACGAGGTGAAGTGCAGGTCGAAGTTCTCCAGCGACTCCCGGTACCGCTCCATGCCCTGGCCGTCGGTGGCCAGCTCGACCACGTCGACGCCGGTCTGGAACGCCCGTCCCGCGCCGGTGTGGACGATCACCCGCACGGCCGGGTCGTGCTCCAGCTCCAGCCAGGCGTCGGCGAACTCGTCACGCATCTGCGCGTTCATCGCGTTGAGCACCTCGGGGCGGTTGTTGATCAGCCACCCGACCGGGCCGTGGCGTTCGACGAGGAGGGTCGTGTAGGGCATCGTCACGTCGCTTTCTGCTGCTCAGGGTCGTTCCAGCATCGCCCACAGGGCGGCCTTGGTCCGTCTCAGAGACGAGGGGTCCGCCTCGGCGATCCCCTCTGCCAGCTCCCGGGCACGAGCGCGCAGCTGATCAGCGGGGACGATCTCGGAGACCATCCCCAGCTGGTGGGCCCGCTGGGCGCTGAGCCGTTCGTGGCGGCCGAGCAAGGCCATGCGCAGTACCGCTCCGGCGGGCATCTTGTGGATCAGCCCGATCGTCTCGTACGCGCTGACCTGCCCGATGGACACATGTGGGTCGAGGAACGTCGCCTCGTCGGCGGCGATGACGATGTCGGCATCGGCGACGAAGTGCAGGCCGCCTCCGGCGCACACGCCGTTGACCGCGGCGATCACCGGCGTGCCGACGCCGTTGTGCCAGGCGGTGAAGCGCAGCTCGGCGTCGCGCGTCCGGCGGGACTGCTCGCGCAGCGCGGCCCGGTCGGTGCTCAGCTGGACGACGTCGAGGCCGGTCTGGAACGCGCTGCCGTTGCCCGTGTTGACGATGACGCGCACGCCCGGGTCGGCGTCCAGCTCGCCCCAGGCCCGCTCCAGCTCGGCGAGCATCGTCGCGTCCATCGCGTTGCCTACATCGGGCCGGTCGAAGATCAGCCAGCCGACCGGACCGTCGCGCTCGACGGCGAGTGTCCGGTAGCCGTCGCCCATCGCGACCATGATTGCAGTGGGCTGAACTGCGGTTCAATCGGGCCACTACGTTCGGTGGGATGTCCGCACTGCTGGAGGGAAAGGTCGCCATCGTCACCGGGGCGGCGCACGGGATCGGCCGCGGCCACGCCCTGGAGCTCGCCCGCCACGGAGCCCGCGTCGTGGTCAACGACGTCGGTGGTTCGGTGCGCGGCGAGGGCCGCAGCGGCGACTCCCGGCTGACCGTCGAGCTGATCACCGAGCGCGGGGGGAGCGCGCTGGCGAACACGGCCGACGTGACCGACGAGGCGGAGGTCGAGGCGATGTTCGCCCAGGCGATCGACGCCTTCGGCAAGGTCGACATCGTCGTCAACAACGCGGGGATCGCCCGCGACGCGGCGATCTGGAACATGTCCCTCGACGACTTCGAGGCGGTGCTGCGCGTCCACGTGCGCGGCACGTGGCTGCCGGCGCGCGCCGCGGCTCGCCACTGGCGGGAGCGCTTCGCCGCCGAAGGACCGGTGCGCGGCCGGCTGATCAACACGACCTCGGGCGCCGGGCTCGTCGGCAACTTCGGGCAGACGAACTACGCGACGGCCAAGGGAGCGATCGCGGCGATGACCCAGACGCTGAGCCTCGAGCTGTACCGCTACGGGGTGACCGTCAACGCGATCGGCCCGGGTGGGGCGACGCGCATCGTGGCGACGATGCCCAACGCGCCGGCGGTGATCGAACCCGACGAGCTCGGCCCCGACGAGTACCACCCGATGGACCCGGCGGGAAGCTCGCCGCTCGTCGCCTGGCTGGCCAGCGACGAGGCCGACCACGTCACCGGCCAGGTGATCCGGGCGATCGGCGACCGGATCATCTGGATGCGCTCCTGGGCCGACGGGCCGACGATCACCAGCGGCGAGCGGCGGTGGGACGCGACGAAGCTGGGGATGCGCCTGGCCACCGACATCTTCGGGACGCGCGCTCCGGGCTTGCGCTGATCAGCGCCCGGTGAAGCGCGCCGGGCGCTTCTCGGCAAAGGCGCGCAGCCCCTCGCGGAAGTCCTCGCTGCGCGAGGAGAGCTCGAGGGCGAGCGCTTCGTCGTGCATCTGGGCGCGCAGGTCGCGCGCCGAGGAGTGGTGCAGGAGGGCCTTCGTCAGGCCGAGGGTCACCGTCGGCCCGGCGGCCAGCTGAGCGACGACCCGATCCGCTTCGGCGTCCAGTTCGGCGTCGTCGACGACCGCGTGGACCATCCCCCAGGCGTGTGCCTCGCCGCCGTCGATCCGTTCGCCGAGGAGGAGCATCCGCCGGGCGCGGATCTCACCGACGCGCCGGGGGAGCAGCCACGTCCCGCCGCTGTCGGGGGTGAAGCCACGTGCCGCGAACGGCTCCCACAACGTCGCCCCCCGGCTGACGAGGGCGACGTCGGCGGCGAGGAGGAGATGCAGCCCGATCCCGGCGACCCAGCCGCGAGCGGCGACGACGATCGGCACCTGCGTCGTGACGAGCACGTCGATCAGCCGGTTGGCCTGTTCCGGGAGGCGGCGCTGGATGCTGCCGACGCGCGGCCGGTGGTCGCCGGTGTCGCTGTTGCGGGCGACGATGTCGAACCCGGAGCAGAAGTGCTCCCCGGCCCCGTCGAGGAGGATCGCCCGCACCGCTTCGTCCTGCCCCGCGGCGGTGACCTCGGCGATCAGCGCGGCGACGATCTCGTCGGTCAGCGCGTTGCGCTTGTGCGGCCGGTGCAGGCGCAGGTGGAGCACGCCCCGGTCGTCGCGGGCGACGTGCAGATCGTCGGTCACGCTCATCGCTGGTCAGTTCGACGAGCCGATCAGGCAGCGCTCGAACACGTAGGCGACGGAGTGGATCAGCTCGTCGCGTTCGACGCCGAGCCAGACGACCGCGTCGTGCATCATCCCCATCCTCTCCAGGAGCATCATCAACGTCGTCGCCAGGGCGGTCGGCGACAGCGAGGGGTCGATCCGCCCGATCGCCTGGCCATGGGCGATCTGGGAGCTGAGCGAGGCGACCAACGGCTCCAGGGAGCGGTTGCGGATCGCCCGGAAGCGGTCGTCGCCGTCTTGGGCGGCGACGTTGCGGACCCACAGCACCGGCCGGTTGTCGTCCCAGTAGGAGGTGAACGCGGAGACGAAGGCGACGGCCAGGTCGCGGGCGTTGCCGTCCTCCCAGGGGATCTCCAAGCTGATCTTGACGTCGCTGAGGTGCTCGCCGACCTGCTCGGACAAGGCGAGCAGGGCTTCGTCGAGGTCGCGGAAGTACTGGTAGAAGGCGGGCGGGGACACGCCGACCTCACGGGTCACCTCCGACAGGCGCAGCTCACGGACGCCGCGCGTCGCGATCGTCGAGGCGATCGTGTCGAGGATCCGCTGGCGGGTCTCGGCTCCTCGTCTCCCGAGAACCCGACCGCTCGCGGTGGTCGGTGCGGCCTCCGCCATGGACCGGCAAGGTAGCAGGGAGCAGCGTTCCGGTCCCGGGTGCACCCGGTGGGGGCATTCAGGCGTCGCCGTCGGCGTCGGTGCCGGGACGCTGGCCCGCGCTGGCCCCGATCAGCTGCGGGGCGCCGCTCTCGCTGGTGGTGATCCCGGCGAGGTCCAGTGAATGCCCCTCCACGTCGAGGTTCGGCAGGATCCTGTCCAGCCAGCGGGGGAGCCACCAGTTGCGGTCGCCGAGGAGCTTCATCGTCGCCGGGACGAGGACGATGCGGACGATCGTCGCGTCGATCGCCACCGCCGCGGCGAGACCGATGCCGAACATCTTGACCATCACGTCGTCGCCGACCACGAAGGCGGCGAACACGCTGATCATGATCAGCGCAGCCGAGGTGATCACCCGTGCGGTGGAGGAGATCCCTTCGATCACCGCGGTCTCGTTGTCCTGACCGGCGACGTACTCCTCGCGCACCCGGGAGAGGAGGAAGACCTCGTAATCCATCGACAGCCCGAAGAGGATGGCGAACATCATCATCGGCAAGAAGGAGACGATCGGGACGGTCTGGGACACGCCGACGACGCTCTTCAGCCATCCCCACTGGAAGATGGCGACGACGACGCCGTACGCCGCGCCGATCGACAGCAGGTTCATCACCGCGGCCTTGAGGGGCACGGCGATCGAGCGGAACACGGCCATCAGCAACAGGATCGACAGGCCGACGACGGCGCCGATGAACCACGGCAGGCGGGCCGTGATCTGGTCGGTGAGATCGATGAACGTCGCCGTCTGGCCGCCGACGAACACGGCGACCCCGGGGATCGCTGCCGCCGGGACGATCTTCGTGCGGATCCGGTGGATCAGCTCGGACGTCGCCTTGGCCTGGGGCGAGGTGGTCGGGATGACCTGGACGACGGCCGCGGTGCCGGTCGGGTTCGGCGTCGGATCGCCGACGCGGGCGACACCCGGATCGGCGCGCAGCGCTGCCGTCAGCGAGGTGAGGCTCGCCGGGGTGGCCCCGTCGGTGAAGGTCACGGTGAGCAGCAAGGGCCCGTTGACGCCCTCCCCGAAGCCCTCGGCGACGAGGTCGTACGCCCGCCGGGTGGTCAACGAGTCGGGCATCGTGCCGTTGTCGGTCATCCCCAGGCGCAAGCTGAACAGCGGAACGGCGAGGACCAGGAGCGTGACCAGCGCTACGCCGAGGTAGGTCCACGGGCGGCGGGCGACCTGCCGGCCCCAGCGGTGCCAGATCGTCTCCGCGGCGATCATCCGCGTCCGGCGCTCGTGGCGGGGGCGGCGCAGGCCGAACACCTTGTGGCCGGCGAAGCCG
>CAZQEJ010000103.1:0-3986 GCA_964592165.1 uncultured Ilumatobacteraceae bacterium | reverse complement strand
AGGACCATCACCGCGACGGTGACCGAGCAGGCGACGGCCATCGCGGTGACCATCGGGATGCCGGCGATGGCCAACCCGAGGATCGCGATCATCACCGTCAGCCCGGCGAAGAGCACCGCCGAGCCGGAGGTGGCCAGTGCCCGGCCGGCGGCCTCTTCCACGGTCATCCCCTGGTTGAGGTGTTCGCGGTGGCGGGT
Source organism: uncultured Ilumatobacteraceae bacterium (assembly GCA_964592165.1). Classification (GTDB taxonomy): domain Bacteria; phylum Actinomycetota; class Acidimicrobiia; order Acidimicrobiales; family Ilumatobacteraceae; genus JAWKHV01. The sequence continues at coordinate 3,789 of CAZQEJ010000103.1, read as the reverse complement.
GACGATGAACAGGGCGTAGTCGATGCCGACGCCGAGCCCGACCATCGAGGCCAGCGTGGGGGCGACGGAGGGGATGTCGAACAGCGCGGCAAGCGCGGTCATCAACCCGAACGCACTGGCCAGGCCGGCGAGCGCGGTGCCGATCGGGAGCCCCATGGCGATCACCGAACCGAAGGCGATGAGCAGCACGACGACCGCGGCGAAGAGCCCGATGACCTCCTGGCCTTCAGGGGCGGCACGGACCGCGTGGGTCGGCAGCTCACCGCCGAGTTCGGTCTGTACCCCGGCCGCGGTCGTCGTCGCCGCGGTCTCCTGCAGGGCGGCGAACGCGTTCTTGTCGACCTCGCCGAGGGGCTTCGCGTAGTGGACGTCGGCGACGGCGATCCGGCCGTCGGGAGATGTCCGCAGGGGGAGCACGGCGATCACGTCGGGCTGGGCGCGCACCTGGTCGAGCGCGGCGTCGACCGCGGTCGCTGCCGGCGGATCGGCGAGCGTGCCGTGGGGGGTAGCGAACACGAGTTGGGCGGAGGTGCCTGCGGCAGCTGGGAACTGCTGCTCGAGCACGTCGAGGGCGTGTTGGGACTCGGCGCCGGGAACAGCGAAGCCGTCGCGCAGCTCACCGCCGGAGGCCTTGGCAACGGCGAACACGGCGACGACGGCGATCAGCCAGCCGAGGACGACGACACGGCGACGCCGCACCGCACCCCGCCCGAGGCGGTACAAGAAGGTGGCCACGGGGTTCGATCATCGCTGCCGGGGACGCGAAAACCTGCTCGCCGGCGCGTTCGTTCGTCACAACCGACCGAGAACTGGTCCTCAGGCCCATCGACAGAATGTGATCATCCCAGTGCTCTCCGTCGGCAGCATGCGGGGCGGAGAATTCGTGAACGACGGTTCAGGTGGTTGAACGGCGGTCTGGTACGGTCCGCGCCGAACACCGGGCCGCCTGCGGCCGCCGGTGGGGGAGGGGGCACCAGTGAGCCAGGACGCGCCGCGCTACGCCGAGAGGATGTTCCCGGCACCGATCGACCACGGGATCGCCCAGCCCGATCGTGCCGTGTCGACCGTCGCGTCGGGCACCGACACCGTCGCCCTCGGCGAGTGGCAGAACGAGCAGTGGTACCAGGGGTCGGGGCGGATCGGGGAGAAGGCGGTCGAGCGGATCGTGATCTACCCACCGACCGGCGGAGTGCAGACCCAGGGCGACCCGTTCGAGCCGGTGAAGATCGGGATCCTCGTCGACATGGACATCGGCCAACTCCTCGCCGACTGGATCGACCCGACGATCCTGGCGATCGAGGACGCGATGAACGAGGGCGTCTGCACCCGCCCGGTGGAGATCGTCACCTGCGACGCCCGGGGGCTGCCGCGGGAGAACTACCGCAAGGTGATCGCCGGCTACCAGTGGCTCGTCGAGCAGGGATGCGTCGTCGTCCTCGGCCCGATGATCTCGGACAACTCGGTCAACTTGTGCGACACGATCAACGCCACCGGGGTTGCCTGCATCGGCTGGACCGGGGCGGTCCGCTTCCACGGGGAGTACTGCTTCACCGTGGCCAACGGCGACATCCCCGTCGAGTCGACGATGTGCGCCAACTGGTGCGCGGCGGAGGGGCACACCAAGGTCGGGTTCTTCTGGGAACAGGGTTCGTCGGGCACCGACTACGCCGAGTACTTCCGCACCGCCGCTCGCCAGGTGGGCGTGGAGATCGTCAAGGAGGTGTCCCTCGCGCCGAACCCGAAGGATCTCCAGCGGCACCTGGCGACGATGCGCGACCAGGGGGCGGAGGCGATCGTCTACGTCGGTTACGGATACTCGACGTTCCACTTCGCCCGCGCCTTCGACGCGCTCGGCTGGGATCCGCCGCGGGTGATGGGTGCCGCGTTCATGTTCTACTCCAACTCCAACGCCTGGGCGGAGGGGCTCGAGGGGTGGCACGGCGTCGACCAGCTCGGCGAGGACGGGGCGAACCCGAACTACGAGGCGATGATCGAGCGGTTCCGCGCCCGTTTCGGGCGTACGAGCGGCAACGTCGTCGTCGCCCTCGCCTACGACACGGCGCGGGCGGCGATCCACGGCATCGCCAACGCCTTGATCGCTACTCCGAAGGAGGTCAAGGCGGGCCTGGAGCGGATCAAGTGGATGCCGTGTACGAACGGAGGGCCGGGGACGAACATCACCTTCGCCCCCTACGACCACCGCGGCTACAAGGGTGACTTCCTCACGATCCGCGAGCTGCGCGGCGGCCGGCTGATCTTCAAGGGTTACTACCGCCCGCAGTGGCCCTCGAACAGGATCTCGCCGTTGCTGGAAGGATGATCGCGTGAGCGCTCGGATCACCGACGAGGCCGTCGCCGCCCTGCGGCAGCGGATCGGCATCGTCCAACCCCATCCCCAGCCGCCCCGCTATCGCCGGCCGAACGAGGACGCCTTCCGCCACGTCGCCGAGGCCTACGGCGACGACAACCCGTTGTGGTGCGAACCGGCCTACGGCGCGACGACGCGCTGGGGGTCGGTGATCGCCAGCCCGAACCTGGCCGGTGGGGACACGCTGATCGGCGTCAACGAGGTCACCGCGTGGGACGACGCGACACGCGCCGTGATGAAGGGTGATCCGCTGCGCGGCGTGCACGCGTTCTACTCCGGGTCGTCGCGTGAGTGGTGGAACCCGCTGTACCCGGGCACCGAGGTCACCCGGCGCAACGCGCTGGTCGGCGTCCACGACAAGACGTCGACGTTCGCCAAGCGAGCGGTCCACGAGTGGACCGCCGAGGTCTTCGCCGCTGCCGGCGGACCGGTGCTGTGCGCCCAGTTCCGGCTGATGATCCGCACCGAGCGCGACGAGCTCGCCCGCTCCGAGAAGTACGAAGCGACGGTGATCGAGCCGTACACCGACGAGCAGCTCGCGGCGATCGACGCGCTGTACGCGACCGAACGGGAGCGACGGCGTGGCGCCGAGCCGCGCTGGTGGGAGGACGTCGCCGTCGGCGACGAGCTCGGCCCGATGGTCAAAGGACCGCTGCGGGTCACCGACATCGTCTGCTGGCACACCGGGATGGGCATGGGCCTCTACGGGGTCAAGGCGCTGCGCCTCGGCTACGACCAGCGTCAGCGCGTGCCCCGCTTCTTCCGTCCCGACGCGCTGAACATCCCCGACGTCCAGCAGCGGGTGCACTGGGACCCGGAGTGGGCGCGCGCCGCGGGGAACCCGGCGATCTACGACTACGGGCGGATGCGGGAGACGTGGCTCGTCCACCTGTGCACCGACTGGATGGGCGACGACGCCTGGCTGTGGAAGCTGTCGTGCGAGTTCCGCGCCTTCAACTACGTCGGCGACACGCACTGGTTGAGCGGGGAGGTCACCCGCCGCTACCTCGCCGAGGGCGACCGCCCGGCGATCGACGTCACCCTGCGGGCGACGAACCAGCGCGGTGAGGTGACCACGCCGGGAACGGCGACGATCCTCCTCCCCAGCCGGGAGCACGGCCCGGTGCGCCTCCCCGACCCACCCGGTGGGGCGACGACGAACGCCACTGCGCTCGACGCGCTGATCGAACGCTTCGCCGCCGAGGATGTCTCACCCTGAGATGGCCGGTGCACGCGGCGCGCCGTCCCCCGTGCGCTCTGCCAGTCGCTCGTGGCGGCAGGGCACCGGGAGGGACTGTCAGACTGGGTGGTGCACACGCGAGACAGGGGGACGACGATGACCGTGCTCGATCCTGAGCTGTTCCTTCCCGAGCCGGCGCCGCGCGCCGTGAAGCGGACGATCGTCTCCGTCGACGACCACG
>CAZQEJ010000102.1:0-11269 GCA_964592165.1 uncultured Ilumatobacteraceae bacterium | reverse complement strand
CGATTGTCCTCCACGGTGAGGCTCATGTGGATCAAGAGTCGTCCACGTTTCGCTCACCGATCCGTCGATCCGGTCGACCTTCGGCGCGATCGGGCCTTGAGCCCGGCTTGTCCCGGCCGATCGGGGCCGGTGATGGGCGCCTTCTCGATCCGGTCCCAGCCGGCCGTGTGCCGGGAGCGCGGCGTCGTCGAGATCCGCGGCGCGACCGTGGTCGTCGGCCGGCGGACGGCGCGCTTCGACCCGGCCGATCCGCTCTCCGCGCTGTGCGCCTACCTGTACCTCGTGCGTGCCATGCGCGACCAACGCCGCGACCGCTCGATCCTGCTGCGCCGCGACGACGTCGTCGTCCTCGCCTCCGCTCTCGGGGAGAGCGCCGAGGCGGTCCTCGACGAGCTCGGCACCTTGATGGGCGCGACGCGTGCCCAGCGGGGGGCGATGGCCACGCTGTTCGCCGCCGGGGCGTTGGTCGTCGGCATCGCCGGGACGACGGCGGTGGTCGGCCACGGCGACGGGTCGGCGACGATCGTCTCCGTCGAGTCCTCGACGCCGGCGACCGCCTCCCCCGCCGGATGGGACCCCTCGCCCGCACTCGCCGGGCGCGTCGACTCGGCGAGCACGACGAGCACCCCCACGGGCGGACATCTCACGACCGGCGATGCACCCCCGGGCGCAGCCGCGGCATCGTCGTCGTCCACAGCTCAGCCCGCAGGCGGCGGCCCGGGGCCGCGAACCGTCGACCGGGGCGGACGACCGGCGCCTCCACCGATCACCGCTCCACGGCCGGCGTCGACGGCGGTCGACACGACGATCCTCATCGCCGGCGACCCGCCGATCCCCACGCCGCCGGACAGCAGCCCGGACCCGGTTCCGACGAGCGTGGCTCCCCCGGCGACGACCGGGCCGGACCCGACGACCACGACCCCCGGGCCCGAGAAGGGTCCCGATGAGGGTTCCGATGAGGGTTCCAGCGATCTCGGTGACGATCTCCCGGAGGAGACGATCGAGGAGCCATGGTTGGTCATCGACCCACCGATCGCCGACGAACTACCCCCACCGGCACCGCTGCCCTGAGCCCCGCGGCGCGGCCGCGCCCTATCCGATGATGACAGGGGCTTCGACGGGTACGGCCTGACGGAGGCGCCAGGTGTCCCCGGCGAGGACCCGCGCCGCGAGGACGCAGGCGAGCATCGCCGCCGCGCACCCGGCGTACGCCCAGGTCCGCCCGCTGCGCTCGTAGACCTGGCCGATGACGACCGCGGTGACACCACCGGCCAGCGTCTGCATCCCGCCGATCAGCCCCTGGCCGCCGGCCTGGCGTTCCTCCGGGGTGACCATCCCGACCGCGACGCCGCTGGAGGACACGGTCAACCCGTCGCTGAACGAGTGGGCGATGCCCACCGCGAGCATCGTCTGGCCGGTCGGCATCAGCCCGTAGAAGAACATGAACACCGCCCCCACGGCGAGCCCCAGCGCGCCGACGCGGAACGGGCCGAAGCGTTGGGCGAGGCGTCCCCCGGTCGAGCCGAAGATGACCAGGGGTACGGCGAACAAGGTGATCCCCAAGCTGGAGACGAGGTTGCTCGCGTGCAGGTCGTCGAGCACCAGGCTCCACAGCGCGTCGAACGTGGCGATCATGAAGAACACCCCGAGGCCGAGGGCGACCGCGGCTGCGTACGGCTTGGAGCGCAGCAGATCGAAGGCGAAGCGCGACGGCTCGGCGCCGGCGCCGCGCTCGGTCTCACCGACGGTGATCCGCCCGACGAGGGGGGAGCAGGCGAGGTTGATCGCGGCGATCACGAGGAACGGCGCGGGGATCCCGAACGGTCCGATGAGCACCGCGGCGAACGCCGGCCCGAGGGCGAAGCCGGCCACGTCGGCGGACAGGAGCAGTCCGAGGTTGTGGCCGAGCCGCTCGGGTTCGGCGACGATCACGATCCGCCGAATGGCGGGGATCGCCATCCCCGTGCCGATGCCCATCGCGAACCGGGCCGCGGTGAGCACCCCGAGCGTCGTCCCATAGGCCATCACCACCAGGCCACCGACGTTGATCGCCATCCCCAGGTAGACGAGCCGCCGAGCGTGACCGCGGTCGGCGAGCGGGGCGAGGGTGATCTGGGCCAAGAACGCGGCGAAGAACCCGGCGGCGACCACACCGCCGAGAGCGCCCTTGCCGATCCCGTAGGCGTCGTGGAAGTCGTCGAGGGCGGCGAACATCGCCCCGTAGCCGGCGGCAAAGGACGCCGAGAGCAACCCGAAGCTGACGGTCAGGGGGACGGCGCGGGCGCGCCTGAACGGGGCGAACGCGCCGGGGAGCATCCCGCCGAGGGTACCGAGCAGCGATCCTCCCCGGCACCTGCTTTCGTGCCCGCTGAAGTGCGTGCGGCGCGGCCGCTACGCCCCGACGAGAGTCCCGTCGGTGCGCACGATGTAGTCGCCACCGCTGCCGCAGCCGACGGCGATGTACTCGAGCAGGCCGTACAGCTCGAGCGTCTCCCGGTTGGCCGCCGGCTGGTCGCCGTCGGCCGAGCCGGAGAAGCGCACCTGGTAACCGTCGGAGCCGGCCGGGCAGGTGAACCTCCACAGTTCCGCCGCGCTGGTCATTCCCGTGGCGATCAGCACGTGGCCCCCGGGGGCGCTCGGCGAGTCGGCGACGGCGACGACCTCGTCGCCGTAGGTCCCGGCGATGAACCCCTCCGCTCCGTTGAGGCTGTTGCTCCCCGCCGAAGGGACCACCGCGTCGTTGTAGTAGTCGTGGCCGAGCAGCACCCGGCTCGTCTCCAGTTGACCTTGGTAGGTGACCAGCGTGCGGCATCCGTCACCGGAGAGCACGGTGAGCATCCCGGGCACCGCCGGCGAGGACCACGACCCGCAGATCCAGCCGAGCTGGGTGGCGCTCAGCGGCGTGGCCCGCACCTCGGCGGCGACCGCGCCGGCCGCGACGCGAGCCTGCTCCCCGAGCGTGGTCAGCCCGGGGCCGACGGCGAGCACCCCGAGCACGCAGCCGAGCACGACCAGCCGCGCCCGCCGGGCGAACGGCGGGACGAGCAGCACCGCGGCGTAGAGCACGGCCCCGATCGCCGCGCCGTACCCATAGAACCAGGGCGCGGCGCCGTTGAACAGCTTCGCCGCCGCCGACTGGGGAGCGACTTCGGCGGTGGCCGCGAGTGCGCCGCCGGCCAGCTTGCGGCCGACCCACACCGGGGCGATCACCGACGACAGGTAGATGAAGAACAGCCCGGACGCGACCCGGTCGACACCTCGGGCAACAGGTGCACTGGTCAACTCGGCGCGCACGCCGTCGTCGTCGGCGCCGGCGGCGACGAGCTGGCGCTGCAGCCGCCACGCACCGGTGGCCAGCGCGGCGAGGAGGGCGACCTGGACGAGCAACCCGGCGGCCGTCGTCGACAGGGGGACCCCACTGGTCAGCACGGACGCGGCGGCCACGGCCAAGGAGACCGCCGCGGTCGACGCCAGGCCGAGCAGAGCGAGGTACGCCCGCCCCTGCGTCGTGCGCGCGACGACGGCCAGGCCGATGGAGGCGACGAGGGCGACGAGCAGCGCGGCCTGGCCCGCGCCGTGCAGGCCGGGGACGTCCGGCCACGCGCCGGCCAGGCTGACCGCCGGGGCGGCGACGGTCGGGCGCAGGAAGCGGAGCATCTCCTGACCGGCATGGGTCCCACCGATCGAGCGGGCACGCCACACGACGAGGGCGGCGGCCCACAGCGCGCCGAGCACGTAGGCCGGGACGGAGAGCAAGTTGAGCTCCCCCTCAGGGAGCCGGGGAGCGGCGCAGGAGCGGACCATCGGCGTCGGCCCGCTGATCGAGACGAGCACCGTCGCGTGCATCCCGGACGCCTCCGCGCCCCGTTCCGCGGCTCGCTTGGACTCCGTGCCCTTCACCATCCACCTCCGGTTCTCGACGGTCGTGGATCACCGACCGGCCGGTTTCCAACGGGCAGGCGGAACACCTGCGCGGCGTGGGACACGCCAAAGGCGAAGCGGACCTCGCCGAGCCGATCGCCACCGGGGATCCCCCAGCCGCCGGTGCGGATCGCGTCGATCGGTTGCAGGGCGACGTCGAACTCGTGGCGGCCGAGCGGGCGGGCGAGCGCGAACGGTGCGGCCTTCCCGTCACCCGCGATCCCGGCGACCCCGACACCGACCAGCGCTGCCAACCCCGGGGGCAGGGCTGCCGGCGCGGCGAGCACGACGCGCACGCTCAGTGCGGTCCGGGACAGCTCGCGCTGCAACGCGCGTTGAGCGCCGAGCGTGGCGAGCAACGCCGGATCTGGGTCGGAGGCGACGTCGTCGCGCAGTTCACCCACGATCGCGGCCACGTGCTCGAGGTTCTCCTCGGCGATCATCGACCGTTCCAGGTGGACGCAGCACAGGACCTCCCCCGCTACCCGCCCGACGATCGTCTCGAGGCTCTCCGTCGTCGCCGTGTCCCCCCAGCCGATGATCACCTCCGTCCCCCGGTCGATCTCCTCGGTCACCCGTCGCAGCTCGGCGAGGCGGGTGTGGTCCGCACCGTCGAGCTCGAACGGGACGAGCGCCGCGGGGACTCGCTGGGGGGCAAGGGGGCACGCCGCGATCCCCGGGGGAAGGGTGAGCTCGACGAGCGTGGCGAGGGCCGCGGCGTCGTCTTCGCTGCGGGCCCGGCCGACGAGCATAGTGCGCGCCGGCGCGCTCGCCCCGGCGCCGAAGCGCAGCTGGAGCGCCGCGCCCGCCGGGGCCTCGGCCGCGAACGCGCTGACCAGCGGGTAGCTGTCCGGTACCCCCGAGGGAGGTGCCGGACACGCCTCGGGCCGGTGGACCAACTCGGCCACCCACACGAAGCTCGCGTGACCGAGTTGGTGGGGGATCGGCGCCATGCGCAACGACGGGGACGGCGCCGGCCATCCACGGGGATCGACGAAGGAGGGGCTCATCGGGCCAGGGCGTGGTCGAGCTCGGCGTCGATGCCGGCGAACGGGAGCAGGGCGGCCAGCGGTTCGAGGACCAGTCCGCCAGGATCGTTGATCGACTTGAGCAGCTGGCGGGCCGAACCGTCGGCGGACGAGAGGAGCAAGCGCAGACGGTCCGGGCCGGTCTCCGCCGGCTCGCGCACGAGGCGGATCTCGATCGCGTTGTGGACGAAGAAGAGGCGGTTCATCAGGTAGTCGGAGACGACCGCGTCGAGTCCGCCGGGGTTGACCACGCAGGCGATGGAGAGCTGCCCGGGGTCGATCTCGAGTGCGCCGGCGAGCGACGGGCGGAGACGGCCGAACACCGCGCTCGTCGGCCGTGCGGCGGTGACGAGGACGACGCAGGCACGTGCCTCACGCCGCACACCGGCGACGCCGAGCAGGTCGCCGGAGTCCGCTCCGGCCTGCTCCCAGGCATCGGCAAGACGGGCGTCGAGATGCAGCGCGGGCACCGGCCCGGCGGACGGCTCGTTCCCCGCCTTCGGGCTGGGCAAGGCCATCCCGACGATGCGCGGCACCTCTGCCGTGCGCCCGTTGGTGTCGAGGTAGGCCATCCCGGGATCGGCTGAGCGGCGGGGGGCGAACACCGGCGTGCCCGCCTCGAGGATCGCCCGCACAGTCGAGCCGAGCTCGGGGAAGCGGCGCATCACGGCCGGATTGGCGATCGCCGTCCTGGCCAACTCGAACGCCCGGCGTTCCGCGCCGCGGCGCAGCTTCGGGTCGAGCAGCCAGTCGACGGGCTGGCCGAGGGCCTCGGCGATCGGGGTCAGGGAGCGGATCTTGGCCACGAGCACCTCGGCGTTCGTCGCCTCGCGCACGATCGCCACCGCTCCTTGCGCCTTGACCGCTGCGGTCTCCCGGGCGACGTCGTAGACCTCGACGAACTTCGGATCGAAGGTCGGGGCCAACTCGTCGACGGAGTGGACGACGAGCAGCCCCTCGGCGAGGTGCACGTCGCGCACGTCACCGAATAGTTGGGCGGCGGCGATGCCGTACAGGGCGCGGTGGGTCGTCGCCCCCAACCGCTGGCGGACGAGGTTCTCGACCGAGCCGCGCAGCGCGGTCTCCACCCTCCCGACGAACGCGTAGCCGTCGCGGTTGACGGCCCGCTTGAACTCACGGAAGTTGTCCTCGCCGGCCAGGGAGATCGTCACCCGGACCTCGACCCGGGGCATCCGGAACCCGTCCGAGGTGGACACGTTGAGCACCTGGAGGAGCGCTTCGCGCCGTCCGCTGACGACGGCGACGACCTCCACATCGCCGAACACCGGGATGCCCAGGCCCGGCCGGCGGCGCTGCCCGACCTTGACGATCTTCGTCGCCCGGCCGTTCTTCAACACCACGTAGACGTGGCCGGGATCGGCACTGATCGCTCCGGACACCGCCGCCGGTGCGCTGATCAGGCCCGCGAGCTCTTTGGCCATCGTCGCCCCTCCTGCACGGTCGTCATGACTCGGCTGGGTCCGACGCGGTCTGCGGACCCACACGGTGAATCGCGCGCTCGGTCACCGGTTCAAGGACCGTCCTGACAATCCCTGGAGAGTGGTCGCCTCACTAACCTGAGGCGATGCCGTCGCCCCAGGTCGACTCCGGCGAGCTCATCGACGAGGCGATCGCCAACCGGATCGGGCTGGCCTGGCGCGAGCTGCGCCGGGGCGGGGCGAGCAGCAAACTGCGCGATCACCTCTTCCGCAGCGAGACGATCTCGCTCGAGCACAGTCAGGTGGACACCCTCGAACTGCTCGTCCAGCACGCGCAGTGGCGGATGAGCGACTTGGCCGACGCACTGCGCGTCGATCCCTCGACCGCCACCCGGGCCGTGCAACGGATGCTCGCCCTGGGGTTCGCCGAACGGCACGCCGACCCGGTCGACGGCCGGGTCGTGATCGTCTCCGCGACGGCAGCGGGCCGGGGCTGGTACGCGGCCCTGCGGGCCAACCGGCGGGCGATGATGCAGAGCGTCCTGAGCACGTTCAGCGCGGCCGAGCGGGTCCAGTTCGCCGATCTCGTCGAACGCTTCGTCGCCGCGATCGACGCGTTCGTCGCCGACCTCGACGGCTAGGTTGCCAGACGATGGCCGACCGGGCGACGTTCGCCGACGACGCGATGGAGTACATGCCCCAGCTCTACGCCGCCGCGCTGCGGATGACCCGCAACCAAGCGGACGCCGAGGACCTGGTGCAAGAGACGTACCTGCGCGCCTACCGGGGCTTCGCTACCTTCGCCGAAGGCTCCAACCTGCGGGCCTGGCTGTACCGGATCCTGACGAACACGTTCATCAACACCTACCGGGCCAAGCAGCGTCGCCCCCAGGAATCCGACCTCGACGAGGTCGAGGACCTCTACCTCTACCGCCGCCTCGGGGGCCTGGAAGCCGCGCTGGCCAGCCGCAGTGCCGAGGACGAGCTGTTCGACCTGTTCACCGATGACGAGGTGAAGACCGCCCTCGAGTCGCTGCCGACGAACTTCCGCCTCCCCGTCCTCCTCGCCGACGTCGACGGCTTCTCCTACAAGGAGATCGCCGAGATCCTGGAGATCCCGATCGGGACGGTGATGTCCCGACTGCACCGGGGAAGAAAGGCGATGCACAAGCAGTTGTACGAATTCGCCATGAAGCACGGATTGGTTGCGTCGGACGTCGAGCTGCCGGACGTCGAGCTGCCGGACGTCGGGGCGCCGGCTGCGGTGGGAACGGAACGCTGAGATGGGTGATTGCAACGAGACCTTGCGTGAGCTCGACCACTTCCTCGACGGTGAGCTGAGCACCGAGGCCCGCGTCGCCATCCAGCATCACCTCGAGGGATGCCTCGACTGCTACTCGGCATTCGACTTCCACGCCGAACTGAAGCAGGTCATCGCCCGCAAGTGCGCCTCCGAGGCGGTTCCCCCCGGCTTGCTCGACCGGGTCAAGGCGTGCTTCGGCGACCCTGACGACGACCGGGACGGTGGTGGCGATGGTGCCGCCGGCGGCTGTCGCCTCGGCGGAAGCGGCTGAGCTCGGCTCGTGCCTCACCGTGGCGCGGATGATCGGCACCGTGCACCGTTGCGGGGAACGGGCGCTGCTCGTCGAGGTGGGGGACATCGACCCAGACGTGTTCGGCCGGGCACTCCACCCCGGTGCTCTCCCGGGGTTGATCGACGTCGTCCCCGGCGCGGCGACAGTCCTCCTCCACTTCTCCGGCACGCCACCGCCGGTCGCCGCGCTCGACGCCGTGCTCGCTGCCGCCGCCGACGAGGTGCCCGTGGGCGCCGGCGAACCGGTCGTCGTCCCCATCGACTACTGCGGCGAAGATCTCCCCACGGTCGCCGAGCTCAGCGGGCTGAGCGTCGCCGAAGTCGCCGAACGGCACTCGGCGGCCGTCTACCGCGTCGCCTTCGTCGGCTTCTCCCCCGGGTTCGCCTACCTCAGCGGAGGTGATCCGCTCCTTGCCGTGCCTCGCCGGGCGACACCCCGGCCAGCGGTGCCCGCCGGGTCGGTCGCCCTGGCGAGCACGTTCTGCGGGATCTACCCCCGTCGATCCCCGGGCGGTTGGCAGCTGATCGGGCGGACAGCGCTGCAGGTGTGGGACCCTCGGCGGAACCCCCCGGCGTTGCTCGTCGCCGGTACAGCGGTTCGCTTCGTGCCGTGCTGACGGTCCTCGACCCCGGGCCGTTGGCGACGATCCAGGACCTCGGCCGCGGCGGGTTCGCCGCGCTCGGGGTGACCGCCTCGGGCGCGGCCGACCGCGGTGCTCTACGCCTGGCCAACGCGCTGGTCGGCAACGATCCCGGTGCGGCGGCGATCGAAGCGACGTTCGGCGGGCTCGCCGTGCGCGCCGAACGGCCCCTGCTCCTCGCTCTGAGCGGCGCCGCGGTGACGCTCACCGGGACGCTCCGGCAGGCCGGGGTGGGGATCGCCTTCACCCTCGGGCGCGGCGAGTGGATCGCTCTCGGGCGACCGGAACGTGGGCTGCGCACGTACGTCGCGGTGCGCGGCGGGATCGGCGTCCCTGCCGAGCTCGGCTCCCGGGCGACTGACGTGCTCGGCGGGATCGGGCCGGCCCCTCTGGCCGCGGGCGACGTGCTCCCGATCGGCGGCGACATCGCCGGTGACCCACCGGGGATCGGACCGGTGCCCCTGGCCGATCCTCCGCCGGAGCTGTCCGTGCGCGTCGTCCCCGGACCGCGCGACGAGTGGACGGACATCGGGCTGCTCGTCCGGGCGCGCTTCACCGTCGCCGCGGCCAGCGACCGGATCGGGGTCCGCCTCGGCGGGCTCGCCCTCCCCCGGCGACCCGGCGAACTGCTCCCCGAGGGCATGGTCCGTGGCGGGATCCAGCTCCCTCCCGACGGCAACCCGGTACTCCTCGGGCCCGATCACCCGGTCACCGGTGGCTATCCGGTCGTCGCCGTCGTCGCCGAACGCGACCTGGACGCGGTTGGCCAACTCCGCCCTGGCGACATCGTCCGCTTCCACCTCTGAGCGCGCCACAGCACGGTCCGCCCCCACCGGTCTCCCCCGGATCCCCGGCTCGCCCCGCTCACCGTCGCCCCTCCGCGGCCCTCAACCCTGCCCAGATCCGCGCAGATCGCCCCCGATCCCCAGCGATGTGACGCGACAGCCGGATCTGGGCAGGATCAGAGCGCGGCGGCGTCGCTCCGGCCACTCACCACGTAGCGTCGCGGTGATGGCCATCGATCTCAACGCCGACCTCGGCGAGGGGTTCGGGATCTGGACCCTCGGCGACGACGAGGCGCTCCTCGACATCGTCACCAGCGCGAACATCGCCTGCGGGTTCCACGGCGGCGATCCGTCGATCATGCGCCGCGTCTGCCGGGCGGCGGCCGAGCGCGGCGTGGCCATCGGCGCCCAGGTCGGCTACCGCGACCTGGCCGGCTTCGGCCGGCGGCGGATCGAGGTCGACCCTGACGACCTTCTCGCCGACATCGTCTACCAACTCGGCGCGCTCGACGCGTTCGCCCGCCTGGCCGGGTCGAGGGTGTCCTACGTCAAGCCTCACGGGGCCCTGTACAACGCGATCGTCGACGACGAGGAGCAGGCCGCCGCGGTGGTCGCCGCCGTCGCCGCCCACGACCGCAGCCTGGCCGTGCTCGGCCTGCCCGGCTCGGCCGTTCTCCGCCACGCCGCAGCGGCCGGGCTGCGCCCCGTCAGCGAGGCCTTCGCCGACCGGGCCTACACCGCCGCCGGGCAACTCGTCCCCCGCTCCCGGCCCGGTGCGGTGCTCGACGACGTGAGCGAGATCGTCTCCCGCTGCCGCCTGCTCGCCCTCGACGGGATCGTCGCCGCCGACGACGGGAGCACGGTGTGCGTCCACGCCGGATCGATCTGCGTGCACGGTGACACCCCCGGGGCGGCGGAGATCGCCGCCGCGGTGCGCGATGCGCTCCTCGCCGCAGGTGTCCAGTTGGCCCCGTTCGCTCCCGCTTGACCTGGGTCGCGAGCGGTGCGGTTGGCTACGATCACCTCCATGCTCCTCGCCCGCCTCGAACCCTGGCACTGGTGGATCGGCGTGATCTTCACCATCCTGGTGATCCTCACGGTGCTCGGGATGGTCGGGCAGTACCTGCAGAAGGTGGTCCGCCCGCAATACCCAGCGCGCCACCACAGCGACCACCTGCAGGACTGAGCCGGCTGCAAGCGACCCGCGGTGGCCGCTCCCGTGCCCCCCGCCGGACACGTCGCCGGCCACTCGGGAGGCTCCCCGGAGGGTTGCCCACCACCGCCTGCCGCGGAGCAGATGGTCGCCGGCCTGCTCGCCCGCTGCCGCTTCCCCACCGGCCGCGCACCGGTGGTCTGTGCCGTCTCCGGCGGTGCCGACTCGCTCGCCCTGCTCGTCCTCGCCCGCCGTGCGGATCTGGACGTGACCGCGGTCCACGTCGATCACGGACTGCGCCCGGCCGGTGAGCTCGAGGCGGCGTTCGTCGCCACGGTGGCCGCTTCCTACGGGGCGCGCTTCGAGGCCCGGACGGTGAGCGTGGGAGCAGGACCGAACCTCGAGGCCCGCGCCCGCGCGGCGCGCTACGCGGTGCTCGGGCCGGATGTGCTCACCGGGCACACGGCCGACGACCAGGCCGAGACGGTGTTGCTCAACCTGATGCGCGGTGCGGGTCTCGACGGCCTGGCAGGGATCGACCCCGACGGCCCGGTCCGCCGCCCGTTGCTCGCCCTGCGGCGGGCGGAGACCCGCGCCCTGTGCGCATCCCAGGGCCTCACCCCGTTCGAGGACCCGACCAACGCCGCGCCGCACCACCGCCGCAACCGTGTCCGCCATGAGCTCCTCCCGCTCCTCGACGTGATCGCC
>CAZQEJ010000101.1:0-11730 GCA_964592165.1 uncultured Ilumatobacteraceae bacterium | reverse complement strand
GCCGGCGCGCCGTTCAGCGCTGGCAGCGTGGGCAGACGAACGTCGAGCGACCGGCGACGGTCGAGCGGACGATGTCGGATCTGCCGCAGCTCAGGCAACGCCGGCCGGCGCGGCCGTAGGCGAGGTGGTCGAGCTGGAACCAGCCGGTCTCACCGTCGAGGCCGACGTACTGCGTGTCGGGGAGCGTCGAACCACCCGCGTCGATCGCCCGGGTGAGGACCTCGTGGATCGCCGCGTGGAGGGCGGTGACCTGCCGCCCAGTGAGCGAGTCCGCCGTGCGCACCGGGTGGAGCCGGGCACGGTGGAGGATCTCGTCGGTGTAGATGTTCCCCAGCCCGGCGATCATGCCCTGGTCGAGGAGCAACGCCTTGAGCTGCCGGTGACGTCCGCGCAGGATCGCCGCCAGCTCCGCCCGGGACAACCCGTCGGCGACCGGGTCGGGACCGAGCCGGGTCAGCTCGGGGATCTCGGCGGCGACGTCCGCCGGATCGAACACGACGATCTCGCCGAACGTACGCGGGTCGACGAACCACAGTTCCACCGGCGGGTTGCCGTCGAGCACGGCGCGCAGATGGGTGTGTGCCGGGCGCGGGGCATCCGCGGCGGCGATGAGCAGACAACCCGTCATGCGCAGGTGGATCATCACCGCGTCAGCGGAGTCGAGCGTGCCGATCAGGTACTTGCCTCGCCGCCCGATCGCCTCCAGGCGCGTCCCCCGCAGCCCGTCGGCCACCGCCTGCGGCGACGTGCGCCGGGCGGTGCGCGCCCCGCTGATCTCGACATGGACGAACCGACGTCCAACGACGGCGCGTTGCAAGCCGCGGCGCACGGTCTCCACTTCGGGCAGTTCGGGCATGGTCGGGCCGCGCCGTCAGCTGCGCAGGCGCGGCGCCCGATCGTGCGGGGCATCCCCGCCGGCGGTCTCGGCACCCAGCCGGGAGCACGCCTGCTTCGCCGCCGCTTGCTCTGCCTGCTTCTTCGAGCGCCCTTCTCCTTCACCGCGCGTGCGGCCCTCGACGAGGACCGCGGCGAAGAACCGCTTGGCGTGATCCGGTCCTTCCTCGCTGATCACGTAGACAGGTGCCGCCTCGTGGTCGCGGGCGACGAGCTCCTGCAAGCGGGTCTTGTAGTCGGCGTGGCCGTCGCCGGCAGCCGCCTCGATCCGCTCCCCGAGGAGGCGGACGATCAGGTCGTACACCGTCTGCACCCCACCATCGATGTAGACCGCGCCGAGCACCGCTTCCAATGCGTCGGAGAGGATCGACGGTTTGGCTCGCCCCCCGCCGGCGGCCTCGCCCTTGCCGAGCAAGAGGTGGTCGCCGAGGCGGAGCTCCCCGGCCACCTCGGCCAGCGCGTTGGCGTTGACGACGCTCTTGCGCAGGTCGGTCAGCCGGCCCTCGGCAAGCACGGTGTAACGGCGGTAGGCGAGGTCGGCCACGACCCAGCCGAGCACGGCGTCTCCGAGGAACTCGAGCCGCTCGTTGCTCACCGGGTTGCCCGGGTCCTCCGCGCACCAGGACCGGTGGGCCATCGCCGTGCGCAGCAGGGAGCGGTCGGCGAATCGGTGACCGAGCCGCTCTTCGAGAACCTCGAGGTCCGGGCCGTGCTGGCGGTTCACTGACCCTTCACGCGCTCCCAGACGTAGTCCACCGCGTCGCGCACGGTCTTCAGGTCCTCGAGGTCCTCGTCCTCGATGCGGAAGCCGACGGAGCGTTCGGCGAGCTCCTCTTCCAACGCCTCGACCAGTTCGATCAGAGCGAGCGAGTCGGCCTCCAGGTCGTCCGCGAAGGATTGGCCCTCGCTGATCCCTGCAGGCTCGATCTCGAGGATGTCGGCAAGCCGGTCACGGACGATGCCGACGATCGCGTCACGATCGAGCGGATCCTGGCCGACGTGGGTTTCGGCGGGCACCAAGGCCTCCTCGGGAGTTGGGACGGTCGGGCAGAGCCGCGACGATGTTAGTGAGATGCTCCGACAGCGGCGCGCAGCGAACCGACGAGATCGGCGGCGACCATGTCGCGGCCGACGAGCAGCGCGTTCGTCATCGCCCGCGCGCTGGACGATCCGTGGCTGATGATGCACACGCCATCCACACCGAGAAGCATCGCCCCGCCGTAGGTGTCCGGATCGAGCGTCTCGTGCAGCCCGAGCATCGCCGGCATCAACGCCTCCGCGGGGGCCCGGTACTCCTCTCTCGAGGCGAACGCGTCGAGCAGGGAGCGGACGATCGTCTTCAGCGCACCCTCCAGCGTCTTGAGCACGACGTTGCCGGTGAAGCCGTCGGTGACGACGACGTCGACCCGGTCACTCATCACGTCACGACCCTCGACGTTGCCGATGAAGTCGATCCCCGAGGCGCGCTCGAGCAAAGGGAAGGACTCCTTGCGCAGCAGGTCACCTTTGCCCGGCTCTTCACCGATCGAGAGCAGGCCGACCCGGGGACGCTCGATGCCGAAGCGGCAGGAGGAAAAGACCGATCCCATCTGGGCGAACTGGACGAGCCACTCCGGCTGCACCTCGGCATTGGCCCCGGCATCGAGGAGCACCGTCGGCGTCGCTCCGGGAACCGGGATCGGCGTCGCGATCGCTGGGCGGCTGACCCCTTTGATCCGCCCCATGCGCAACAGCGCAGCGGCCATCGTCGCCCCCGTGTTGCCCGCGGAGACCATCGCCGAGGCCTGCCCGTCGCGCACCGCTTCGGCGGCGCGCACGAGGGTGGAGTCCTTCTTCCGGCGGACCCCGGCGGCGGGATCCTCGTCCATCGCGATCACCTCACTGGCGGCGATCAGGGGAAGCTCGGCAGACCCGGCAAGGCTCTGCGGCCCGACGAGGACGACAGGGACCCCGAGATCGCGGGCGGCGAGCGCACCAGAGACGATCTCCCCGGGCGCCCGATCGCCACCCATCGCGTCCAGCGCGATGGGCAGCATCAGCCGACGTCGATGACGACGCGGTTCTTGTACCAGCCGCAGTGCGGGCAGACGGTGTGCGGGAGCTTGGCGTTGCCGCACCGGGGGCACGAGCTCCGTGCCGGGCTTCCCAGCTTCCACGCGCCGGAGCGCCGGCTGCGCGACTTGGACTTCGACTTCTTCTTCTTGGGAACGGCCACGACGGTCTCCGGCTTGCGACTGGTCAGGCTCAGCGAGAGCCGGGAAACTCTACCCGAACGCGTCGCGGATCAGTTCAACTGCCCGCGCAAGGTGTCCAGCGCGGCCCACCGGTCATCGCTCGCCGGAGCGGGGCAGGCGCAGGCCGTCTCGTTGCGGTTCACCCCGCACACCGGGCACAGTCCGGCACAGTCCGCCCCGCACAACGGGGCGGCGGGCAACTCGAGAGCGGTCAGTTCACGGACCATCACGCTCAGGTCGATCTGCTCGCCGTCGATCGGGAAGGCATCCTCGCTCGTCGGCGTGCGCTGGTACAGCTCGTCGGCCTCGACCACGGCCAGCCCGTCGACCGCGCTCAGGCAACGCCGGCACGACGACGACCAGGCGACGGTCGCCGTGCCGGTGACGACGATCCCGTCGGTGAGGCTCTCCAAGCGCAGGGCGACGTCGACGGCGGCGTCCGCGGCGACGCGCTCATCGTCCACACCGAGCTCCTCCGCAGTGACCGTCAACGCCAGGGACTTGACCGTCCCCGGGCGACGGAGCAGTTCGGCGACGTTGACGGTGAGCGGCCTCACGCGCTCAGGCTACCGACGGGCGGGCGGCTCAGAAGCTCGTGCGATCCTGGTCGAAGAAGCCTGCGGCGGGTTCCTCGGAACGAGGCTCGGACTGCTCCTGGAGGCGAGCCACGCCGATCTGCAACCGGGAACGGCCGGCGGCCACCGTCTTGGTCACCTTGTCCAAGAGGATCTCGAAGCTGGCCAGGCGCTGGTCGATGAAGTCTTCGGTCTCGTGACGGAGACGCCGGGCGTCGGTCTCGGCCGTCTCCTTCACCTGCCGGGCGCGCTGCTCGGCGGCGCGCACGACCTCGGTCCGCTGGACCATCCGCTCCGCCTGGACGCGCGCCGCGTCGAGCAACTCGTCGGCCTCACGGCGGGTCTTGGCGACGAACTCGGCGCGCTCTTTGAGCATCCACCGGGCTTGGCGCAGCTCGTCGGGCAGCCGGTTGACCGCCTCTTCGAGGATCTCGATGATCTCGTCACGGTTGATCATCGGCGAGGCCGACAGCGGGATCGTGCGCGCCGTGGCGATGATGTCGATCGCCCGCCGGAGCAGCGTCTCGGAGTCGTGGATCGCCCGGTCGTTGGAACCCGTGCGGTCGTAGCCACGGCTCAGCGCGTAACTGTCGTCCTCGTCGTCCTCGTAATCGTCGTAGCCGTCGTCGTAGCTCATCGGGTGCTCCGGGGAGAGGGGGTCTGGCCGCCCTCGGCGGCGAACCGGTCGGCGACCGGCGGGGGGACGAGGTGAGCGACGTCGCCACCGTAGTGGGCGATCTCGCGGATGAAGCGGGAGCTGAGGAAGGAGTGGGCCGCCGCCGTCGGGAGGAACACGGTGCGGATCCCGGTGACCGACTCGTTGGTCAGGGCCATCTGCAACTCGACCTCGAAGTCCCCCGCGGTGCGCAACCCCTTGACGATCAGGTCGGCACCGCTCGCCGCAGCAGCGTCGACGACGAGGCCGGTGCAGGCCTCGACACGCACGTTCGGCACCCCGGCGACCGAGGCACGGATCAGCCCGACGCGCTCGTCGATGGGGAAGCGTCCGGCAGGCTTGCCCGGGTTGTGCATCGCGGCGACGACGACGACGTCGAACAGTGACGCCGCGGCGACGATCACGTCGAGGTGACCGAGGTGGATCGGGTCGAAGCTGCCCGGCAAGAACGCGGTGGTCATCGAGAGAGGGTCCTGGTCGGGAGCGCGGCCATCGGTGGCGACACGCTAATCGCCTGCCCGGTCAGCGGCGCAGCGGCGCAGGAACGTGACCGCGGTCCGCCCGTAGCGTTTCGTGCGCACCGTCTCCCATCCCCGCGGCGGGTCGACCGGAGAGCCGCTCTCGGCGACGAGCAGCGGTGCCGGTGATGCCTCGATCAGTTCGTCCCACCGGTCGAACGCGTACGGCGGGTCGGCGAAGACGATGTCGGCCGCGCCTGCGGCGCGCAGGGTCCGCGATGCGTCCGCGGCGACCACCGTCACCCGGGCCGCGACGCCGAGAGCTTCGACATTGGCCCGCAGCGCCCGCAGGGCGCACGGGTCGCGTTCGATGAACGTGACGTGCGCTGCACCGCGGGACAACGCCTCCAGACCGAGGGCGCCCGAACCGGCGAACGCGTCGACGACGTGCGCCCCGTCGAGGACCGCGAGATGGCCGAGCGAGTTGAACACGGCCTCGCGCACCCGGTCCGTCGTCGGGCGTGTGCCGAAACCCGGAGGGGCGAGGAGGTGGCGGCCACGCAGCTCGCCGGCGACGATGCGCACCAGGGCAGACTACGGGTGTGCTCCGCCCCGAACCGACCATCGTGTGCATCGATTGCGGCGGGGAGTGCACGTTGCTCACCCTTGCGCCGGCCGACGGCATCTGGCAGCCCGGGGACATCGTCGCCTACCGCTGCCGGGACTGCCTCGACCGCTGGGACCTCGAACTGCCCGGCGACGACGGCTCCGACGCCGGTGATGGCCACCCCGCTCAGGACAGCGCGTAGATCTGGTAGACGACCGCCTCCGCGCTCGCCGTACCGATCCCGATCGCCTGGACCATGTTCACCCAGCGGTAACGGTCGTCGCCGGTCTCGAACAGGGGAGCGGCACGGGTGACACCGTCGACGAGCACACCGCGATAGCTCATCAAGATGTGCGCCCCGTCGTCGGTGGCGATCGTCGCTCGCACGTCGATGCGCATCTCCCCTGCCGGCCCGATCGACAACCAGTCCGCGCCCGAGTGGGGAACGATCACGCCCCGCAGGCGCGGCCCATCGACGGTCCCGGAGGCGATCGGGGCAACCACCTTGGTCCCTTCCGGACCGTTGCTGATCATGTGATGACCGCCGATCACGAGGGTCATCCGGAACAGGTGCTCCACCGGCAACGACGTGACGGGCTCGGGCACGGGAGTCTCCTTCGGCACGGGGGACGTGAGCCGCTCGTTGTACCCGCGGGCCGGTCATCCCGACGAGCCGGAGGCGGGCACCGCCGGGAGCAGCCGTTCAGCTCTTGAACAGGAACTCCTCGCCTTCGGGGGGTAAGAGCAGCTCCAGCTCAGCGCGCAGCGGGCGGTTGCAGGCGAGCTCCGGATCGTCGCTGAGCAGCTCGATCGCCGCGTCCCGGGCGCGGCCGACGAGCTCCCGGTCGCGGCGCAGCGAGGCGAGCTTGAGATCGCTGCGGCCCTTCTGCGCGGTGCTCATCAGCGTTCCCTCACCGCGCAGGTCGAGATCGACCTCGGCCAGGGCGAACCCGTCGTTGGAGGCGACCAGAGCCTCCACTCGGGCGTTGCCGTCCGGTTGCGCGGATGTCACCAACCAACACGTCGAGGCGTGCGCCCCCCGCCCGACGCGGCCGCGCAGCTGATGGAGCTGGGCGATCCCGAAGCGGTCGGCGTCGAGGATCACCATCACCGTCGCATTGGGCACGTCGACACCGACCTCGATCACCGTCGTGGCGACGAGGACGTCGATCTCACCGCGGCGGAAGAGACCCATCACCTCCTCCTTGTCCGCCGCACCGAGGCGCCCGTGGAGCAGGCCGAGGCGCAGGCCGCGCAGGTCGACGGCCTGCAGGCGGGCAAACGTCTCCTCGGCGGAGGCGGCCTCGAGCTTCTCGCTCTCCTCGATCAGGGGGCACACGACGTACGCCTGGCGGCCCGCGGCCACCTCGCCGATCACGTCCGCCCAGACCTGTTCGGTGGCGTCCTCACCGTTCGCCCAGCGGGTGACGATCGGGGTCCGCCCGGGGGGCAACTCGTCGAGCACGCTGACGTCGAGGTCGCCGTAGACGGTCATCGCCGCGGTGCGCGGGATCGGGGTGGCGGTCATCACCAACACATCGGGCACCGCGCCCTGCGGATGACCGTCCTCCCCCTTGGCGCGCAGCGCGGCGCGCTGTTCCACACCGAAGCGGTGCTGCTCGTCGACGACGACGACGCCGAGACTGTGGAACCCGACGCCCTCTTGGATCAGGGCGTGAGTGCCGATGGCGATGTCGACGGTGCCCTCACCGAGCCCGGCGAGGATCCGCTTGCGTTCGGCGCCGGTCACCCGGTTGGTCAGCAACTCGACGCGCAGCGGGCGTTCACCGAGCAGCGAACCGGGCTCGGGAACAGTGAACGGGCCGAGCAGGGCGCGGATCCCCACCGCATGCTGCTCGGCGAGGACCTCAGTCGGAGCCATCAACGCACCCTGGTGGCCGCCCTGCACCGCAGTGAGCAGCGCGGCCACGGCGACGACGGTCTTGCCCGCCCCAACGTCGCCCTGGAGCAGGCGGTGCATCGGTGCGGGGCGGGCCAGGTCGGCCCGGATCTCGCCGACGACGCGCCGCTGGGCACCGGTCAGCGCGTAGGGCAGCGCGTCCCAGAAGCGCTCGACGAGCCCGCCCTCGAGCGCGTGGGCGATCGCTTTCGCTTCCCGCTCGTAGCTCATCTTGCGGGCGATGAGCACGAGTTGGACGCGCAGCAACTCGTCGAAGGCGAGCCGTCGTCGGGCCTGTTCCTTCTCGCCCATCGTCTCCGGCAGGTGGATCTGGCGCATCGCCCGCTGCCGGTCGATCAGGCCGACCTGCTCACGCATCGCCCGGGGGAGCGGATCGAGGATGCCCCGTGGCTCGCACTTGTTCAGCGCATTCTCGACGAACGCGGCCATCTCCCAGGTGGTCAGGGCGACCTTCTCCGACTGGGGATAGATCGGCACGATCCGCCCGGTGCGGTCGCCGATCAGGTCGACGATCGGGTTGGTCATCTGCAACCCGCCGCGGTACAGCTCCGGCTTGCCGTACAGGGCGACGGTCAGGTCGGTCCCCGCGAGCTGGCGCTCCCGCCACGGCTGATTGAAGAAGGAGACGTCGAGGCGGCCCGAACCGTCTCCGGCGACGGCGGTGACCATCGTCCGCCGGTTGCGCGTCGTCCGCTTGCGCACGTTGCTGATCCTCACGATGACCAGCGCCTCCTGCCCGGGGACGAGATCACGCACCCGGGCCTCGTTGGTGCGATCGACCCAGCGACGCGGGTAGTGGGTGAGCAGCTCGAGCACACTGTCGATCCCGAAGCTCGCGAGCGCCGCGCGCTTGGCCTCGCCGACACCCTTGATCCGCTCCACCGGCAGCGCCTGCAACTCGTTCAAGGTGATCGGGCCAGGCACCGGGGTCATCGTAACGACGGGGTGCTTCAGCGCCGGCGAGCACGCTGGGACGCCGGAGCTACGGATCACTCGGCTCCGAACAGGTAGGGGTACAGGGGTTGGCCGCCGTGGTGGATCTCGACGTCCAGCCCGGGGCGCTCCTCGGCCACCCAGGCGACGATCGCCTCGGTCGTCGACGCGCTCGCCTGCGCCCCGGTGATGATCGTGAGCAGTTCCCGGTCCGCCGTGAGCAGCTCCTCCAACAGTGCTGTCGCCGCGGCCTCGGCCGTGCCGGCGATCGAGACGATCCCCTCGTGGCCCACCAGGCCGATCCAGTCGCCCTCGGTCACCGCCCCCGCGGCGCAGGTCGTGTCGCGCACCGCTTGGGTCACCTCACCGGTTGCCACGGAGCTCACCGCCCCCGACATCACCTCCCGGTTCGCCGCCGCCGATGCTTCCGGGTCGTAGACGACGAGCGCGGCGAGAGCTTCGGGCATCGAACGTGTCGGGACGACGACGACGGTCTTGTCACTCAGCGCGTCGAGTTGCGCGGCGACGGGGATGATGTTCTTGTTGTTCGGCAGCACGACGACCTGCGGCGCGTTGACGTGAGCGACCGCGTCGAGCAGTTCGGCGGTCGACGGGTTGAGCGTCTGACCACCGGTGACGATCCCCTGCACACCGAGTTGCCAGAACAACTCGGCCAGACCGTCACCACTGCACACTGCGACCACCGCCGTCGTGACCGGGGGCAGCCCGGCCGCGGCAGGGCCGTGCGGTGACCCGCTCCCGGCCGCCGTCCCGGTCAGCCCGGACTCCCGCCGGGCGTGTTCCTCGGCGACCTCCTCGAACAGATCGGTCACCCGGATCCGGCGCGGCCTGCCGCCACAGTCGAGGGCCACCTCGATCGCCGCCCCGATGTCGTTCGTGTGCACGTGGCAGTTCCACAGCCCGTCGCCGCCGACGACGACGATCGAGTCACCGATCTCGCCCCAGCCCTGCTTGAGCTGCTCGATCCGCTCGTCGCCGAGGTCGCAGAAGAACATCACCTCGTAGCGCAGGTCGGCGATGTCGCCGGTCCCGTGGCCGACACGCCCGGCGACGGCACCGAGCCGTTCGGCGGCAGCCGAGTCGGCGGCCTCCTCGGGCTCCGGAAGGGGCGTCCCGTCGGCGACGTGCAGAGCCGCGTCGAGGAGGAGGAGGAACCCCGCTCCACCGGCATCGACGACCCCTGCCTCCTTCAGCACGGGGAGCAACTCGGGCGTCTCGTCCAAGGCGCGGCCCCCCGCGTCCCGGGCCGCGACGAGGACCTCGACGAGCGCGCCGCCCGCCGCGGCCCGTTCCGCCGCAGCCTCCCCGGCGCGCCGGACGACGGTGAGGATCGTCCCTTCGATCGGCTTGAGCACCGCTCGGTACCCGGCACTCGAGCCGGCCTGGAATGCCTCGGCGATCGCCCTCCCCCCGGCATCGGGCGTCGATCGCAGCACACCGGCGATGCCGCGCAGGATCTGGGAGAGGATCACCCCGGAGTTGCCCCGCGCCCCCATCAGCGACCCGTGGCTGATCGCGTCGCACGTCGGTCCGATCCCCTCCGGCGCGCCGTCCAACTCGGCGACGACGGCGTCCAGCGTGCGGGCCATGTTCGTGCCCGTGTCACCATCGGGGACGGGGTACACGTTGAGGAGGTTGATCCTCGCCGCGTGGGTGCGCATCGCGTCGCGGAAGACCACGATGGTTCGCCGGAGCGCGGCAGAGTCGAGCCGCTCGAGGGTGGGCACGGCCGTCATCGTAGGGTGCCGGGAGCGCGCCGGATCGCTCGACGTCGGGCATCTGTCGTGGCGATGACCGCTATCGGTAGTATCGGTGCCAGCGTGATCAGGGCGGTTTGGGGTGACGAAACGAGCGTTGGTAGCCTCGCATTGTTCGACTTCGAACGTCGTCTGTCGCTCCCGGCCTGCGACCTGGTCCCGAAAGAAGCCCTTCCGATGGCAGCAGTCTGTGAAATCTGCGGCAAGCACCCGTCGTGGGGTATGACCGTGTCGCACTCCCACCGCCGCACCAAGCGTCGTTGGAACCCGAACATCCAGCGGGTCCGCGCTCTCGTCGACGGCAGCCCGAAGCGGGTCAACGTGTGCACCGGGTGCATCAAGGCCGGCAAGGTCACCAAGGCCGGTTCGCCGGCCGCCTGAGCGAGAGGCAAGGGGCAGGGACGAGATGCAGGGAACCATCAAGGCCTACGACCCCGGCACGGGGGACGGCGTCGTCGTCACCGACACCGACTTGAGCGAGTACGACCTCGCCGCCAACGCGCTCGAGGGATCGATCTTCCGCATGCTCCGCCAGGGCCAGCGGGTGATCTTCGATCTCGACGCCGACGGGCGGGCGACCACGCTACGTCTCGGCTCCGAAGCGGACATGAGCACTCCCGGCGGCTGAGGTTCGCCGGTCCGGCTGCACCCGGCAGGCAGCGCGGCGGCGCCCTGCACCGACATCTCCAAGGAGCGATCACGGCTATGGCCTCGACGACGAGCAACGAACGGCTGACGCGCTGGGTGGACGAGTGGGAGGCTGTGCTCCAGCCGGCAGCGATCCACTGGTGCGACGGCTCGGCACAGGAGTACGACCAGCTCGCCGCGGAGCTCGTCGCCAGCGGGACGTTCGTCGAGCTGGACGACGCCCTCCGCCCGAACAGCTACTGGGCGCACTCCGATCCCGCCGACGTGGCCCGCGTCGAGGACCGCACGTTCATCTGCTCGGCGACCGAAGCCGAGGCCGGACCGAACAACAACTGGTACGACCCGGCGGAGATGCGCACCAAGCTGACCGGCTTCTACACCGGGGCGATGCGTGGCCGGACGATGTACGTCGTGCCGTTCTCGATGGGCCCGCTCGGCTCCCCGATCGCCCACATCGGGGGTCAGCTGACCGACTCGGCCTACGTCGCGGCGAGCATGCGGATCATGACCCGGATGGGGCAGCCGGCGCTCGACGTGCTCGGCGCAGACGGCGAGTGGGTGCACTGCATCCACTCCGTGGGCGCACCGCTCGCCCCCGGCCAGGCCGACGTGCCCTGGCCGTGCAACGCGGACAACAAGTACATCGTCCACTTCCCCGAGACCCGCGAGATCTGGAGCTACGGATCCGGCTACGGGGGCAACGCACTGCTCGGCAAGAAGTGCTTCGCCCTGCGCATCGCCTCGGCCATGGCCCGCGACGACGGCTGGCTCGCCCAGCACATGCTGATCCTCAAGCTCACTTCGCCCGCCGGCGAGGTGCGCTACATCGCCGCCGCGTTCCCCTCGGCGTGCGGCAAGACGAACCTGGCGATGCTCGTGCCGACGATCCCCGGCTGGAAGGTGGAGACCGTCGGCGACGACATCTGCTGGATGAAGTTCGGTGCCGACGGCCGGCGGTACGCAAACAACCCCGAAGCCGGCTTCTTCAGCGTCGCCCACGGCACCG
>CAZQEJ010000100.1:5793-11867 GCA_964592165.1 uncultured Ilumatobacteraceae bacterium | reverse complement strand
GCCCGATGTGCCCCGCCGTGACCCCGAAGCCGCCCCCGGCGGCCGAGCGGAGCCAGCGGCACCGGTGCCGACGCTCCCCGATCAACCCGTCAAGGGCGGACGCGCCCTCGGGGTGGGCGCGGTCGTGCTCCTCGTCCTCGGCGCAGCAGTGCTCTGGTTCGTGGCCATGCGCCCGGTGCTGCGCCTCATCCGGCGGCGGCGGGCGAGCAGCCCCGCCCAGCGGCTCGTCGAGTCGTGGCGACGGGTGATCATCGCTCTTGCCGCCTCAGGTGCGCCACGGCGCGCCGCGGAGACTCCGTTGGAGTACGCCGAGCGGGCATGGAAGATGACCGGCTGCGACCGGGCGGTGGTGCGCCGCATCGCCGAACTCGTCACCGGCGCGGCGTACGGCGCGGGCGACCCGAGCGAAGAGGCTGCAGACGAAGGAGAACGCCTTGCCGGCCAACTCGTGCGCGTCCTCGACCGGCGGGCGACGATGGCGCAGCGGCTCGTCCGGCGGATCGATCCTCGTCAGGTCTGACGGCGGCGGAACCGGTCGCGTAGGCGCGAATCGTCGGCCGGCTTGCGACCACGCATCACCCCGGCGAGGTCCTGGATCCCGACCCGGCCGACGGTGCGCAGGTTGCGCTCGATGACGAACGCGCTGGCGAGCATGATCATGAAGCCGGCAAAGCTGAGCAGGAAGTGGACCTGGAGCGTGGCGACGAGGAAGCCGAGACCGAGGACCAAGCCGAGGACCGCCCAGCGCACCCGGCGCAGAGCGTGGCGGTAGAGAGACGCGGAGCTGACGTGTTGGGCGAACTTCGGGTCACTCTCGTAGAACTGCTCTTCGATCTGGCGAAGAATGCGCTGTTCATCTTCCGAGAGCGGCATCGCAGTTCTCCTCACCCGGCTGCACGACACGTGCCACACCGCATCTTCCCACGGAATCGGCTGGTTCACAACGCGTCCGGCACGCCGTCCTCCCCGACCGTGGCCGGGCGCGGGCGGTTCGGTCCCCACTGCTGTTCCCCGGGGCGCACGGGCGCCAGGCGACCGGCGCGCAGCGTGCTCGCCGGTCCGATCGCCGCGGCGCCGAAGCGGGCCCGGATGCCATCGAGCACGGTACTCGCCTCGTGCCAGGCCTGTTCGACGCGGATCGGGTCGGAGATCCCGCCAGCGGTCGCGCCGGTCGCTGGGTCGCCAGGTGCGATCCCCCCGAGGCGCCCCTCACCGAGGGTCAGCTGCTCGGCCGGTTCGCCGAAGTTGGACACGCTGACACCGAGCAGGCGGACCCCTCGGGTGGGGTCGACCGCCGCCAGCAGGGGGAGCACCGCGGCGGCGATCGCCGGGCCGGTGGTCAGCAGCAGCACCGGGGCGCGCCGCGCCCCGGGAGTCGCCGAGCGGGTGATCGTGTCGAACCCGGCGAAGCGGACCTTGAGCGTCACCGTGCGCGCCCCCAGCCCGGCGGCTCGCAGCCGTACGCCGACCGCCTCGGCGAGGCGCACGACGCGGGCACGCAGGTCCGCGGGGTCGAACAGGTCGTGTGGATAGGTCTCCTCGTGCCCGATCGACTTGATCGTTCGCTCAGCCTCCACCGGGCGGTCGTCTATCGCCCAGGCGAGGCGGTGGAGGTGGCTACCGGCGGCCGTGCCCAGCGTCGCCGTGAGGACCCGTTCGTCGAGCGCGGCGAGGTCCCCGACCGTCGTGACCCCGTGGCGACGGAGGCGCTCCAAGGTTGCCGGGCCCACCCCCCACAGGGCCTCGACGGGCAGCGGGTGGAGAAAGGTGAGCTCCTCGCCAGGTTCGACGACGACGACCTCACGACCTCGGCGCACTCCGTCCCGCCCAGCGATCGGCTTGGCTGCCTCACTGGCCAGCTTGGCCAGGAACTTGCTCGGGGCCACCCCTACGGAGCAGCTCAGCCCGATCTGCCCGGCGATCTCGGCGCGGATCCGCTGAGCGATCGCCGGTCCGTCGCCGAACAGGCGCAGCGCACCGCTGACGTCGAGGAACGCCTCGTCGAGGGAGATCCCCTCGACGAGCGGGGTGACGCCGCGGAACACGGCGAACACCTCGGCGGAGACGTCCGCATAGTGGGCGTGATCGCCGGGGAGGAAGACTGCCTGCGGACACCGCCGGCGAGCGACGGCGGAAGGCATCGCCGAGCGCACCCCGAACCGGCGCGCCTCGTAGGAGGCCGCGGCAACGACGCCTCGCGGCCCGGTCCCACCGACGACCACCGGCTTGCCGCGCAACTCGGGCCGGCGGAGGAGCTCCACGGAGACGAAGAACGCGTCCATGTCGACGTGCAGGATCACCCGGCGCACTGCGGGCGACGGTAGCGGACGGGGCTGGCCCGGCGGCACCACCACCGGTGCCGCACCGGATGCCGGCTGTCCCCAACGACGGCTCAGCGATGGGCCGCGTGACGGACGCGCGTCGGCGGGGGGATGATCACCACCGGCAACGACGATCGTTCGGCAACCTGGTGGCTGGTGCTGCCGAGGAGCTGCTCGGGGAATCCGCCCACACCGCGGCTGCCGAGCACGACGAGGTCAGCGCCGACCTCGTCGGCGGTGGCCAGCACGACCGACACCGGATCGCCGTCGCGCAGGACGCGGCGATTCGTCAGCCCCGTGCCGTCCAGCGCCGCACACCACTCCCGTTCGAAGCGCGCCGTGATCTCCTGCCGGTGTGGGGCGGCAGGCACCCTCCGCCCCGCCGCATCCTCGGCCAGGAGACCGATCGAATGGACCGCGACGACCTCCGCGCCGAGTGCCCGAGCAAGATCGATCGTCCACGCCAGAGCGTGGCGCGCGTTGTCCGAACCGTCGACCCCGACGAGGATCCGGCGTGGGATCATCTCCGTCATCTCCCTCCCCTTTCGGCGAGCTGCTCCCGGATGCGTTTGGCCGCTTCCACCGTCGCCGAACCGGGCCCACCGGACGTCGCCGGCTCGATCCGCTGCGGCGCACCGATCAACGTCGACACGGTCGCCGAGACCGAGTGGCGCAGCGCGGTGAGGTCGTACCCTCCCTCGAGGAACAACGCCAGCCGGCCCCGAGCCGGAGCGAGCCCGGCGACACGCCCGGCGAGATCGGCGAAGTCCCCTGCGCTGAGCGCCATCCCGGCCAGCGGATCGTCGCGGTGGGCGTCGAAGCCGGCCGAGACGAGGACCCAGTCCGGGGCGAATGCGTCGGTCAGGGGGGCGACGACCTCGTCGAAGGCGCGCAGCAAGACGTCACCGGTGGTCCCCTCGGGGAACGGCAAGTTCACCGTCGACCCGGGTGCACCCGGTCCGCCCGTCTCGGAGATGCGGCCCGTTCCCGGGTAGAGCGGCGACTGGTGAGTGGAGACGTAGAGCACCCGCGGGTCGTTCCAGAAGATGTCCTGCGTGCCGTTGCCGTGGTGCACGTCCCAGTCGATGATCGCCACCCTGTTGCCTTCGTCGGCGAGCGCCGCGGCTGCGACAGCGACGTTGTTGTACAGGCAGAAGCCCATTCCCCGGTCCCGACAGGCGTGATGCCCGGGGGGGCGGACGGCGACGAAGGCGACCTCCCCGTCGCCGCGGCGCAGGGCATCGATCGCGGCGATGCCCGTCCCCGCGGCGAGCCGGGCCGTGGCACACGAACCGGGAGCGACGACGGTGTCCGGGTCGAGCTCCCCACCGCCCGCCGCGCACAATCGGTCGAGAGCCTCGACGTAGTCCTCGGGGTGGACGCGGACGATCTCGGCGAGGGTCGCCGGGCGCGGCTCGACGTGCACGATCCCGGCCTGCGGGCAGGCCTCGCCCACACCAGCGAGCACCGCGCCGAGGCGGGCCGGGCGCTCGGGGTGCCACTCCCCGGTCTCGTGGCGGTCCTGGCCCGCGGTCGTCGCCAGCACCAACATGGTCACGATGCTGCCCTCTGCGTGCCCCACCGGTCCAGGGGCGAACGGCCCCCGCCGGGGAGGAGCCGGGTGGGGGCCACGGCGAACACGTCTCAGCTCGGCCGGCGGTAGCGATCGCGCCGCACGAGGTCACGCAACGCGAGGCGAGTGACGAGGGACAGCGCCTCGCGCACGATCCCCCCGGAGAGCTTCGACGAGCCGCGCGCCCGGTCGGTGAAGGTGATCGGGATCTCCACGATCGAACCGCCCCGGCGCACCAGGCGGTGCGTCATCTCGATCTGGAATCCGTAGCCCCCGGCGCGCAGCGTCTCCATCTCCAGTCCGCCAAGAGCTCCCGCCCGGTAGGCACGGTAGCCGGAGGTCGCGTCGTTGATCGCCAGCCCGAGAGCCCCCGCCGCGTAGCGGCTGCCCCAGCGTGACAGCCACCGCCTACGCCAGGACCAGCCGACGATCCGCCCCCCGGGGACGTAGCGTGACCCGATGGCCAGGTCGGCTCCGTGCTCCACGGCGGAGATCAACGCGCGCAGGCGGGCCGGGTCGTGCGATCCGTCGGCGTCGAGTTGGACGAGG
This sequence comes from uncultured Ilumatobacteraceae bacterium, assembly GCA_964592165.1. Classification (GTDB taxonomy): domain Bacteria; phylum Actinomycetota; class Acidimicrobiia; order Acidimicrobiales; family Ilumatobacteraceae; genus JAWKHV01. Next base: position 7,424 of record CAZQEJ010000100.1, on the reverse strand, counting down.
ACCGGCGCGCCACGGCGCAGCCCCCAGGCGAACCCGTCGCGGTAGGCGGAGGCCAAGCCGAGCTTCGCCGGCCGTTCGATGACGTGGGCCCGTTCGGTGTCCAATCCGACCTTCTCGGCGAGCCGCGCCGTCCCATCGGGGCTCGCGTCGTCGACGACGAGCACCTCCAGCGCCGGGTCGGAGTCGAGGACGCGGCGGAGGATCGTCTCGATGTTCTCCGCCTCGTCGTAGGTCGGGATGACGACCAGGGCGCGCACGAGGCCACAGCGTAGGTGACCGCCTACGATGCGACCCCGTGCCCTCGCCGTTGCGCTCCGCTTTGCCCTCGCGCCTGGCCCGTGCTCTCGGTGTGATCGCGATCCTCGTCGCCGGCGCCGCCGGAGGGCTGATCGGCTGGGCGATCGTCGAGGTCCAGTGCACAGGGTCGTGTACTGCCGCGGCGTCCACCGGGGGGCTGATCGGGGCGGTCGCCGCGGCGGGAGGCACGGCGATCGTCGTCGTCCTCGTGCTGCGCGCGATGGGCGAATGGCACGATCTGCAGGACAAGCGCCGGTGAGCGGGCCGGCTCCTGGGGATGATCCCGACGCTTCACCAGCCGTCGCCGAGGAGATCCTCGTGCTCGCCGCCGCAGTAGCCCGCGAGGCGGGCGAGTTGGTCGTCGCCGGTCGTCGCCGGGGCGCGCCCGCCTCGTCGACGAAGTCCACCGGGACGGACATGGTCACCGAGTTCGACACCGCTTCCGAGGCGCTGATCGTCGAGCGGGTCGGTGCGGCCCGGCCACACGACGCGATCGCCGGGGAGGAAGGCACCCGCCGCCCGGGCTCGAGCGGGATCAGTTGGCTCGTCGACCCGATCGACGGGACGACGAACTACCTCTACGGCCTGGCCGGGTACTGCGTGTCGATCGCCGCCGCCGACCGGCACGGAACGCTCGCCGGAGCCGTCTACCTCCCGGTCACCGGTGAGCTGTTCGCTGCTTACCGAGGCGGCGGGGCGACGCTCGATGGAATCCCGATCCGCTGCAGCGACCAGACGGAGTTGGGCCGCGCTCTGATCGGCACGGGCTTCGCCTACGAACCGGGCGCCCGTGCCCGGCAGGGTCGCAGGGTGGCCGGCGTCCTTCCCCAGGTGCGCGACATCCGTCGCCTCGGAGCCGCGGCGGCCGACTTGTGCCTCGTCGCCTGCGGTCGTCTCGACGGCTACTACGAGCAGTACCTCAACCCGTGGGATCTCGCCGCCGGCGAACTGATCGCGGCCGAGGCAGGCGCCCGACTGGGGACGTTCCCCGGTGCCCGGGGGGAGCCGGCTGGGGTGGTCGCCAGCGCGCCGGCGATCCACGACGCCCTCGTCGCCGCGCTCGTCGGCGCCACCTAGCCCCCTTGTCATCCGTGCCGCGCGGCGCGATCTCAGGCATCATTGGCCGGTGGACACGCGCATCTTGACGGTCGAGGACGACGAGCGCATCCGCACCGCGGTCAAGCTCGCCCTGGAGGACGAGGGGTGGACCGTCGAGGAGGCGGGCAGCGGTGAGGAGGCGATCGACGCGTTCCACCGTGCCCCCGCCGACGTCGTGCTGATCGACATCATGCTCCCGGGGATCGACGGCTTCGAGTTGTGCCGCACGCTGCGCC
>CAZQEJ010000100.1:0-5783 GCA_964592165.1 uncultured Ilumatobacteraceae bacterium | reverse complement strand
GATGGTCACCGCCCGCGGGGACACCCACGACGTCGTCGCCGGGCTGGAGGCCGGCGCTGACGACTACCTGACCAAGCCGTTCGCCCCGAAGGAGCTCTCCGCCCGGATCCGTGCCCTGCTGCGCAGGGTGCGCCCCGCCCAACCCGGCCATCCGCGGCTCACCTTCGGCGAATTGGAGATCGTCCCCGATGAAGGCAAGGTGACCCGCGCCGGGCGTGAGGTGCACCTCACCAAGACCGAGTTCCGCCTGCTCTGCGAGCTCGCCGAGAACCCCGGGAGGGTCTTCAGCCGGGAGTCCCTCCTGGACAAGGTGTGGGGGTACGACTACTTCGGCGACGGACGGCTGGTCGACGTGCACGTGCGCCGGCTGCGGATGAAGGTCGAAGCCGACCCGGCCAACCCACGCCACGTCGTCACCGTGCGCGGGCTCGGTTACCGGCTGCAACCGTGAGCGCGCGGGCGACGCGGTGAGCGACGCCGGGGCGATCGCCGAGTCGCCGGCCACCGCCCGACGCGCGTGGCGGCCCCGCCTGGCCGCGTTGCTCGTGCGGCTGCGCGCGATCCGCTTCCCCCTCCGCCGGCGGATCCTGTGGACGTTCGCCCTCGGTTCGCTGGCCCTGTCCGGGTTCCTCGCCGCGGCGACGTACGGCTTCACCCGCAGCGCGCTGATCCACCAGCGCGACCGATCCTCGATCCGCCAGGCGTACCGCAACGCGGCGATCCTCGAAGCAGACCTCGGCTCGGACCCCTCGCTGACCCAGATATCCGCCCGGCTGGAGGGCCTCGCCTCTCGATCCGCGGCCTATTACCACGGGGAATGGGCGGCGCCGGCTCCCCAGTTCGGACGGGCTGCGATTCCCGAAGTGCTCCGTGCCCGGGTCGTCGACGAAGCCCGGCCGGCGCGCATGGTGACGATGGTGGGTCAGGAGAAGGTCCTCGCCACGGGGATCCCGCTGCCTTCCCGGGGCGCCGCGTACTTCGAGTTCACCAGCCTCACCGAGATCGACTCGACGTTGGCCAACGTCGCCCGTTCGTTGCTCGCCGCGGCCGTCGTCACGACCGGGGTCGGTGTGCTCCTCGGAGCGCTTGCCGCGCGGCGCTCGATCCGTCCTCTCGGCGAAGCGGCGCAGGCGGCGAAGGCGATCGCCGGCGGACGCCTCGACACCCGCCTCGAACCGACCGACGACCCCGACCTCGACCTCCTCGCCGTCGCCTTCAATGACATGGCCGGAGCCCTGCAGCAGCGCGTCGAGCGCGACGCCCGGTTCGCCTCGGACGTGAGCCACGAGTTGCGCTCGCCCCTGATGACCCTCGCCGCTTCCGCCGAGGTGCTGCGCGCCCGGCGCGACGACATGCCGGAGAAGGCCCAAGCAGCGCTCGATCTGCTCGTCGCCGACGTCGCCCGCTTCCAGGGTCTGGTCGAAGACCTGTTGGAGATCTCCCGCTTCGACGCCGGGGCGATCCGGCTCAACGCCGACGACATGCTCCTCGCCGAGTTCGTCCGCCAGGCGGTATCGGTGTCGAGCATGCCGGCCACGCCGGTGACCGTCTCCGAACGGGGCGAAGCCCTGGTGATCAACGGCGACAAACGCCGCCTGGCCCGGGTCCTGGCCAACCTGATCGACAACGGCCGGTTGCACGGCGGCGGTGAGGTGGCGATCGACGTCAGTGTCCCTCCCGGGGAACCGGAGCCGATCAGCCACGCCTGGATCGCCGTCGAGGACCACGGTCCGGGGATCCCCGCCGAGGAACGGCACCTCGTCTTCGAGCGCTTCGCCCGCGGCGGGTCGGCCGGGCGGCGCAGCGTGTCCGACGGTGCCGGGCTGGGCCTCGCCCTCGTCGACGAGCACGTCCGGATGCACGGCGGTCGGGTGTGGGTCGAAGATCGCGCCGATGGTCGCAGCGGGGCGCGCTTCGTCATCGAACTGCCCGCCGAGGAGATCGGCGAATGAGGCGCCGGGTACTGCTCGGCGTCTTCGCCGGCGCGCTGTTCGCCGCGAGCTGCGGGATCCCCACCGACAGCCACCCACGCGACATCACCACCGAAGACGGTGCCCCGGAGCCGACTGCGGCGCCTGACGGGGTCCCCCAGGCGGGGACGACGCGCAAGATCTATCTCCTCGCGTCACCGTCTGCGGGCGCCGTGTCCCGCCTGCACGTCGTGCGCCGTGACGTGCCCGCCAACCCTCGGGCGCTGTTCGAAGCTCTCGTCGATGGCCTGACCCTCGCCGACCAGGCGGCCCGCCTGCGCAGCGCCGTCCCGGCAGCGACGCGCCTCGTCAGCGAACCGGCTGTCTACGACGGGATCATCACCGTCGACCTCGACCGGCAGATCTTCGAAGCGACGGGGACGACGCTCGTCGACGCGGTGGCCCAGATCGTGTTCACCCTCTCCGAGCTTCCCTATGTGCGCGGGGTGCGCTTGCTCGTCGACGGCGCGCCGCAGGAATGGGCGACCGGGGACGGATCGTTGACCGACCGGCCGCTGACCGTGTTCGACTTCCCCGAACGCAACCCGACGAGCCAACCGGACTACCCCGCCTGATCACGACCGGGCTGTTCACGGGGGCGCCACGCGCCGGGCGCGCTCGTCAGCCGAAGAACGTGCTGGCCACGTCGTCGTACAGGGACATGTCCAGGTGGCGGATGCGGCCAACCGTCTCCCACATCGGGGCGCGCTGGATCTTCGTCGAGCGGAGCACGACCATCTCCCCCCACGCCCCGTCGTGCACGGCGTCGATCGCCGCCAGGCCGTAGCGCGTCGACAGCACCCGGTCGTAGGCGGTCGGCGTGCCGCCACGCTGGACGTGGCCAATCTGCACGACGCGGGTCTCGAAGCCGGTGCGCTTCTCGATCTCCGGAGCGATCGCCGCGGCGATCCCTCCGAGCCGCTTGTGCCCAGAACGGGCGTCGGTCGGCGCATCGGGCACGTCCAGGCTGCCCGGCACGGGTTCGGCGCCCTCGGCGACGACCACGATCGAGGCGTAGCGGCCCCGCTCGTGGCGGCGCATGATCGTCGCCGCGACCTGGTCGAGGTCGAAGCGCCGTTCGGGGATGAGGATGTCGGTCGCTCCCCCGGCGATGCCCGCGTAGGTCGCGATCCACCCCGAGCTCCGACCCATCACCTCGACGAGCATCACCCGGTCGTGGCTCTCCGCGGTGGTGTGCAAGCGGTCGATCGCGTCGGTCGCGATCTGCACCGCGGTGTGGAAGCCGAAGGTCACGTCGGTGCCGACGATGTCGTTGTCGATCGTCTTCGGTACTCCGACGATCGGCAGGCCAACCTCGCTGTGCAACCGGCAGGCTACGGTCAGTGAGCCGTTGCCCCCGATCACGATCAACCCGTCCAGGCGCAACTCGGCGAACGTCCGGCGGACCTGCTGCACACCGTCGGGCATGTCGAACGGGCTGCCCCGTCGGGTGCCAAGGAGCGTGCCCCCGCGGGGGAGCATGCCGCGCAACGAGCGCACGTCGAGGGGCAGGAAACGCTGTTCGACGACTCCGTCCCAGGCGTCGTGGAAACCGATGATCTCGTCGCCGTAGTCGACCTCACCCTTGCGCACGACGGCGCGGATGACCGCGTTGAGCCCCGGGCAGTCACCACCACCAGTGAGGACACCGACACGGAGTCCGCTCGAAGAGGGCACGAGAAAGAGAGTACCGATCCGGTCAGCTGCTAAGAACGCGCCCATGGCCTGGGATTCGCGCCGCCCCGTGCCGTGGAAGCGCCTCGGGTTCTTCCTCGGCCTCTACGCGACGGTGATGCTCGCCGTCACCGTGCTGACCAACCGGGACCGGATCGCCTCGGGGCTGGTCAGCGTCGCCTTCGGTGTCATCGTCGCCGGGCTCGTGTTGATCACCCTGGCCAAGTTCGGCTGGACGATGCCGATCCTCCGCTCCCGGGAGGAGATCGCCCAGGCCCGCGCCGAACGGATCGCGGCGAGGGACAGCCGCAAGGGGTCGACCACGCGGAGCTCCACAGGTGGCCCCCGCCCGAAGGCCGCGCCGACCCGGCGCACGTCGACCGGACCGAGCCAGCACCCGCGCCGGACGCGCGACTCACGCCGCCGATGACCTGCGTCGTCGCCGTCGACGCGGGGACGACCGGGGTCCGTTCCCGGGCGGTGTTCACCGACGGGCGGCAACCGGTCGCCGCGTACCGCGAGTTCACCCAGCACTTCCCCCGCCCCGGTTGGGTGGAGCACGACGCAACCGAGATCTGGCAGGCAGTGCAGGCGACCCTCGTCGAGGTCGTCGCCGCCCTCGGCGGGGCGGAGATCGCCGCGATCGGGATCACCAACCAGCGGGAGACGGTCGTCGCCTGGGACCGCACGACCGGCCTGCCCCGCCGCCGAGCGATCGTCTGGCAGGACCGGCGCACCGCCGGCCGCTGCGAGCAGCTCGCCGCCCACGGCGCGCTCGATCAGGTGCGGGCGACGACCGGCCTCGTCCTCGATCCGTACTTCTCCGGGACGAAGTTCGCCTGGCTGCTCGGTGAGGGCGGCGTCGCCGACGACGACGATCTCGCCCTCGGCACGATCGACGCCTGGTTGCTGTGGAACCTGACCGGTGGCGACGTGTTCGCCACCGACCCGTCGAACGCGAGCCGGACGATGCTCTTCTCCCTCGATTCGCTCGCCTGGGACCCGTCGATGGGCGAGTTGCTCGGCGTGCCCCTGCACCGCCTGCCCGAGGTGCGGCCGTCGAGCGGGCGCTTCGGTCTCACCGCCGGCGGGAGCGGGATCCCCGCGGGAATCCCCGTGTCGGGGATCGCCGGCGACCAGCAAGCGGCGTTGTTCGGCCAGACCTGCTTCGAGCCCGGGATGGCCAAGAACACCTACGGCACGGGAAGCTTCGTCCTCCTCAACGTCGGTGAACACCGGCCTCCGCCGAGCGAGGAGGCGTTGACGACGGTCGCCTGGACGCTCGCCGACGGGACGACGCACTACGCGCTGGAAGGCTCGATCTTCGCCACCGGGGCCGCCGTGCAGTGGCTGCGCGACGGGCTCGGCGTGATCGAACGGGCCGACCGGACCGAGGCATTGGCCCGTAGCGTGGAAGACAACGGCGGGGTGGTCGTCGTCCCCGCGTTCACCGGGCTGGGCAGTCCGTGGTGGGATCCGTACGCGCGCGGCACGGTGCTCGGGATCAGCCGGGGGGTGACCGCCGGTCACCTCGCCCGGGCCGTCGTCGAGTCGATGGCCCTCCAGGTGCGCGACGCGGTCGAGGCGATGTCCCGGGCGTCGGGCACCCCGCTCAGCGAACTGCGCGTCGATGGTGGAGCATCCGTGATGGACCTCCTCCTCCAGTTGCAGGCCGATCAGCTCGGCGTGACCGTCCGCCGCCCGCGCGATCAGGAGACCACTGCGCTCGGCGGCGCTTACCTCGCCGGCGTCGCCGAAGGCGTGTGGGATCTCGACGGCCTGCGCGCCGAGTGGCAGCTCGACGCGAGCTTCTCCCCCAGCGAGGACCGCACCGCTGCCGACGCGCTCCACGCGACGTGGCGTCGCGCCGTGGAACGCTCCCGCGGCTGGGCGCGCTGAGGCGCGCCTGCGAGCCAGTGAGGGCGGGGCGTTGCGCGTCCTGTTCGCCTTCGACCCGAAACGCCAGGCGATCCTGTTGCTCGGCGGGGACAAGTCCGGGCGGTGGACCGAGTGGTACGACTGGGCGATTTCCGCGGCGGACGACCTGTACGACGAGTATCCGAACGAACTCCGCGAGGAGGTGCTGATCGAATGAGTGGACATCGCAAGTGGTCGGAGCTGAGGGAAGAACTGATGCGG
>CAZQEJ010000099.1:0-12046 GCA_964592165.1 uncultured Ilumatobacteraceae bacterium | reverse complement strand
GGGATCGAGGCGTTCGTCTTCTCCTCGTCGTGTTCGGTCTACGGCACGCCGAAGGTGTCCCCGGTCGACGAGTCGGCTCCGATCCACCCGGAGAGCGCCTACGCGGCGACGAAGGCGATGTGCGAAGAGGAGCTGCACTGGTTCGAGGTCGCTTCCGGCCTGCGCCACGCGAACCTGCGCTACTTCAACGCGTCGGGCGCGGCGATGGACGGGGGGATCGGCGAGCGCGGCGACGTGGCCCTCAACCTGATCCCGGTCACGATGCAGGCGCTGCTCGGCCACCGCCCACCGTTGCAGGTGTTCGGCGACGACTACCCGACCCCCGACGGGACGTGCATCCGCGACTACATCCACGTCGACGACCTCGCCGACGCCCACGTCGCCGCGGTGCGCTACCTGCTCGGCGGCGGTGCGAGCGCGGCGTTCAACCTCGGCACGGGGACGGGCTCGTCGGTGAAGGAGGTGATCGACGTCGCGGCGCGGGTCGCCGGCCGTCCGGTCCCGCACTCCTACACCGCCCGCCGGGCCGGTGACCCGAGCGAGACCTACGCCGACAACCGGCGCGCCCGGGAGATGCTCGGCTGGACGCCTCGTTACGGGTTGCAGGAGATCATCGAATCAGCCTGGCGCTGGCACAGCAGTCAAGCCGGAGCCTGAGCCGTAGCCTGCCGCGGCGATGGCCACGGCGATCCTCTTGCTCACCTGCCCCGATCAGCGGGGGTTGGTCGCCGCGGTGGCCGGGTTCGTCGCCGAGCACCGCGGGAACATCGTCCACGCCGAACAGCACACCGACGCGACGACGGCGCGGTTCTTCCAGCGCGTCGAGTTCGAGCTCGACGGGTTCGACCTCCCTCGCGAGCGCATCGCCGGCGCGTTCGCCCCGCTCGCGGCGCGCCACCGGATGGTCGCCGAGGTGCGCTTCTCCGACCACCGGACGCGCACCGCGGTTCTCGTCTCCCGCCAGCCGCACTGCCTCGTCGATCTGCTCGCCCGGTGGCACGCCGGCGAGCTGCCGATCGAGATCCCTCTCGTGATCTCCAACCATCCCGATCACGCCGAGCTGTGCGCGTTCTACGGCGTGCAGTTCCATCACCTTCCCGTGTCACCGGCGACCAAGGAACTGCAGGAGGAGCGGATCGATGCCCTGCTCGCTGCACAGGGCATCGAGCTCGTCGTCCTCGCCCGCTACATGCAGATCCTCTCCGACGGCTTCTGCGCACGCTGGCACGGGCGGGTGATCAACATCCACCACTCCTTCCTGCCTGCGTTCGTCGGCGCCAAGCCGTATCACCAGGCCCACGCCCGGGGCGTGAAGCTGATCGGGGTCACCGCCCACTACGCGACGGCGGATCTCGACGAGGGGCCGATCATCGCCCAGGACGTCGTTCACGTCACCCACCGCGACTCGCCCGACGATCTCGTGCGCAAGGGGCGCGACCTGGAGGTCACCGTGCTCGCCGGGGCCGTTCGGGCCCACGCCGAGCACCGGGTTCTCGTCGACGGCAACAAGACCGTCGTCTTCTCCTGACCGAGCGGCAACTTTGGAGGAAGTTGCCGCCTGAGAACCCGCGAACCTCCAAAGTTGCGGGCCGGGGGCGCTACGCGGGCTCGGCGCTGGCGCCGGCGCCGGCGCCGGCGGAGCGAACGGTGCGGTCGTACAGGGCCGGCTCGGTGACACGACCGAGGGCGCGCAACGGGAGCTCGCCGCGTCCGGGGGTGAGGGAGTACCGGTCGATCCGCCACCCGCTGCCGAACTCGGCGGCGGCGGACGTGAGCTCCGCTCCACCCTGGGGCCGGCCGTCGTCGATGATCGCGGCGCGCCGCGGTGCCGGCGCACCCAGCGGGTGTGGCGCCGCGGGCAACGCGGCGAGCAGGCGATCGACGACCGTCGGCCAGCGGTGGCGGGGGACAGCCGCTGCGCACGCGGCGCGCAGCGCGGCGTCGAAGGACGCGTCGGTCAGGGCACGCTCGACCAGCGCGGCGATCGAGCCGCTGTCGAGCGGGTCGAACATCCCCGGCTCCCAGCCGATCACCTCCGGTAGCGAAGATGAATCCGCGACCAGCGCCGGCGTGCCGCAGGCGATCGCCTCCGCCGCGGGGAGCCCGAAGCCTTCGTACAAGCTGGGGAAGACCATCAGCCGGGCGCACTGGTACAAGGCGACGAGCGCGTCGTCGTCGATCAGCCCGGTGAACACGACCCGCGCCGCGATCCCCAGACGAGCACACGACCGTTGCCATCGGGCGAGTTGCTCGTCGGGGACCTTGCCGCCGATCACCAGTTGGTGCTCGGCGCGCAGCTCGCCGGGTAGGCGGGCGTACGCGTCGAGCAAGCGGTCGACGTTCTTCTGCGGTTGGAAGCCACCGACGTAGAGCAGGTAGGCGGGTTCGACCGCGGGAACGGCGGCGGAGGCAGCGGCCCACGCCGCGCCCGGATCCTCCGCAGGTGCGAAGCGGGCCTCGACGCCGCAACCGATCACGGTCACCGGCTTGGTGCCGATGTCGACGTCGGTGCGCAGGTCGTCGGCGGCCGACTGGGAGATCGCCAGGTAGCCGTCGGCCTGCTCGAGCAGGTGCCGCCGGGCCGCGTAGAACCGGCGCCGCTCGTGGGTCGCCTGGAACTCCTCCGGGCGGCGCAACGGGATCGTGTCGTAGACGATCGCGTAGGCCGGTACCTCGGGGATGACGCGGTAGTTCGGCCACAGGTTGTCGATCGGGCGGAACCCTTCGAACGCGGAGCCGCACACGTAGACGAGATCACCGCCGGCCGCCGCGGCGCGCAGCGCCGCCGCGGACGCCACCCGCAGGTGCGGCGAGCCGAGCACGTCGCGGTGGAACGGGCGGACGTCACCCGCCGAGGGGTTCAGCCCGAGCCCGGCGATCGGTGCTCCGCGCCGTTCGAGCTCGACGGCCACCGAGCGGACGTAGCGCTGGATGCCCCGTTCGAAGAACGGCCCCTGCAACGCCTGGACGTCGAACCAGATCCTCACCCTGCGCCGTCGGCGCGGGGCACGGCGCGGGCGACGGTGCGCTCGACCGAGGCGATCAGCGCCGCGCTCATCTCCACGTCGGCCGCCGCGTCGGCGAACTTCTGCTGGAGGTCGGCGACGGTGTGGTTGATCGCCTCCAGCGTTGTGATCCAGTGGTTGAGCTGGCCTTCGATCACGCTCAACCGGCGCTCGATCTCGACCAGCCGCTGCTGCTTGCGGTCGAGCAAACGGCCGGGCAGGCGGTGGATCCCGCTGAACACCTCAGACCACCTCCGCTTCGCGTTGCACGGCCGACACCGTCGTGCGCAGGGCGACCATCCCCTCCAGGCGGGACGGGGACATCACCTCGAACGTGTCCAAGCCCTCGCGCAAGGCGAGCATCCGCCCGTCGTGGCGGTGGCGGAGTTGGATGCTCACCGGGTACTGCCCGTCGAGCAGGGGCACCGAGGCGAAGCGGACGCTGAGCGTGCCGTGCCCGTCGAGCTGGGGCAGGGGAGTGCCCAGCGCGTCCGTAGTCACCGCGAACACCGTCTCCCCACGCTGGTTGCGGACCTCCACCGCGAGCACCGCGTCGTCCACGGCCGCGCTGGCGGTGTAGGGCACGCGCAGCTCGACGTCCTCCCCGGTGACGAGGTAGGTGCGTCCGTCGTCGGGGTAGTCGATGTGCAACTCGCCGAGATGGATCGGGGAGTCGGGGATGTCGCCGACCTCGGTCACGTCCGGCCCGGTCATCGTCCCGTGGAGGTGCTCACGGAAGACGCGGATCGCCTCCCCCGGGCTGGCGTTGGCGACGAGCTGCCCGTGGTCCAAGACGAGCGCCCGGGTGCAGATCCGGCGCACCTGATCGGCGCCGTGGGTGACGAACAGGATCGTCCTCCCGTCGCGTTGGAACTCGGTCACACGGTCCATGCACTTCTGCTGGAACGCTTCGTCGCCGACGGCGAGGACCTCGTCGACGAGGAGGATGTCCGGGTCGACGTTGATTGCCACGGCGAACCCCAAGCGGACGAACATCCCCGACGAGTAGTACTTGACCTGCTGGTCGATGAAGCTCTCCAGTTCGGCGAAGGCGACGATCTCGTCGAACCGGCGGGCGATCTCCCGCTTGGAGATCCCCAAGAACGCGGCGTTGATGAACACGTTCTCCCGGCCGGTGAGGTCGGGGTGGAACCCGGCGCCGAGCTCGAGCAGGGAAGCGACCCGGCCGCGCACCTGCACCGACCCGGTGGTCGGGGTGAGGATCCCGGCGATGCACTTGAGCAGCGTCGACTTGCCCGACCCGTTGTGCCCGAGGATGCCGACCGTCTCTCCTTGCTCGACGTGCACGTCGATTGGGTGCAGGGCCCAGAAGTCCTGGTGCTCCCCGTGCCGGCCGCGCCGGGCGATGCGGTGCTTGATCGACGTGCGCGACTGGGAGAGGCGGAACTTCTTGGAGATTCCCTCGGCGACGATCGCGGCCATCACATCACCTCGGCGAAGTTGCCCTCGGCTCGGTCGAACAACTTGATCGCCGCGGCGAGGAGCACACAGGCGACGGCGAAGACGACGAGGATGTTGCGCAGGTACCACCACTGCGACAGGTCGGGGAGCAGCCGGTTGACGGTGCCGTCGGAGTTGGTCACCGAGGGCCGGCCGTAGACGCCGCGCTGAACGGCGATGACGATCGCGGCCAACGGGTTGACCAGCAGCCAGTACCCCCAACGACCGTGGTCGGTGAGCTTCTGCTCGACGAGCATGAACGGGTAGATGATCGGCGTCAGCCAGAACCCGGCGAGGAGGGCGAGCTCGAGCAGGTGGGTGGTGTCCCGGGCGTAGACGTTGATCGCGCTGAGGGCGATGGCGAACGCCGCGGCGAGCACGACGAGGGTGATCAGGGCGGGGACGACGAGCCACAGGTAGGACCAGTCGACGGGGAACCAGGTGACGAGGAGCACGGCGACCATCAGCAGGCCGGAGAACACGAAGTGGACGAACGCCGCGCCGACCGAGGCGAGGGGGAGGATCTCCCGGGGGAAGTTGACCTTGCCGACGAGGTAGCCGTTGGCCGTGATCGCCGCGGTCCCCGTCGACAGCGACGTGGCGAAGAAGTTCCACACGAGCAACCCGGCGAGGAGCCAGATCGCGAACCAGGAGAACGATTGACCGAGGAGGGTGAAGGCGACGTTGTAGACGAGGAGCAAGAACAGCGGGTTGAGCATCGACCAGGCGAAGCCGATCACCGACTTCTGGTAGCGGACGTGGAGCTCTTTACGCACCAGTTGGGTCCACAGCTCGCGGTACCTCCACACGTCGAGCAGGTGGCGCCCGACGGATCGGCGGGGCAACACCTGACGGAGTTCGAGCTGAGCGGTGTCGGTCATACGGTGGCCTCGGGCGAACCCGGATGCTATCCGCGGGCCGCGTGTAACCTGCCTCGACCGTGCCCGACGCCGCCCGCCTCCGGTCCATCTTGCTCCGCCGCGAGGCGTTGGTGGTGGCATTCGCCGGGTTGGCCCTGCGTGCCTGGATCCTGCTCACCCCGACCGGCGTGCTGAACAGCGACGAGGCGGTCACCGGGCTGTCGGCGATGAACGTCGCCCGCGGCCGGTTCGACCTGCTGATCCCGGACAGCTACTACACCGTGATCGTCGAGAGCTACCTGTTCTCCCCGGTGGTCAAGGTCTTCGGCGGGCGGATCGTGCTCCTCAAGCTGATGCCGATCGTGCTCTGGTTCGTCGCCTCGGTGCTCGGCGCGGGGATCGCCCGGCGCCTGACCGGCGAACGCGCCGCGCTCGCCGCGTTCGCCGGTCTGTGGCTGATCCCCGGGGCGATGCTGGTCATCTCGACGCGTGCCTACCTCGCCTACGCCGGGGGTCTGGTCGTCGTCCTCGGGGCGATGTGGACGATGCTCGTCGTCGTCGGCGACGGTCCCCTGCGCTGGCGTTCGGCGCTCGCCGGTGTGCTCACCGGCCTCGCCTTCATGCAGCACCCGATCTACCTCTGCGTGCTCGGGCCAGCCGCGGTGGTCGTCACCGCCGCCCACCGGCGCGCCTGGCGCGAGTGGCACGTCCCCGCGGCGGTCGGCTTCCTCGTCGGCTGCGGACCGTGGCTGGTGTGGAACGTGCTCCACGACTTCGCCTCCCTGCACGAGACCGACGCCGATCCGTCGACCTACACCGGGCGGGTCAGCGGGTACTTCCGCCACGTGATCCCCCGCGACTTCGGGCTGATCGATCCCGCAGGTCGGTGGATCCTCGGCCGGCCGTTGGGCATCTTCGTCTACGCCGTGCTCGTCGCCGTGGCCGTGTTCGCCGTCGTCCGCCTGATCCAATCCGGGCCGGGGGGACGGTTGGTGGCGATCCCCGCCGTCGCCGGGTGGTTCGCCCTCGGCGTGTTCCAGCACACGTCGTTCGTCGTCGACGGTCGATACGGGATCGCTGCTTTTCCCCTCGTCGTGATCTGCCTGGCGACGCTGCTCGGTGGCTCGTCGTCGACGTCGTTGGGCACGCTCGGCCGGGTCGCCGTGGCCGCCGGATGGGTCGGTCTGCTCCTCGTGCCCTACCAGGTGCACACGATCGGGACGAGGCTCGGCGATCCGAACGCGGCCAACGCGGCGCTGGTGCGGGCCCTCGACGAGCACGGGATCACCCACCTCAAGGGCTCGTATTGGATCGTCCTCCCGGTCTCCTACGCGACCGACGAACGGATCGCCAGCGCGGTGTTCTACCCCTGGCCGGTGCGCTACCCGCACCTCCAGCAGCGCGTCGACGCCGCGTCCCCCGACGCCGTCGCGGTTGCCTTCGAAGCGGGTTCGTTCAACAAGGATCTGCTGGTGATGCCGGCCGACCGCTACCGACGCCTCGATCTGCCAGGGATCGAGCTGTACATCCCGATGGCGAGCTCTTGATGTTCGAGGGCAAGACGCTCGCCGTCGTCCTCCCCACCTACAACGAGGCGGGGTCGATCGCCGGCTGCATCGCCGGCTTCGAGGGGCTGGGCTTCGTCGACGAGATCGTCGTCGTCAACAACAACGCCCACCCGGACACCTCGCCGGCGGTTGCCGGCACCGGGGCTCGGGAGGTGCACGAGTCGCGCCAGGGGTACGGGGCGGCGATCCGCCGCGGGCTGGCCGAGACGGCGACGGCCGACCTGGTGTGCATCTGCGAACCGGACGGCACGTTCGACCCGCAGGACCTGCGCAAGCTGCTCCCGTTCCTCTCCGATGCGCAGGTCGTCCTCGGATCGCGCACGGTGACGACGTTCATCTTCTCCGGGGCGAACATGGGGCCGTTCCTGCGCTGGGGGAACTGGGTCGTGGCCAAGCTGACCGAGGTCCTGTACAACACGAGCTACCTCTCCGACGTCGGCTGCACGTTCCGCGTGCTGACCCGGGAGGCGATCGACACGATCTCCCCCGAGTTCCGCGCCGAGGGCTCGGCGTTCGGTTTCGAGATGATGCTCCTCGCCGTGCGCCGCCGCTTGCCCCTCGTCCAGGTTCCGGTCCGTTACCTGCCGCGCGTCGGGCAGAGCGCGGTCACCGGCGCCTTCGGCCCCGCGTTCCGGCTCGGCATGCAGATGATCGGGATGGCTCTGCGGATGCGCCTGCGCGGCCGCTGACGCGTTCGCCGGGGCTCAGTCCAGCGGGCGGTCCTGCTTGTCCAGGCGGCGTGCCTTCTGCGCCTTCTTCCACTCGCGCACGGTGGCCAACGTCGCCGCGTCGGTGATGTCGGCGACCGAGCGCGGCGTGTCGTCGCCGAACTTCCCCGCGGTGTGCCGCCACCCGGCGGGGGTGACGCCCATCCGCTTGCCGAGGATGGCGACGAAGATCTTCGCCTTCTCCTCCCCGAAACCGGGCAGGGCACGCAGCCGCTCGTAGAGCTCGTCGGCGTCGGCGACGCCGCGCCACACGTTCGCTCCCTTGCCCCGGTACTCCTCGCTGAGCACGGTGCACAGGGCGTGGATCCGCCGGCCGAGGGAGGCGGGGAAGCGGTGGATCGCCGGCTTCGCGCAGCACACGGCGACGAACTCCTCGGGGTTCATCGCCGCGATCCGCCGGGGGTCGAGATGGCCGAGCCGGGTACGAAGCGTCGCGGGGCCCGTGAAGGCACGTTCCATCGGGATCTGCTGATCGAGGAGCATCCCGATCAGCAGCGCGGTGCCGTCGCTGTTCACCAGGCGGTCGGCAGCGGCATCACCGGTGATGTGCAGCGTGCCGGCGGCCACGGCGCCGATGGTACCCGGCCTCACCGGCGAGCAGGCCGATGGTCGCGATGATCCCGGCCGCGCTGACCCCTGTCCCGAGGCTCACCCAACCGGGCGAGTAGTGCAGCTCGACGGTGTGCGTCCCGGCGGGCACGGCGGCCCCGAGGAAGAACCCGTCCACCGGGAACGACGGCACGGCGACGCCGTCGACGGTTGCCGCCCACCCGCTGTCGTACTGGGCGCCGACGGCGACGACGGCCCGGTGTGGCGCGTCGAGCTCGACGCGCAGGTGGCGTGGGTCGACGCGGGTCAGCGCCACCGGTTGCGGCGTGCATCCCGTGTCGCAAGCGATCAGCGGCCCGCCCGGTTCGACGAGGGCGGTCGTCGCTCGTTGGCCGGCCGCGCCGCGCAGGAGGCGGGCCGCGGCCGCATCGTCGGGGACCAGCTCCGTGGCGAACCACAGCGTCGCCTCGCTGCGCCACGCCGGGTTCTCCCACACCGTGAGCCGTGCGTCACCGGCGATCGGGCCCTCCCACCCGGCGACGTGGGTCGTCGCGTCGCGGTCGGCTTGGAGGACGACGTAGCGGACGTCGAGACGGGCCATCGCCCCGGGGTCGAGGGGGAGGTCGAGCTGGTTGCGCAGGGGGAGGGTGAAGTCCGGGCCGTCGTGGAAGCGCAGGACGAGGTCGAGCCAGCGCGTCGTCACCTGTACCCCGCCGTCGTAGCCGTCGAGGGAGCGGATCCGGCGGAACACGTTGGCGTTGGGTCGCAGCCCGGCGACGGTCTGATACGGATCGCCGGAACCCTCGTCGGTGAAGGCGACCGTCAGCCCGCCGGCATCGGCGAGGCCCACGGTTGCCGGGTCGCCAGCGCGGTCGAGGTTCACGTCGTATGCCGGCCGCAGCGCTCCGCCACGCGCCCAGCCGATCCCCAGTTCGACGGCGACGAGGACCGCGAGCACGATCGCCGCGCGAGCCGGCAGCCGACCGGCACGCCGGACCGTCCCGATGGCGAGCGCACCGCTGGCGAGGGCCCCGGCGACGATCCAGGCGGTCACCGTGCCCGCGCCACCGCTGTCCAGGCGGCCGGTCAGCACACCGGCGAGCACGACGATGGTCGTCGCGCCGACGGCGACCAGTTCCGCTCGCCCGATCCGGCGGGCGACGAGAGCATCGACGGCGATCCCGGCGAAGACGGCGGCGACGATGACGACGACGTCCATCCAGCGCGCCGGGACCCGAGCCAGGGCGAACCCGGGGACGAGCCGGTAGGCAGCGCGGAAGGCAATGGTGGCCGGCCCGAGGGCGGCGACGAGGGCACCCGCGCCGCCGAGGGCGAGGGCGATCGTCAGCGGGCGGCGATCACGGTCCCGCCACCCGGCGACCACGCCGGCGACGGCGAGCACGGCGGCCACCGCGCCGACGAACGCGGGGAGCTCGAAGCCTCCGGCGAACTCGGCGGGGTCGCGCTCGAGCACGGTGCCGAACAGGACCTGGGCGAGCCGGCTGGGGGCGACCACCCACCGTTCGTCGATCGCCGCGAGGGTCCGGTACGCCCCGACCGCGCTGTCCCGCGTCGCGTGGATCGCGGCGAGCAGTTGCAGCGCACTGATTGCCGCAGCGAGCGTTCCGGCGGCGGCAAGATGGGTGAGTCGTCGCCAGCGCCGGGCCGACCAGGCCACACCGAGGGCCCAAGCCGCCGCCAGGCAGGCGAGGAGGTAGGTGATCTGCGGATGGCCGGCGAGGAAGGTCATCGCCATCGTCGCGCCGGCCACGGGCACCGCTCTCCACGGGCGGGTCGAGGTCAGCACGGCGTGGGTGGCAACGAGGACGAACGGTGCCCAGGCGAGGACGAGGTACTGCTCGAACTGCGTCGACTTGACCAGCGCGGCCCCCGACGCGCCCGCTGCGGCGGCGACGACGAAGCCCGCCGGTGGGCGCAGGCCGAGGCGCCGGGCGACCCACAGCAATCCGAGGACGAACCCGACGATGTGCCCGGCGACGAGGACGTTCATCGCCCGTGCGGTGGGGAGTCCGGCGACGAGCAGCTTCAGCGGGTAGAGCGCCCCGGTCTGCGGGTTGCCGAGGTGGGCCACCCCGCCGAAGATCAGGTCGTTCCACAACGGCAGCCGCCCGGCGGACCATTCGTCGACGGTGAAGCGCAGGTTCGGACCGCTGTAGGCCGCACCGTCGAAGGGGATGATGGCCCGGCCGGGGCGGAGGAACGGCCAGGCCAGCCCGAGGGCGAACAGGGCGGTGACGACGAGTTCGATCGTCGTCGCCGGCGGTCGCCAGCGAGCTGGCCTCGCCGGGGGCGGATCCACCCCCGGCGGATCGGTCTGCATCGGGCCGGAGGCCGAGGGTCAGGCGATCATCGGCGATGGGGCGTCGGGGTCGATCCCGACGCGGGTGATCGCGTCGGCGACCTGTTCTGGCTTGGCCTCGCCCTGGGCGACCAGGGCGGCGAGGACGGCGACGACGACGTGCCCGGCGTCGACCTCGAAGTGCCGGCGCAGCGCCTCTCGGGTATCGCTCGCGCCCATCCCGTCGGTGCCCAGGGGGAGGAAGTTGCGGCCAGGGAGGAACCGGGCGACCTGTTCGGGGACGATGCGCATGAAGTCGGTGACGGCGACGATCGGTCCCGGAGCCTCGGAGAGGAGCTCGGCGACGAGTGGGGTGCGCGGTGGCTGGCCGGGGTGCAGGCGGTTCCACCGTTCGACCTCCAGCGCCTCGTCGCGCAGCGCCTTGTACGACGTCGCCGACCACAGCTCGACGCCGACGTCGTAGTGCTCGGCGAGCAGCGCGGCGGCCTCCCGGGCTGCCGCGTGGGTCGTGCCGGAGAAGAGCACCGTCGCCTTCGTCCGCGTCGGCTCGGGTGCCGCCGCCCACCAGTACAGGCCGCGCACGATCTCCTGCTCGATCCCCGGCCGGTCGGGGATCGCCGGCATCACGTAGTTCTCGTTGTACAAGGTCAGGTAGTAGAAGACGTCCTCCGGATGAGACCCGTACATCCGCTCGATCCCGGCCTTGATGATCGCCGCCATCTCGTAGGAGAACGCCGGGTCGTAGGCCTGGACCGGGGGCACGACCGAGGCGAGGACGAGGCTGTGCCCGTCTTGGTGCTGGAGGCCTTCGCCGAGCAACGTCGTGCGCCCCGCTGTCGCCCCGAGCATGAACCCCCGGGCGCGCATGTCCGCCGCAGCCCACACCAGGTCACCGACGCGCTGGAAACCGAACATCGAGTAGTAGGTGAAGAACGGCAGCACCGGAACGCCACGGGTCGCATAGCTCGTCGCCGCGGCGATGAAGCTGGCCATCGACCCCGCCTCGGTGATCCCCTCTTCCAGAATCTGACCATCGACCGCTTCGGCGTAGGACAGCAGGAGGTCGTGGTCGACCGGCTCGTACTTCTGGCCGTGGGCGGCGTAGATGCGGAACTCGCGGAACAGCGCATCCATCCCGAACGTGCGCGCTTCGTCGGGGATGATCGGCACTACCCGCTGGCCGACCTTCGGGTCGCGCAACAAGTTGCGCAGCAGGCGGGTGAAGGCCATCGTCGTCGACACCGCCTGGGTGCCCGACCCGGCCTCGACCTCGGCGAACGGCTCGTCGCCGGGGAGGTCCATCACCCGGCGGGTGTGTGTCTGGCGCTTGGGCAACGAGCCGCCGAGGGCGCGTCGGCGTTCCATCATGTACTG
Organism: uncultured Ilumatobacteraceae bacterium; assembly: GCA_964592165.1. Lineage (GTDB taxonomy): Bacteria > Actinomycetota > Acidimicrobiia > Acidimicrobiales > Ilumatobacteraceae > JAWKHV01. The sequence continues at coordinate 181 of CAZQEJ010000099.1, read as the reverse complement.
GTACTCGACGGAGTCCTGCGCGGGCCGGAAGTACGGGGGTTCGGTCGCCTCCAGCGCCTCGTCGGGGATCTCTTCCTGCAGGTACAGGCGGTCGCGGATGACACGCAGCTGGTTCGCGTTGAGCTTCTTGATCTGGTGCGTCGCGTTGCGACCCTCCACGGTGGGCCCGAGCGTCCAGCCC
>CAZQEJ010000098.1:0-12063 GCA_964592165.1 uncultured Ilumatobacteraceae bacterium | reverse complement strand
CCGAGGCGACCGAGGCCGCCGAGTGCGCCCAGTCGATGCACGACTTCCTCACCCCGATCATCGCCGAACGGCGGCGCAACCCGGGCGATGACCTGCTCTCCCGGCTGATCGCCGCCGAGGAGGAGGGCGACAAGCTGTCCACGATCGAGCTGATCTCCTTCGCCACGTTGCTCTTCGTCGCCGGCCACGAGACGACGGTCAATCTGATCGGCAACGGTGTGCTCGCCTTGCTCGAGCACCGGGACCAGCTCGCCTGCTGGCGCGACGATCCGGCGATCGCCGGCCGCGCCGTCGACGAGTTGCTCCGCTACGACGGCCCGGTCCAGCTCACCGTGCGCTTCCCCTTCGCCGACACGGAGATCGGCGGGGTGCCGGTCGCCGCGGGAACGATGGTGATGACGCTCCTCGGCGCGGCGAACCACGACCCGGCGATGTTCCCCGACCCCCACCGGCTGTGGCTCGACCGACCCAACGCGAACCGCCACCTCGGGTTCTCCGCGGGGATCCACTACTGCTTGGGCTCCGCCCTTGCTCGCTTGGAGGCGGAGGTCGCGATCGGTACGTTGATCCGGCGATTCCCCGCGATCGAGCTCGCCGGCGAACCCCGATGGCGTGACCGTCTGACGATCCGCGGCGTCGATCGCCTCCCCCTCGCACTGCCCTGATCTGGCTCCCCGGACTCGTCGGCACCCGGCGACCACCGCCGGACAACCCTGGCACACCCCCGGCGCATGATCGGCGCATGACCACCGATGCCCGCTCCACCTCCGAACAACTCACCCTCCTCGGCGTCGCCCCGGTCCGGCGTGGACGCCGGCCCGGCCCTCGCCCCCGCCGGCGCCTCCCGGCCAAGCTCCGCCTCGACGACGAGACACGCCGCATCGGTCTCGCCGCGGTCTCCGAGATGAAGGCCCTGCTCGAGGCCCAGGCTCAGCGGCGGGCCGCGGCGGAGGCCGACAACGGCGAGCTTCTCCCCCGCCGCCGGGCCGCCTGATCGCCGGCCACGCCGGCGATCAGGCGATCGTCAGGCTGCGGATGGTGACAGGGCGCGGATCGCGGCGGGGATGTCGAGGTCGGGATCGAGGGGCAGGATCGCAAGCGAGGACGTGGTCACCCCGTTGTCGAAGTACGCCTGGATCTTCGCCCGGCACTCGGCGTAGGACCCGTGGACGACGATGTCGTCGACGACCTCGTCGGGGATCGCGGCGACGGCAGCCTTGCGGTCCCCGGCCTTCCACGCGTCCCACATCGGCTGGAGCAGCGGGCCGCGCCCGAGCCATTCGTGGAACGCGGCGTACACGGGGACGTTGAGGTAGCTGGCGATGGCGAAGCGCGCCGCGGCGCGCACCACGTCGGTGTTCTCGCTCGGGCAGACGAAGATCCGGGCGACGATCTCCTTGTCCGGCCCGTGCTCGTTGACGATCCCCGCGACGCGGCGCACGTCGGTCGGCGACAGCCAGTTGATGATCGCCCCGTCGCCTTCCCGTCCGGCGAGGCGGAGCATCTGCTCGCGCAGCGCGGCGACGAGGATCGGTGGGGCCACCTCCGGTCGCAGGGCCAGGCGGAAGCCGCTGATCTGGAACGTGTCGTAGCTCTTGGCGATCTTGTCCCCGCTGAGCGCGTCGCGCAGGAAGCGGACGACGTCGCGCACCTTCTTGTACGGCTCGACGAAGGGGACGCCATTCCACCGCTCGACGATCACGTTGCTCGACGAACCGATCCCGATGGCGAACCGGCCGGGCGCCGCGTCGGCCAGCGCAGCGACGCTGGAGGCGAGGCACGCCGGGGCGCGGGTGTAGGCGGGGACGATCGCCGTGCCCAGGCGCAACCGGGGCTCCCAGGCGGCGGCCAGAGTGAGCGGGGTGAACGCATCGGCCCCGTCGGTCTCCGCCGACCAGATGTCGGTGTACCCGAGATCGGCGAGCTCGATGTAACGGTCGCGCTGGGCGTGGAGACGCCCGGCGAGAGGGACGGTGATCCCGGGGCGGATCGGTACGGTCATCGTCGGTTCCCTCTCTTGTCGGTGGTCTCGTTCGCCCAGAAGCGGATCACGCAGCTCTGCGACGCCGTGGCCAGCAAGGTCCCGTCCTCGGCGAACATCTGCACCTGACCGTGGCCGAAGCCGTGGTGGGCGGCGTGGACGCGGATGTCGAGGAGCACCCACTCGGTGGGCACGAGGCGGGCGACGCGCAACGTGTTGTCCAGGCTCGTCCCCCCGCCGGGGATGCCCAATGCCTGGCCGACGCCCATCGGGACGAAGTCGCCGAGCACGGCGAGCGTCGTCGCGTCGACCCCCTCGATCACCTCCGGGATCTTCGCCCACATCAACGTCCGCCCGTCGTTCGGCGTCCCGTCCAGCTCGTCGAGGCGGCGGCCCTTGGCGATCCGCTCCTCGATCCGGGAGGCGATCGATTCGGGGACGAAGCGCCGCTGCTCGCGCTCGGCGCACTCGTGCGGTGGCGGCACGTCGGGCATCTGCTCGAACTGTCCGTCGTACGGGAACGGGCGCTCGCCCAACGCCGCGTTGACGGTGAGGATCTCCCGGTTGCCGACGTGGCAGACCACCCGGCCCTGACTGATCTGGTGCCCGCTGACGGCAAGGGTCACATCGACGTCGAGCACCTCGCCGGGCCGGGCGAAATCGAGGTACTGGCTCGTCGCCCAGACCAGCTTGCGCCCGGAGGTGGCCTCCAGGGCGGAGATCGCCGCGCCGAGCCCACACCCACCGAACAGGAAGCTCCCCCCGGCGCACAGGCGGGGCTCGACCTCCAGCGACCAGCGGTACGGGTTGTGGCTCGGGGTCAGGCCGAGGAACGTGCGCGAGTCCATGTCGGGCGCCGATGCTAGGAGACCGGCCCGAGCTCGGGTGACCCCGCTCCCTTGGCCCGGCCGTCCCCGAGTGAGGGGTACGTTGCCGCCATGGGAACGCTCGAGGGCAAGGTTGCACTGATCACCGGCGCGGCGCGCGGCCAGGGACGGGCACACGCCGTCCGCCTGGCGCGCGATGGGGCGCACATCGTCGCCGTGGACATCTGCGCGCCGGTGATCGACACGCTGACCTATCCGGCGGCGACACGGGAGGATCTCGCCGAGACCGCCCGCCGGGTGGAGTCGACCGGGCGAGGGATCATCGCCCGCGAGGCCGACGTGCGCAGCCAGCCCGCCCTCGACGCGGCGGTCGACGAGGCGATGGACAAGTTCGGGAGGATCGACATCGTCGTGGCCAACGCGGGCATCGTCCAATACGGCCCGACGTGGGAGCTGTCCGAGGACGAGTTCCGGGAGGTGATCGACACGAACCTGATCGGCGCCTGGCGCACGGCGAAAGCGGCGATCCCGGCGATGATCGCCGGCGAGCGTGGCGGGTCGATCGTGTTCACCTCCTCGACGGCCGGTCTCAAAGGGATCCCGATGCTCTCCCACTACGTCGCCGCCAAGCACGGGATGGTCGGCCTGATGCGCACGCTCGCCCAGGAGCTCGGCCCGTACATGATCCGGGTCAACTCCGTGCACCCCGGCGCGGTGGACACACCGATGGGCGCCGACCCCGACGTCCCCAACCGGGTCGTAGCCGACCCGAACTACGGGCCGTACTACACCGCGGGCAAGCCGATGCCGATCGGGAGCCTGTCGCCCGAGGACATCGCCAACGCGGTGGCCTGGCTCGTCTCCGACGACGCCCGCTACGTCACCGGCGTGACCCTCCCCGTCGACGGCGGCTCCGCCATCCGCTGACTCACTCCCATCACGGCGGCACGACCCCCATCGTGCCGATTCCCTGCCCAGATCCGGGGTCAGGCAGTGTCGTGGCTGGTCGGCGGAAGGGGTGAGGGGATCTGGGCAGGGTTGGGGGACCGCACCAAGCTCCGGACATCACCGGCGCAGTCAGCTGACCGGGGCGGCGTAGGCGGGGAGGTAGACCTCGAAGACCGGGGGGCGGGGCTGGGCGAGGACGATCCTCCCCCCTTCGGCCTCGACCAGCTCCCGGGCGAGGGCGAGACCGATCCCCGACCCTGCGCCAGACGTCGTGCCGCGGACGAAGATCGCCCGCTCGGCGCTCGCGTCCACGCCGTCGCCCTCGTCGCCGACGCGCACGACGACGGTCGTGCCGAGCGGCTCGGCGGTCACGGTCACCGTGCCCCGGCCGTGGCGGCGGGCGTTGTCCAAGAGCACGTCGAGCACCTGGCGCAGCGCGCCGGGCGTCCCCCCGGCGGACAGCTCTGCGCCTTCCGGCGTCGTCAGCACGAGCTGGCGCCGGTCCCGCTCGAAGACGGTTCGCCAAGTGGTGATCCGCTCGGCGAGGACGTCGCCGACATCCACCCTCTCCCCCGCTCCGCTCACCCCGCGCGCCAGGCGGAGCATCTCCTCCACCGTCGCCTCCAGTCGGTCGGCCTGGCGCACGGCGTGGGTGACCTCGGCACGGACCTCGGCGGGGTCGTCGAGCACGCTCAACTCGTCGAGGCGCAAGCGCAGGGCGGTCAGCGCGGTGCGCAGCTGGTGCGAGGCGTTGGCCGAGAACGAACGTTCCCGGGCGAGGGTCGACGCGAGGCGGGCGCTGCTCTGCTGCAGGCGCGCCGCGACCTCGTCGATCTCGGCGATCCCGGAGGGAACCGGATCGCCGAGGATCTCCCCCGCGCCGAGCCGGCTGGACGTCTCGGCCAGGTCGCTCAGCGGGCGGGCCAGGCGACGGGACTGGACGATCGCCGCCACACCCGCGGCGACGAGCGCGGCAGCAGCGACGGCGACGACAACCGTCCACACGACGAGCACCTTGCGCTGGGTCGGTCCGCGGTCGAGCTCGACGATGACGGTCGCTCCGCTGGGCATCACCGTCGTCGCGACGAGCGGCCTGGCCCCGACCGACGTGGCCCCGCCGCGACCGATCACATGGCCTTGGGGGTCGAGGATCGTCACTCGTGAGTCGCGGTCGAGGTAACGGTCGAGCGTCTCCACCGGGACCGACCCGCCGACGTTGATCGTCTCCACGGCGATGCCGAACGCGTCGGCTTCCCGCTGCAAGCGCTCGACGGCCTCGGTGCGCACCAGCCGCGCCCCGACGACGCCGCAGGGAACCCCGAGAGCAACGACCGCGAGGAGAGCGATGCCGAGGAAGGAGAGCAGCAGCCGCCGGCGCACCGCTCAGCCTCCGCACGGGCTGGGCCACGGGCCGGGACTGCTCCGGGCACCGCTCACGGCACCTCGAAGCGGTACCCGACGCCGCGCACGGTGGTGATGTAGCGCGGCTTGGCCGGGTCGTCACCGAGCTTGCGGCGCAAGGTGGACACGTGCATGTCGAGCGTCTTGGTCGGCCCGAACCAGTTCTCGTCCCACACTTCTTCGATCAGCTGCTCCCGGCTGACGACGGCGCCGGCATCGCGGACCAACACGGCGAGGAGGTCGAACTCCTTGGGGGACAGCTCGAGCTCGCTGTCGCCCACCCACGCCCGCCGGGCGCGCTGGTCGACGCGCACGTCCTGGGCGGCGATCTCCCGGCCGGAAGGGTCCCCGGACCCGGCCCGGGCAGCCGTGGTCCGCCGGAGCAGGGCACGGATCCGGGCGAGCAACTCGGCCAGGCGAAACGGCTTGCCGACGTAGTCGTCGGCGCCGGCGTCGAGACCGACGACCAGGTCGATCTCCTCCGCCCGGGCGGTGAGCACGAGGATCGCCTGGTCGGGGATCTGGCGGCGGACCCGGCGGCAGACCTCCAGGCCGTCGAAGCCGGGAAGCCCGAGGTCGAGCACGGCGAGGTCGAAGTGGTCCTCGGTCAGCCGGGCGACGGCCCGCGGGCCGTTCGCCGCGACCTCGACCGCGTACCCCTCCCGCTCCAGCGCACGCGCCAGCGGACCACTGATGTCCTCGTCGTCCTCGACGAGCAGCAACCGGACCACGTGCTGACGTTACGCCGCGTGTTCGGAGAGCGTGGCCGTGACGGTCAGGTGATCCTTGCCCCGGACGATGCTCAGGGTCAGCTTCCCGCCGGGGCCGGCGGTCGCGATCGCCTCACGCAGCTCGTCGGAGGTGCCGATCTCCTTGCCTCCGACGGCGATGATCACGTCCCCGGGGCGCAGGCCCGCCGCCGAGGCCCCGGAGTCGCCGGAGACGTCCGTGATCACCAAGCCGTGGTCAACGGACAGCCCGTTGGCCGTGGCGAGCGCCGCGTCGAGCTCCTGGGTGGACACGCCGAGGAACGCCTTGGTCACCGTCTGGCCGTTCTGCAGCTGGCCGATGATCGGCTTGGCCTGCTCGATGGAGATGGCGAAGCCGATGTTCTGGGCGTTCGTCGAGCCGGCCGAGTTGATCCCGACGACCCTGCCATCGAGGGTCAGCAATGGCCCTCCGGAGTTACCCGGGTTGATCGCTGCGTCGGTCTGGATCAGGTGGGTGAGGTGCTCGCCGTTGTCCGTGTCGATCGATCGGCCGAGCGCGGAGACGATCCCGGTCGTCGCCGTCGGCCCACCGGTGAGGGCGAGCGCGTTGCCGATGGCGACGACCGGCTCACCGACCTTCAACGTCGTCGAGTCGCCGAGGGACAGTGCGTTCAATCCGGTCGCGTCGATCTTGATCACGGCGAGGTCGTCGGTGCGGTCGATGCCGAGCACCTTGGCCGGATGGTGGGTCCCGTCGGCGAGAGTCACCTGGATGTCGTCGAAGCCGTCGACGACGTGGGCGTTCGTTGCGATCTCGCCATCGGCGCCGATGACGAACCCACTCCCGGCCGCCTTCGCCTGGGAGGAGGAGACCTCGATCGAGACGACGCTGGGCAACGTGCGGGCGACGAGCCCGGAGACGTCGGTCGCACTGGCGACACCGGAGGCGGTCGCCGCGCCGGGGGCAGCGACGGTCACCGCGGCTGGCGCGGTACTCGGCGCACCACCGTCGTGGCGACCGGCAGCCACCGCTCCGGCCGCCGCACCACCGGCGACCGAGGCGATGACCACCAGCGCGGCACCGAGACGACGGCGGGTCCGTCGGGGCGGGATCGGTGCCGGCGGGGGGAAGCCGGCGGGGGGGACCGACGGGGCAGGAGGCAGGGACGGGATGTGATCGGACTGGTCGAGCAGCGCTGTGCTGGTTTCCATGAGAGGACCTCGGGGCGGGACGACGGGTGGGGGGTGGGGGGTCGGGGGGCGCCGGTCCACGCTCAGGCACGGACCTCTTGGCGGATGAACACGACGTAGTCGGCGGCGAACAGGACGAGGGCGAGGGCGACGAGGGTGAGCAACTGCCCTGCGGCGAGACCGAGGCTGTCCCCGAGGCCGAGGCGGGTGGGGATCGCCAGGTCGAGACGGTTGGACTCGATCACCGAGGCGGTCGTGCGTGCCGTGGGGTCGAGCAGCACCTGGGTCACCTCCTCGTACAGCTCTTCCGGGCTGATCCGGTGGATCTGCTGGTCGAGGCGGGCGTTGGCCAGTACCGCAGCGGCGTTGCCGGAGTCCTTGACGGGGTGGACCGCGTCGGCCACGACACCGGAGATCAGCCCGGCGAAGAAGGTGAGCACGAGCCACACGGCGATCGTCGCCAACGCGGCTGTCGCCGGCCGGCGGGCGACGACGGACGTCCAGATCGCCAGCCCGAGCCACACCGAGACGTAGACCACCGCGGCGACGACGAACGCGACCAGGCGGACCACGTCACCGAGACCCGGGCTGATCCCCAAGCGGACGATCGCGTAGCCGCTGACGAGGGCGACGACGAACGTGACGGCGATGGCGATGATCGCCACACCGGCGGCGAACTTGCCGTTGACGACATCGTCGCGGTGCACCGGCTGGGCGACGAGCCGGGGCAGGGTGCGCTGGGCGCGCTCGCCGTTCAGTGCGTCGAAGCCGAAAGCGACGCCGAGCAACGGCCCGAGGAAGCCGACGAACTGGACGAACGAAGGAACCCTGTCCGGGGAGACGGTGAACACGTAGAGGAACAGCGACGGCACGCCCGCCGTCTTGCTCGCCGCCTCGCGCAGCGCCCCGCTCGCCGAGTGGACCGCGGCGAGGCCACTCAACCCGACGACGACGATCAAGATCGCGAAGCGCGCCGAGCGGAGGTGGTCGGCGAGCTCCTTGCGGGCGATGATCCGCCACCCGCCGCGCAGCGCCGGTTGCGGATCAGGAGGCCTGGGCATGACCCGCCTCCACGGGGAGCACGACAGCTGCGGGGTTGGCGGTGAAGTACCGGTGGTAGACCGCGTCGAGGTCCGCGCCCCGGCGGGCGAGGTGATCGATGCGCAAGCCGGCACCGGCGAGGTCGTCGACGATCGCGCCGCGCACGTCGTGGTCGCTGACCACCAGCCAGTGCGTGCCGTCGGCGATCACGTCCCCGTCGGCGACGACGGCCCCGAGGCGCGCCGCGACCTCCGCCCCAGCGGTGGACATCGCCGAGACACCGGCGACACCGACCTCGATCGTGAACCGGTCCTCGACCGCTGCGGCGAGCTTGGCCAGCGACCCGGTGGCGACGAGCCGGCCGGCGACGAAGATCCCGATCCGGTCGCAGATCGACTCCACCTGGTGGAGCAGGTGGGACGACAGCAGCACCGTCGTGCCCCGTTCGTCACGCAGGGAGCGGACCACGGCGAGCAACTCGCGCACCCCTTCTGGATCGATGTTCACCGTCGGCTCGTCGAGGACGAGGATCTCCGGGTCCTTGACCATCGCATCGGCCAGACCGAGTCGTTGGCGCATGCCCCGTGAGTACGCCTTGACCTTGCGGTCGGGAGCGGTACCGGTGAGGCCGACCTGGTCGAGCAGATCGTTCAGCCGCTTCTCCGCGACCGACCCGTAGAGCCGGTTGAGGCGGGCGGTGTAGCGCAGGTTCTCCCGGCCGGTCAGCTCGTCGTAGAACCCGACGTCGTCGGGCACATAGCCGACGCGCCGCTTGATCTCCAGCGAGAAGCGGGTCGGGTCGAGGCCGAGGACGTTCGCCGACCCCCCACTCGGCGAGCTGAGGCCGAGGAGCATCAAGATCGTCGTCGTCTTGCCCGCTCCGTTCGGCCCGAGCAGCCCGAAGATCTCCCCGCGGCGGATGCGCAGGTCGAGCGAGTCGACGGCGAGAACCTCGCCGTACCGCTTGGTCAGAGCACGGGTCTCGATCACCGGGACCGCGTTCATCGCCGGCCCAGCCTGCGGAACACCCCGTAGATCGCTCCGAGAGCGACGACGATCAGGACCAGGCCGACGATCCACCAGGTGTGCGACGTCGACACCGAGTAGCGCAGGGCGATGTTCGCGCTGTCCTTGCCGCTCGCCGCGGCGATGCCGATCGCGTAGTCACCGACGAGGGCGTCCTTGGACGGCTTGATCGTCGCCGTGACCTGCGCGCTCTGTCCCGCAGGGACGCTGTCCAGCTTCACCGGGTTGAACGTCACCGTCCATCCGGTCGGTGGCGTCGCGTTGAACGACACCCCGCTGAGGTCCTTGGTTCCCGAGTTGGTCACGACGAGGGTCTCCGAACGGGTCCCGGTGGCCGGCCCGCCGAGGTTCAGCCGCTGGTCGGCGGTGGCCAGGGCGAGCTTGGCCGTGCCGGTCACCTGCGCGGTCAGTTCGATCTTGCCCGAGGCCCCGTTGGCCCCGGTGACCGTGACATCGATCGGGTACTGCCCCGCGGTGACCTCTGCCGGTGGGGAGGCGGACACGGTCACCTTCGCCGTGCTCCCCCCGTCGATCGTCACCGTGTTGGCCCGGGACTGTGCCTCCGGGGAGGCGGTCACCGTCCACCCTGTGGGGCCGCTGCCGGCGAAGTTGAACGTCGCCGAGGTCGGCGTGTTGTTCGTGATCGTCAGCGTGTAGGAGAACGTGTCCGCCGGGCCGCCGCTCAGCGAGGGGAAGTCCGCGGTCAGTTCGACGCCCGAGTCGACGGTGGCTTGCACGTTGATCGTCAGGGACAGCTTGCTCGTGCCTTGCGGGGCACTCTCGTCGACCTCGACCGGGTATGCACCGGGCGCCGCCGCGGCCGGGACACGCAACTCGAGCTGGGCCGCCGCCCCCCCGGTGGGCGCGGCGGTGAGTCCGGAGATGACGAACCCACCGCCGCGCAACGTCGCCGTCCACCCGTCGGGGAGCACGGGGACAGCGAGATCGACCCGTTCGGTGACCGGGGCGCGGGCGTCGAGGTCGAGCTTGACCGTCGAGCCCGGCTCGACGGACAGCGACGGGTACGTGGTGGTCAGGCGCACCGCGTCGACCGGGGTCGTGTCCGTCGTCGCCGCCGCCGCTCCACGCGTCGCCCCGAAGATGAGCAGTGCGCTGAGCGGGACCGCGGCGACGAGTGCAGCAGCGGACACGGTCGATGGCCGTCGCATCCGGACCTCCGGCGAAGAGTCGGGAATAACTTGCGGGCCCGACGGTACGGAACCGATGGCAAGGGGATCCCCCGGTCGAGGTCAGCGCGAGGTAACGGCCGCGGATAGGTTCGGCCCGATGACCCGCCGGCGCCGTTCCCCCCACCGCACCCGCCGGCTGCGGGCACGGTGAGCGCACCGCCGGAGGAACGCCACGACGAGCTCGACGCGGGGGCCTTGCTCGTCGTCGGGTTGTTCCTCGCGGTGACGATCGCCGCTTTCGAGGCGATGGCGATCATCACCGCCTTGCCGACGATCGTCGACGAGCTCGACGGGTCGAGCTTGTACGGGGCGACGCTCGCGGCGAACATGCTCGCCAACCTGGTCGCGATCACCTGGGCAGGCGAGGCCGCCGACCGTCACGGCCCGGGCAAGCCGTTCGCCCGCTGCGCGCTGTCCTTCGTCGCCGGGCTGGTCGTCGCCGGGTCGGCGACGACGATGCCTCAGGTCGTCGCCGGACGTGTCCTGCAGGGCTTCGGCGTCGGCGGTTTCCAAGCGCTCGCCTACGTCGCGGTCCGCCGGGGGTTCGCCGCTCACCGCCGCCCGAAGCTGTTCGCCGCCCTCTCCGCCGGCTGGGTGCTGCCCAGCCTCGTCGCTCCGTTCCTCGCCGGGTGGATCACCGACCGCTTCGGCTGGCGGTGGGTGTTCCTCGCGATCATCCCCCTCACCGGCGTGGCCGCAGCGTTGACGTTGCGTCAGTTGCTCGCCCTCGGCCCCGCACCCGACGCGCCGGAGGAGCGTTCCGGCCGGGTTCCCCTCGCCCTTCGCCTGGCTCTCGGCGCGGCGCTCGTCGCCGGTGGTCTCCCCTCGTCGCACCCGCTCGTCGCCGTCGGCGTCGCCGGGGTGGGGGTGGTGATCGCCGCTGGACCGCTGCGCCGGCTGTTCCCCGCCGGGTGGACGCGTCTGGCTCCAGGAGTACCGGTGATCGTCGTCTGCCGGTTGTGTGCCGCGGTCGGCTTCCTCGGGATCGACGCGTTCATCCCCCTCGCCGCCGACCGGGTCCACCATGCGACGCCGACGGCGCAAGGGGCGATGATCATCGGCGCGGCGCTGACCTGGACGGTGGGCCAAGCGGTGTCGGCCCGCCTGACCGGTCGCGTCGCCCCACGCCACCTGATCGGCGCCGGGTTCTGCCTCCTCGCCGCCGGCGGGGTGCTGGTCAGTCCCGTGATCCGCACCGGGACGCCCTTGATCGCCACGTTCTTCGCCTGGGCGGTGGGCGGCCTGGGGATGGGCCTGCTGTTCAACCCGACCACGGTGTTGGCGATGGCCTCGGCCGGGGACAGCGACGCGGGGTTGGTCTCCGGCCAGTTGAACACCGCGGATTCGCTCGGCTTCGCCACGGTGACGACGCTCGGCGGGGCGATCGTCGCCGCCTCTGAACGAGGCTCGTTCGGACTCACCGGCGCGCTCACGGCGACGTTCGCGATCGCCGTCGGCGCCGCGCTGCTCGGCGGGCTGATCAGCCGCCGCGTCGTCCCCGCAGCGCGATGAGCACCCTTGCCGGGGACGACGCTGGACGCGCTCAGCCCGGACCTTGCGGCAGGGACTGGACGACGCCGAGGACCGGGGCGAACAGATCGCCGTGCGCGTCGGCTCGCTCGAGGACGTCGGCGGCGAGGAAGCGGAGATCGGCCTCGCCGTGGGCCGCGGCTTCGACCTCATCCCACCCGAGCGGGGTGGACACCGTCGGCTGGGCCCGGGCGCGCAGCGAATAGGCGGCGATCGTC
>CAZQEJ010000097.1:3590-12549 GCA_964592165.1 uncultured Ilumatobacteraceae bacterium | reverse complement strand
CCACGGCACCTGGCACACCCTCCGGCCCGACGGCACCAAGATCGGCCACCCCGACACGACCGGACCGCCCAGCACCATGGGCGCGGTGGCCTGCGCCGGCGGTCCATGCAAGACTCGGGGATGATGAACGTGCGCCGGTTCGTCCTCGGGGGCCTGCTCGCGGGAGCGCTCAGCTCTCTCGGGGTCCTCGGCGCGCCGTGGGCAGCGGCGAGCGACGCTCGCGTCACCGCGGGGACGAGCACCGCGATTCCCGCCTCGGAGGCGCCGCCTGTCCCGGAGGACAGCGGGATGGGGCGCCGGATCGTCTACGACATGGGTTCGCCGATGCGCGTCTGGCTGATCGACGACGACGAGTCCGTGGTGCGCACGTACCCGGTGTCGGGGCACAGCGGGCGGGCCCTGCCGGGGACGGGCACGTTCTGGATCTACTCCGTCGACCGGTGGAACTTCGTCAAGAACAATCCGGGGACGAAGCTCGACTTCATGATGCGCTTCGCCCGGGGGACCGACGGCGAGTCGATCGGGTTCCACGCCATCCCCCGAACGTCGGGCGGCTACATCCAGTCCGAGTCGACGCTCGGCGTGCCGACGTCGCACGGGTGCGTCCGCCAGGCACCGGCGAACGCCGAGTTCCTCTGGGACTGGGCCAGGATCGGGACGGTCGTCGTCGTCGTCGACAGCTCGGGGAAGGTTCCCGCCGCTGCCGCCTGGCGGCGCCCAAGCGGGACGCCCCCACCGTCGGTGCGCAACCCGTGGGCGGCCCGCCTGCCACTCCTCGCCGACGACGTGTGGCCGGTTCCCGCGGAGCCGATGAGCGACCGCACGCTGTTCCGCGTCTGAGCCGCCGTCCGCCGCGCCCGGCGACGCAGGCGTGGCTCAGGGCCGGATGATCGCCGAGAGCATCGCCTGCAGCTTGGACTGCGTCTCTTCCAGTTCGGCATAGGGCTCGCTGGCGGCGACGATCCCCCCGCCGGCGAACAGCCGGGCGGAAAGGCGATCCGCAGAAAGCTCCGCGCCGCGGATCGTCACCGCCCACGTCCCGTTGCCGGCCGCGTCGACCCAGCCGACCGCCCCCCCATAGCGGCCGCGCGGCGAGTGCTCGAGCTGCTCGATCATCGCCAGCGCCGCGTCACGGGGGTGACCACCGAGCGCGGGCGTCGGCGACAGCAGGCGGACGAGGTCGACGACGTTCGGCGGGGGAGAGCTGAACCGGCCTTCGACGAGCGTGGCCAGGTGGACGACGTTGGCCACGGCGAGCAGCGACGGTTCGGGCTCCCAGTCGAGGTAGCTGCAGTAGGGGAGGAGCGTGTCGTGCACGGCGTCGATCACGACGCGGTGCTCGAGCTGGTTCTTCACGCTGGCCAGCAACTCGTTCGCCGCCCGGGCGTCGGTCGCCGGATCGCCGCGCCGCGGCGCGGTGCCGGCCAACGGGTGCGAGCGGCAGATGTCCCGGTGGCGGGCGACGAGCAGTTCTGGTGACGCGCCGAGCAACCCGTCGACGCGGTAGCGGTAGCTCGAGCCGAACGAGGCGCGCAGGCGCAAGGCGATCGCGTACTCGTCGAGCGGCTCGGACGAGCTGACGAGAACGTCGCGGGCGATGACGACCTTGTCGAGGTCGCCGTTACGCACGGCCCGGCGCGCCGCGTCGACCGCCTCGAGATAGGCGGCGACCGGTGTCAGCGGGCGGACGGCGAACTCCGCCGCCGCGGCCCGCGGTGACGGAGCGGGCGTCAGATCGGCCTCGGCACCGTCGATCTCGGTGACCCACCGGTGCCCGTCGGGTCCACGCCCGACGACGACGGCGGGGAGGACCATCTCTGCCGGCGAACCGGGGAGGAACGGCAGCGCGCCGAAGGCGACCGGGCCGCACCCCGGCTCGCCGACCTCGTCGGTGGTCTCGATCGCGGCGAGCGCCCCGGCGACGTCCTCGACGGTGACCCGGGCCGCGACGCCGCGCCCGGCGAGGCCGACGCCGTCACGGACGAAGAGCATCCCGTCGGGCCCGGCGAACGCGTCGAGGTCGACGGTGCGGGCCAGGGCGCGGGTGCGCGCCCGCATCAGGCCACCGTCAGGTGGGTGCCGGTGAACAGCTGAGCTATCCCGCCGCTGAGCTGGCGGTGCCCGGCGTCGGGGAACCCCGCGGCGCGCAGCTCGGCGACGAGCTCGGCCGGCGGGAGGAGGTAGGCGACGCTGCGCGGCAGGTAGCGGTAGGCCCCGGGGTCGGAGAGCAGCGCCCCGATGCGGGGGACGACCTTGCCGAAGTAGATCCCGTTGCCCCAGCGGATCAGTGGGTTGCGCGGCACGCCGACGTCGAGGAGGGCGATGCGCCCTCCGGGCCGGACGACGCGGGCCAACTCGGTGAAGAACGGCGGCAGGGCCTCCAGGTTGCGCAAGGCGAAGCCACAGGTGACGCCGTCGAGCGCGCCGTCGGGGAACGGCAGGCGGAGCACGTCGGCCTGGACGCGCGGCGCACCGCTCGTGTCGGCGCGCAGCATCCCGAGCGACAGGTCGACCGACACCGGGCGCAGGCCCTGCTCGGCGAGCCCGCGGCACAGGTCGCCCGTCCCCGAGGCGAGATCGGCGACGAGGCTGCCCGCCGGGAGAGCGAGCTCGGTGAGCGCTCGGCGCCGCCAACGGACGTCGAGACGGAACGTCATCAGCCGGTTGATCAGGTCGTAGCGGGGAGCGATCGTGTCGAACATCTCCCGCACGGCGCGCACCTTGGCCGCGCCCGTCGGCAATTCCGCCTGGTCCCAGGGCCGATCGCTCACCGCGGCGCCTAGCGGTACCAGATCCGCTGGTGGTCGCGGCTCTGCGGGTGCAGGAGCAGCGCGCACAGGGCGACCTCGAAGACGAAGCCGAGGGTGTCCCGGCCGGTGAGCTTGGTCAACACACTCGCTCCGCTCCCACTGAGCAGCCAGAAGCGCAGGAGGAAGGGGGAGAAGGCGGCGACGACCGCGAGGTAGTAGCCCACCTTGCGCTCGTTGGCCATCAGGAACCCACCGGCCACGCAGGCGACGATCATCGCCAGGCCGACGACCGTCCCGGGGAATCCCTTGACCACCCGTGCGTAGCCCAGGGCCCCGTCGCGTCCGAGGAAGTTGATCAGGTCGAAGAACGCGTTGAGGTACAGAAGCCACGTTGCGATCTGCAGCGTCTGCGGCTGGGAACGGTCGAACCACCGGCGTGTATCGAGGCTCACGGGCGGGCAGTCTGCCAGCCGGAGGTGCCACCGACCGCACGGCCGGGGAGCGTCACCCGGCACACCGCCCGCGTGGTAGACCGGCGCGATGCCCGATCTGCTGACCGTCTACGCCCAGGTTCAGCCGGACAAACCGGCGGTGATCGACGACCGGCCCGACGGCCGGATCGACCGCCTGAGCTGGGCGGAGCTCAACGTCGCGGCCAACAAGCTGGCCAACGTCCTGCTCTCGTTGGGGGTCCGGCCGCCGTCGACGAAGGTCGTCTGGTGCGGCCAGAACTCGGCGGGTGTCGTCGTGATGATCAACGCGGCGCGCAAGCTGGGGATCACCGCCGTCCCGCTCAAC
This sequence comes from uncultured Ilumatobacteraceae bacterium, assembly GCA_964592165.1. Taxonomy (GTDB): domain Bacteria; phylum Actinomycetota; class Acidimicrobiia; order Acidimicrobiales; family Ilumatobacteraceae; genus JAWKHV01. Next base: position 9,001 of record CAZQEJ010000097.1, on the reverse strand, counting down.
TACCGGCTCTCCGACGACGAGGCGGCCTACGTCGTCGACCACTGCGACGCGTCGATCGTCTACGTCGACGCCGAGCTGGCGCCGATGTTCGCCCGGATCCGCGACCGGCTCCCCAAGGTGGAGCAGATCCTCGTCTTCGACGGACCGGCGCCGACCGACATGCTCTCCGTCGACGAGCTGACCGCGGCGGCGAGCGACGCCGAGCCCGAGCTCGGAGGCGAGGTCGAGCCGGGCGCCGTGATGATCTACACCTCGGGGACGACCGGCAAGCCCAAGGGGGCCCTGCGCACGGGCTCGGGAACCCCCGAGCAGGCCGCGGCGATGGTCGCCGAGATCGGCTACACGCCCGACGACGTCTACATCACCACCGGGCCGCTGTACCACTCGGGCCCTGGTGGGTTCCTCGGCCTGGCCCAGGCCCTCGGGCAGACGAGCGTGATGCAGCGCAAGTTCGACCCCGTCGACTGGCTGCGCCTCGTCGACGCCTACCGGGTGACCTCCACCTTCGCCGCGCCGACGCCGATCCGGATGGTCTGCAACCTGCCCGCGGAGGTGCGCGCCCGCTACGACGTGTCCTCGATGAAGCGGATGATTGCCAACGCGGCACCGTGGAGCATGGCCCTCAAGCAGATGTACCTGTCCTGCTTCCCGACCGACTCGCTGTTCGAGGTGTACGGCTCGACGGAGCTCGGGGTGAACACGATCCTCCGCCCCGAGGACCAGCTGCGCAAGCCCGGTTCGTGTGGCAAGCCGGCGCCCTACGTCGAAGTCAAGCTGTTCGACGACGACGGCAACGAGGTCACCGGCACGGGTCCCGATCATCCCGGAGAGCTGTTCGTCCGCTCCCCGAGCGTGTTCGCCGACTACTACAAGCAGCACGACAAGTACGTCGCCGACTCCAAGCACGGCTATCAGACGGTCGGGGACATCGCCTATCTCGACGACGAGGGCTACGTATACATCTGCGACCGGAAGAAGGACATGGTCATCACCGGCGGGATGAACGTCTACCCGGCGGAGATCGAGGCGGTCCTCGACGCGCACCCAGATGTGCTCGAAGCGGCGGTGTTCGGCATCCCCGACGACGAATGGGGGGAGACGGTCCACGCCGTGGTCGTCCCCCGCGGGGGTGCCCGGCTGACCACGGAGGCGATCATCACCCATGCCCGGGGGCACCTTGCCAGCTACAAGGTGCCCCGTTCGGTGAGCTGGTCGAACGAACTCCCCAAGACCGGCTCCGGCAAGGTCCTCAAGCGCGAGCTGCGCGCCCCGTTCTGGACCGGTTCCACCCGCGCGGTGTGAGGATCGCACCGGCGAGGTGGGCGCTCAGGAACACGATGGCCAGCGCTAGGGCGCGGCGCGCCCGGCGGGCGGTCGGGCGGGCAACCATCGCCGCCGTGGCGTGCGTGGCGGCTGGTGCGTGCACGACGGACACCGCCGTGCCGGGCGACACAGCGACCGTCCCCGCGGGTACGGACGGCACCCTGCTCTCGCCGGGCGAGACGATCCCCTCCGACGCGGACGTGCCCGCCGCGGTCATCGAACGGCTCGTCGTCGAGCTTCCCGGGGTGATCGGGGTCGCAATCGACGACGCCGCCCAGACCTGTGTCGGCGATGCGCTGCGGGCGACGCTGCACGCACCGGAGCTGCGCGCCCTCGGCCTCGACGGAGCGTTGCTCGACCAGCCGCTCACCGTCCAAGGAGCGGTCTACGCCGCGTTCGACGGCTGCCTGCCCGCCGGGGACTTCGCCCGGCTGGGCGCTCCCCAACTCATCGCCGCCGGGGCGAGCGAACAGGGCGCGGAGTGCGTGATGAGCACGTTGCGCACCGAGCTCGGCTTCGCCGGGATGTTCCTCTACGGCCAGTCACTCGTCGGCGAGGCGGATCCTGATCCGGCGCTCGACGCCCGGGTGAAGCGGATCTACCGCGGCTGCTCGGTGGATCCGGCGATGCTCACCGTTGCCGGAGTGGGCGCGACGCTCCCCGACGTCCCGGTGGCGAGCTCGGCCGGCGGTCCGGCGACGTCCACGACGCAGGACCCCGCAACGACGTTCCCGCCCGTCGTCGCCCCTCCATCCAGCGTCCAGCTCCCCCCACCGACGACCACGACGACGACCGCTGTGCCGACGACCGCACCGACGACGGAGGCGCTCCCCAAGTAGTGCCGTGGCGCGTCAGGCGCCCACGGCGTGGTATCCGCCGTCGACGTGGAGCATCTCTCCGGTTGTGGCCGGCAGCCAACCGGACAGGAGCACGACGCAGGCCTTGGCCACTGGGTCGGAATCGCCGATGTCCCAACCGAGCGGCGCCCGCTCGGTCCACGCGTCCTCGAAGGCGGCGAACCCCGGGATCGACTTCGCCGCCATCGTCCGGATCGGGCCGGCAGCGACGAGGTTGCAGCGGATGCCACGGGGCCCGAGCGTGCGGGCCAGGTAGCGGCTCGTCGACTCGAGCGCGGCCTTGGCCACTCCCATCCAGTTGTACGCCGGCCAGGCGACGCGGTTGTCGAAGTCGAGCCCGACGATCGACCCTCCGGCGGACATCAGGGGGACGAACGCATCGGCGAGGGCCTTGAGGGAGTAGGCGGAGATGTGCATCGCGACGGACACGTCATCCCAGCCGGCGGCGAGGAAGTCGTCGCCGAGGCACGCCTCCGGGGCGAATCCGATCGCGTGGAGAACCCCGTCGACACGGCCCCACTGCCCGGCGACCGCGGCACGCACCGTCGCCAGGTGTGCGGGGTCGGTCACGTCCAACTCGTACACGGCGATGCCCGGGCCGAGCTTGCGCGCCGTGCGCCGGGTCAACGACAACCCCCGCCCGGCGCCGGTGAGGACGATCTCCGCGCCCTCGGCAAGAGCCCGGCGGGCGACACCGAAAGCGAGCGACGCCTCGGTCAGGACGCCGGTGATCACGATCTTCTTCCCGTCGAGGAGCCCCATCAGGCCGACCGTAGCCGCACCGATTCGCGCCTGCGGACGAGTGGCGTGCGAGGCTGCGGGGATGCAGATCGGAATCCTCGGAGGTACCGGCCCGGCCGGCACCGCACTCGGTGCACGGCTCGCCTCGGTCGGCTACCAGGTCGTCCTCGGCTCACGTTCGAAGTACCGGGCGATGGAGATCCGCGACGGGCTCGTCGAGCAGTGGCCCTCCCTCGCCGAGAACCTCCTCGGAGGGGACAACACCGCGGCGGCGATGGCTCACGTCGTCGTCATCGCCACTCCGTGGGATTCGGCGGCAACGACGGCGACATCGGTCGCCGAGCACCTCCAGGGCAAGGTCGTGATCTCGATGGCCAACGCGCTGGTCCGCCTGGGCAACGAGTTCCACCCCCTGGTACCGCCGAGGGGCAGCGTTGCCGCGCACATCCAAGCGGCAGTCCCCGGTGCCCGCGTCGTCGCCGCGTTCCACCACCTGCCGGCCAAGGAGCTGGGCAACCTCGGCGAGCCGATCGACTCCGACGTGCTGATCTGCTCCGACGATCCGAGCGCGACGAAGGTCGTCTCCGAGATCGTCGACGCGATCCCCGGGTGCCGCCCGCTCGACGCCGGTGAGTTGCAGAACGCGACGGCGATCGAGGCGTTCACCGCGGTGCTCCTCCAGCTGAACATCCGCTACAAGACCCGGGTCGCCCCCAAGCTGACCGGAATCAGGGCATGAATCGGCACGTTGACTGATGCCGATGCAGCTCTACGACACCGCCCGCCGGGCGATCGTCCCCTTCGAACCCGGCCCACTGGTGACGATGTACACCTGCGGGATCACCCCGTACGACGCGACCCATCTCGGTCATGCGGCGGTGTTCGTCACCTATGACGTGCTCCAGCGGAGGCTGATCGACCTCGGGCACGAGGTGCGCTGCGTGCGCAACGTGACCGATGTCGACGACCCGTTGTTCGCCAAGGCTCGCCAACTCGGGGTTCACTACCTCGACCTTGCCGCCGCGGAGGAGGCGCGCTTCGAGCGGGACATGGAGGCGCTCGACGTCCTGCCCGTGTACTCCACGCCGCGCGCGTCATCGGCGATCCCCGACATCCGCGGCTTCATCGGGATGGTCCTCGAGCGGGGCTGCGCCTACGTCAGCGGGGGGGCGGTCTACTTCGATGTGACCAGCTTCCCCGACTTCGGTTCGCTCAGCCACTACACGACCGAGCAGATGCTCGAACTGGCCCGGCAGCGGGGCGGGAACGTCGAGGACCCGAACAAGCGGCACCCGCTCGACTTCGTCCTGTGGCAGCCGTCGGCCGACGACGAACCGGCGTGGGAGACGATGTGGGGCCCCGGGCGGCCGGGCTGGCACATCGAGTGCTCGGCGCTCGCCTTGCGAGAGCTGGGCACGACGATCGACCTCCACGGAGGGGGAACCGACCTGATCTTCCCCCACCACGAGTGCGAGCGAGCGCAGAGCGAGGCGACGACCGGCGAGCCGTTCGTCCGTCACTGGATGCACGTGGCGATGGTCTCCAAGGACGGCCAGAAGATGTCCAAGAGCCTGGGCAACCTCGTGTTCGTCGACAAGCTGCGCGAGACGTGGGACCCACGGGCGATCCGCCTGGCGATCATCGAGCACCACTACCGCACCGAGTGGTCGTGGGAGGACGATCTGATGCCGCGGGCGGACACCCGACTGCGGTGCTGGCGCGCCGCGCCACACAGCGGACCGGATGCCGCGCTGGACGCGGTGCGCGCCGCGCTCGACGACGACCTGAACACCCCGCGAGCGCTTGCCGCGATCGACGCCGCGGCGATCGACGGCCGGCGTGTCGATCGGGCCGCGGCGTTGCTCGGGGTCGACCTCACCGATTGAGCTCCGTACCGCCTCGGCGGCGCCGCCGCGGCAGCTAAGCTCCCCAGCGCCACGGAGGTACGGAGACGGTGAGCCACTACTCGGGGGCGGGCAAATCGCAGGACCGGTTGCGCACGGTGGCCGGCCCGATCGCTCGCCGATTGTGGTCGTTCACGCTCGAGGGCTTCGACCGGCTTCCCGCCGAGGGACCGGCGATCCTTTGCCCGAACCACGTCAGCTTCCTCGACTCGGCGTTCTTGATGCTCACCGTGCCGCGGCGGATCAGCTTCGTCGGCAAGGCGGAGTACATGGACTCGTGGAAGACGAAGTACCTGTTCCCCGCGCTGGGGATGATCCCCATCGACCGCTCCGGAGGGAAGAAGTCGATCGTCGCCCTCGACGCCGCCGAGGAGGTGCTCCGCCGGGGCGAACTCTTCGGTATCTTCCCCGAAGGGACGCGTTCTCGTGACGGGGTGTTGCGCAAGGGGCGCACGGGCGCCGCGCGCCTGGCCCTCAAGGTTGGCTGCCCGCTGTATCCCGTCGGCGTGATCGGGACGCGCGAGATCCAACCGCCGGAGGCGAAGATGCCCAAGGTGCGCCTGCCGTGCACGATCAAGATCGGCCG
>CAZQEJ010000097.1:0-3490 GCA_964592165.1 uncultured Ilumatobacteraceae bacterium | reverse complement strand
TATCGCCGGCCCGCCGGACAGCCCGTCGGTAGGCTCGTCGCTCGATATGGCTGACATCAACGTGTTGCTCCCGGACGGGTCGTCTCGCTCGCTACCCGCCGGGTCGACCTCCGCCGACCTCGCCGCGTCGATCGGCTCGAGGCTGGCCAAGGCTGCGGTCGGCGCCGTCGTCGACGGTGCGCAGTGGGATCTCACCCGGCGGCTGCCCGGCGGGGTGACGGTGGAGATCATCACCGCCGATTCCGAAGCCGGGCGCCACCTCCTGCGCCATTCGACCGCCCACGTACTTGCCCAGGCGGTCCTCGACCTGTTCCCGGGAGCGAAGTTCACGATCGGACCGGCGATCGAGGACGGCTTCTACTACGACTTCGACCTCCCCGGCGGAGCGACGTTCTCCGAGGACGACCTGGCCCGGATCGAGGCCAAGATGCGGGAGATCGTCGCCGCCGATCAGCCCTTCGTGCGGGAGGAGCTGTCCGCCGGCGCGGCGCTGTCGCTGTTCGCCGACCAGCCCTACAAGTGCGAGATCATCGAGCGCGTCACCTCCGGCGCAGCCGACGGTGCCGATGCCGGTGAGCTCACCGGCGGGGACACGGTCAGCATCTACCGCAACACCGACGCGTTCGTCGACCTGTGCCGTGGCCCCCATGTTCCCTCCACCGGGCGTCTCGGGCATTTCACACTGATGAAGGTCGCCGGGGCCTACTGGCGGGGCAACGAGAAAGGGCCGATGCTGCAGCGCGTCTACGGCACGGCGTGGGAGTCGAAGGCCGCGCTCGCCGAACACCTCCACCGCCTGGAGGAGGCGGCCAAGCGCGATCACCGCCGCCTGGCGGTCGAGCTCGATCTGCTCTCGTTCCCCAACGAGCTCGGTGGCGGGCTCGCCGTCTGGCACCCCAAGGGAGCCGCGGTCCGGCGGCTGATGGAGGACTACAGCCGCGATCGTCACGCGGGCGGCGGCTACGAGTTCGTCTTCACCCCCCATCTGGCGAACGCCCACCTGTTCGAGACGTCGGGACACCTCGGTTGGTACAAGGACGGGATGTACCCGCCGATGGAGATGGACAACGGCACGTACTACCCGAAGCCGATGAACTGCCCGATGCACTGCTTGATCTACCGCAGCCGCCAGCGCTCGTACCGCGAGCTGCCCCTGCGATTGTTCGAGCTCGGCACCGTGTACCGCTACGAGCGGGCGGGCACCTTGCACGGGCTGATGCGGATCCGCGGCTTCACCCAGGACGACAGCCACATCTTCTGCACCGAAGACCAGCTCCAGGACGAGATCAGGAACCTCCTCGACTTCGTCTTGTCGGTGCTACGGGCCTTCGGCTTCGAGGACTTCCAGGCCTACCTGTCGACGAAGGACCCGGACAAGTACGTCGGGTCCGACGAGATCTGGGACAAGGCGACCGCCGCGCTGCGTGACGCACTCGACGCCTACGGCCTGCCCTACGGCGTGAAGGAAGGCGACGCGGCGTTCTACGGGCCGAAGATCGACATCGACGTGCGCGACGCGATCGGGCGGCGTTGGCAGCTGTCCACGATCCAGTGTGACTTCAACCATCCGGAGCGCTTCGACCTGGAATTCGTCGGCGCGGACAACCAACGGCACCGGCCGATCATGCTCCACCGCGCTCTGATGGGGTCGATCGAGCGGTTCTTCGGCGTGCTCATCGAGCACTACGCCGGTGCCTTCCCGACCTGGCTGGCGCCCGTCCAGGCACGTGTCCTGCCCGTCGCCAGTGCCCACGAAGCCTACGCCGAGCGGGTCACCGGGGAGCTCGCCGCCGCGGGGTTCCGGGTCGAGATGACCGACGCGACCGACGGGCTGGGCAAGCGGATCCGGGCTGCGAAGTTGGAGAAGGTGCCCTACGTGCTCGTCGTCGGGGACGACGACGTCGCCGACGAGACCCTCGGAGTCAATCCCCGGGGGGGTGAGGTCGTGCGCGGCGTGCCGCTCGCGGAGTTCGTCGACCGGCTCCTCGCCGAAGTGGCCGTACCCCGCGGCTGACCATCGCGTCGATGACCTTCGAGCACTTGTGGAACGGCTGGCGGGCCGCGTACGTCCAGTCCTCGGGCGCCGCCGGGGGTGTCGGGCGCGACGACTTGCCGAGCATCTTCACCCGGATCCTGGACAGCGGGCTGCCGGACACCGAGACGCACATCGTCCACCGTGGCCAGAAGGTGTTCGCCGTGCTCAACGCGTTCCCCTATGCGGTCGGTCATGTGCTCGTCCTGCCCTACCGGGAGGTTGCCGACCTGGAGGCGTTGGACACGGGCGAGGCGACCGAGTTGTGGGCCACGGTGGCTGACTGCGTGCGGGTGATCAAGGCGGAGTACCGCCCGGAGGGCTTGAACGTGGGGATCAACCTGGGCAAGCCAGCCGGAGGGAGCGTCAGCCAGCACCTCCACGTGCACGTCGTCCCTCGGTGGGCGGGGGACTCCAACTTCATGACCGCCCTCGCCGCGACGCGCACGTTGCCCGAAGCGCTGCCGGTGACGGCAGCGCGGATCCGCGCTGCCTGGTGGACTCTGCGCCCGCAGCCGTAACCTCCAGACCCGATGCCCGGCCCTGACAGCGACGAGCGACGCGGCGACGAGGACGAGTCGGCGCCGTCCCCGACGGCAGAGCTCGCCGCCTTCGCCGGTGCGTACGACTTCCCGGACAACAGCCGCCGCCGGATACCGGGCGCGCTCTACCTGCTCGCCGCCGTCGGCTGCCTCGTCGTGTGGGCGGCCGGGAGCAGCGACGCGGTGCTGATCAACCGGGGGATGATCCTCGCCGCCGCGGTCCTCGCCGTCGCCGGGGCGATGTCGATCAGCTCCGGGTGGCGGATGACGTTGGATGAGACGGACGCGTTGGTCGTCGCCGGGCAGGCCGCCCGCTTCCCCGCGGGACTCGCCTCGGCCCAGCAGGTCTGGCGGGGTGTGCGCAGCCGCCCGACCTGGCGCGTCCTGCTCTACTCGGCCGAAGATGCGCCCCGCCGGCGTGCCCTGGTGATCATCGACGCCGTCGACGGCCGGGTCGTCGAGTGCCTCGTGGAGGACAACCCCGAGGAGCTCGCAGAGTAGCCGACGCGCCGCGTCGCGGTCAGGTCACTGCGCGGCGCGCTCGGCTTCCTCCTCGACGCTGCGCAGGGCACGACCGATCTCCAACCCGATCTGCTGGAGTTGATCGAGGTCGTCGCCCCAACTGTCGGCAGGACGGTCGCGGATCGCGCCAGCAACGGCGGTGGGATCGCTGGCGGTACCGAGCAGCGCGGCAGCCCGGCCGATCGCCGCGTCGAGGGCTGTGAGCTGGACAGTGACCAGGGATCGGTCCCCACCGACCGGAGACAGCGCCTCGCGCAGGCGCCGCTCGACAGAGCTGAACGCGACGGCGAGATCGCCGGGAGCTGAACCGCTCATGCCCGGCTACCCAATGTCGTCTTCGCCTTGTCCAACAGGTGGGCGGGGAGAACGTCGTAGTGATCGTGCTCGGAGGTGA
>CAZQEJ010000096.1:556-12721 GCA_964592165.1 uncultured Ilumatobacteraceae bacterium | reverse complement strand
CTGGGACCGGAACCCCGAGGTGCTGAGCTGCCGGGCCACGTCGTGCCGGTCGCGTAACGTCGGGGCATGACGACTCCCGCCGAGGGCACCAAGGCGCCCGCGTTCACGTTGCTCGATCAGAACGAGGTCAAGGTGCAACTCGCCAAGCTCACCGGGCGCAAGGTGCTCGTCTACTTCTACCCCCGAGCCGATACGCCTGGATGCACGACGCAGGCGTGTGGACTGCGCGATGTCGCCGATCAGATTGGCGAGACGGTGATCGTCGGCGTCAGCCCGGACAAGCCGGAGAAGCTGAAGAAGTTCGACGAGAAGTACGGCTTGGGGTTCACGCTCGTGTCCGACCTCGACCATGCGGTCGCCGAGAAGTACGGCGTCTGGGTGGAGAAGAAGAACTACGGCAAGACGTACATGGGCGTGCAGCGCTCCGCGTTCTTGATCGACGAGGCGGGCAAGATCGCGAGGGCGTGGCCGAAGATCAGCCCGACCGACACCCCGAAGAACCTCCTCGCCGCGCTCGCGGAGGGATGATCGTGGTTTCCGCCGTCCCCCTTCCCGCGCCGATCGACGTCCTCCCGCACCGGCCGCCGTTCCTCTTCGTCGACTCGCTCGTCGCCGTCGACGCCGGCCGGTCGGCGACGGGACGCTGGACGTTGACCGGGGAGGAGTGGTTCTTCGCCGGGCACTTCCCCGGACGGCCGACCCTGCCCGGTGTGCTGATCTGCGAGGCGATCGCCCAAGTCGGTGCACTCGCGGTGCTCCTCGACGACCGCTTCTCCGGAAAGCTCCCGCTGTTCGGCGGCCTCGACGGGGCGCGCTTTCGCCGGCAGGTCGTCCCCGGCGACACGCTCGAGCTCTCCGTCGAACTCGGACGGATGTCGTCACGCGCCGGCAAGGGAAATGGCCGGGCGACCGTCGACGGGCAACTCGCCTGCGAATGCGAGCTGATGTTCGTCCTCGCCGACGCGTGAGGGCGGCAGCGCCGTCGTCCAGAGAAACTCTGCGACACCCCCGGACGATGATCGGAACATGCGTACGACTGAGCTGTTCCTCGACCCCACCGACCCCGCGCTGGTGCATGCCTCGTTGACCTGCGCCGACAACCTCGCGCTGGTCGACCTCGCGGCGACGACCGGTGAGGAACTGGACGACCTCGACGACCTCCACGCGGTCGTCGGACGCCTCGGCTTCGCCATCCCCGCGTGGTCGGCACGTGGGCTGCACCATTGCCCGACGTGCACGCTCGTCGCGGCACCGGATTGGGCGATCGCCGCGTGAGCCTCGTCGGATTCACCTCCGGGGTCCGCTGGTGACCCCGGAGGGCGCATCGGTCCTCAGGGCGCGAGGATGATCGTCCCGTTGTGCCCGCCGAAGCCGAGGCTGTTCGACATCGTCGGTCCCGGCTCCCAGGGGCGGGCCTCCCCGGTGACGAGGTCGATGGTGATCTGCGGATCGAGCTCGTTGGTGCCGGCCGTCGGCGGGATCAGCCGCTTGGCGAACGACATCAACACGGCGACGGCCTCCAGCGCTCCGGCGGCGCCCAGGGCGTGCCCGGTGACACCCTTGGTCGATACGACGGGCGGTCCGGGAGAGCCGAAGACCTGAGCGATCGCTTCCGCCTCCGCCGCGTCGTTGAGCGGCGTGGAGGTTCCGTGGGCGTTAATCTGACGAATGTCGGCGGGGGAGAGGTCAGCGTCGGCGAGAGCGAGCTCCATGCACGCGATCGCTCCCGCACCGCCCGGCGCCGGCGCGGTGATGTGATGGGCATCGGCGTTGCTTGCCGCACCGACGACCTCGGCGTGGATCGTCGCCCCACGAGCGAGCGCGGCTTGCCGCTCTTCGAGGACAAGTACCCCAGCCCCCTCACCGAGGACGAAGCCGTCCCGGCGGGTGTCGAACGGACGGGAGCTCCCGCTCGAGGACATCGCCGTCATGTTGCTGAATCCGGCGATCGAGGTCGGCGTCGCGGCCGCCTCGGTCCCCCCGGTGACGACCGCGTCGATCATCCCCCAGGCGATCAGCCGTGCCGCATAGCCGATCGCGTGCGTCGACGCCGCGCACGCCGTGCAGATCGTCTCCAGCGGGCCGCGCAGGCCGAAGCGCATCGAGATCGCTGCGCCCGACGCGTTGGCCATCATCATTGGCACGAGGAACGGCGACACCCGTCGTTCCCCCTTGGTCAGGCGGACCTCGATCTGCTCTTCGAGCGTCGTCAGGCCACCGATGCCTGTGGCGAAGATCACCCCCGTGCGGGTCGGGTCGGCGTGGAGGCCGCCGGCGTGGTCGATCGCCTCCGTCGCCGCGGCCATCGCGTACTGCTGCACGGGATCGGCGCGACGTGCCTCTTTGGCGTTCTCGTACCACGGCGACGGATCCCAGCCGACGATGCGCGTCACGTTGCTCCCCGAGGCGTTCGGTCCGAGCAATCCGTTCCAGAATGCTTCCCGGCCGATCCCGCAGGGGGCGACGACGCCGTACCCGGTGACGACGACCCGCCGTCCCGTGCCCTTCATGTCCTCACCGGGGTGCGACGCCCACCCGTCGCCCTCGTCGGCCCGCGCTGGTCCTCCTCCAGCCGGCGCGTCTTGTGCACCGTCATCCGAGATTGGCGACGACCAGGTCGTACGCGTTCTGCACGGTCTCCACACCTTCGAGGTCTTCTTCCGGCACGGAGATGTCGAACTCCTCCTCGAGGGCCATCACCAGCTCGACGAGGTCGAGGCTGTCGGCGTCGAGGTCGTCGCCGAACTTCGCCTCCGGCACGACCTGTTCCTCGCTGACGTTGAGCACCTCGACGGCGCACTTGCGGAAACGGGCGAACAACTCTTGGTCCACGGCGGTGTACTCCTGGGTAGCGGGAAGAGTGACGATAATGGCCGACGCGGTGGGGTCAGTGCCCCATCCCGAGTCCGCCGTCGACGGGAATCACGGCACCGGTGATGTATCCGGCCTCGGGCGACGCGAGGAATTCGACGAGAGCGGCGATCTCTTCGGGTCGGGCCATGCGTTGCAAGGGCACCGCCTCGGTCAGAGCCTTGCGCCGTTCCTCGGGCAAGGCGGCGATCATGTCGGTCATCACCGGACCGGGAGCGACGACGTTGGCGGTGATCGAGCGCGAACCGAGCTCCCGGGCCAGTGACCGGGCGAAGCCGACGAGTCCGGCCTTGGACGCGGCGTAGTTCGCCTGCCCGGCCGAGCCGAGCAGGCCGACGACCGAGGAGATGAACACGATCCGGCCGCGCCGGGCGCGGAGCATCCCCTGCGCGGCACGCTTGGCGACGCGGTAGGCGCCGACCAGGTTGGCATCGACGACCGAGGTGAAGTCGTCCTCGCTCATCCGCAGCAACAACGTGTCCCGGGTGATCCCCGCGTTGGAGACGAGCACCTCGACTGGTCCGAACTCCGCCTCCACGGCAGCAAACGCGGCATCGACGTCAGCGGCACTGGTCACGTCGCACTTGACTCCGAACAACCCCGCCGGGGGCGGTGAGCTGTTGTAGGTCACTGCGACGCGCTCACCGGCACCGGCGAACCGCTCGGCGATCGCCAGCCCGATGCCCCGCGACCCGCCGGTGACGAGGACGACCCGGCTCATCGACCGCCCCAGCGGAGCACCGCGCTGGCTGCGGTCATCCCCGCCCCGAAGCCGACGAGGAGCACGTTGTCGCCGTCCCGCACTCGCCCGCTGTCCAACGCATCGGCCAAGGCGAGGGGGATCGATGCCGACGATGTGTTCCCCGTACGGTGGAGGACCGTCGCCGCTCGTTCCATGGGGATCCCCAGCCGGCTGCACGCCGCGTCGATGATCCGCACGTTCGCCTGGTGGGGGACGATCAGGGCGATGTCCTCGGTGGTCAGTCCGGCCGCGGCGATCGACTTCTGGGCGGACTCGACCATGATCCTCACCGCCCGGCGGAAGACCTCCTTGCCTTCCATCTTGAGGAAGCCGCCGATCTCGGCGTACAGGTACCGTTCCGCGGAGCCGTCGGCGTCGAGGTCCCAACCGAGCAACTGGCCGGCACCCTGCGTCGCTTCGAGGACCACCGCTCCGGAACCGTCGGCGAACAGCACGGCGGTGTTGCGGTCGTCCCAGTCGGTGATCCGGGCGAGGGTGTCGGTGCCGATCACGAGCGCCTTGCGCGCCCCCATCGAGATCAGGCCGTGGGCGACGACGAGTGCGTAGACGAACCCGGAGCACGCCGCGTTGACGTCGAATGCGCCGCAGCGCAGACCGAGTTCGTTCTGCACGGTCGCCGACGTTGCCGGGACGGTGCGGTCCGGTGTCGTCGTCGAGAGCACGAGCACGTCGATCTCCGACGGGTCGACGCCGGCGGCGGCGAGGGCCGCCCGTCCCGACTCGATCGACAACCCGGCGGTGGTCCCGCCGACGTGGCGCTCGCGGATCCCCGTCCGCTCGACGATCCACTCGTCGTTCGTCTCGACCATCTGCTCCAGGTCATGGTTGGTGAGCACCTTCGGGGGCAGGGCGGTACCCCATCCCGTGATCACCGCGCCCGTCGCAGTACGCGGTACCGGGGGCATCTCAGGCCGTCCTCAGCCAGGCGACGGGCTGGCGAGCCGTCAGGCGTTCACCGACCACCGCGATGTAGCTCTGCAACACCCCGGCGAACGGGGAGCGCACCTCGTGCTCGGCGACCGTCCCGAGGATCATCCCGACCTCGATCCGGCTGCCACCGGTGAGTCCCTGGACAGGGGTGAAGACCCCGGCTGCCGGACTGACCACGAGCCGTTCGACGGCGAAGAGGTGCTCACCTTCGTGGCCGTGAGGCCGTTCCGGCTGGGCCGTGGCGATGAAGTCGAGCAACTTGTTCAGCTCGTCAGGGGTGGACACCGAGATCGTCCGCGCTGCGTTGACGGTCCGTTTGGCCATCCCGGTGAGCACCCCACCGGGGCCGAGCTCGAGGTAATCGGTGACACCGAGGTCCTGCAGGGCGAGCAGGCATTGCTTCCAGCGGACCGGGGAGGACAACTGGGCCGAGAGAAGGCTTGCCCACACCTCGCCGCGGTCGTGGGGCAGAGCGTCGACGTTGGAGATCACCGGAACTTCGGTGTCGCGCGGGTTCGCCTCGGCGATCGCCTTGCGCAGCCGGTCGCGTGCCGGGGTCATGAACGGGGTGTGGAAGGCTCCGGCAACGGGTAGCGACATCACCTTCTTCGCCCCGAGATCCTTGGCGTGGGTAGACGCCGCGGCGACGCCGTCCACCGAGCCGGCGATGACCACCTGCCCGGGGGCGTTGAAGTTGGCGACCCACACGTCGGCGTCGGCGCGCCGGCAGGCGATCTCGACCAAGTCGTCGTCGAGGCCGAGAACGGCCGCCATCGTCCCCGGGTGCTCGATGCCCGCGTCGTGCATCGCCTCGGCCCGCTCGCAGACGAGCTTCACCCCGTCGTCGAAGCCGAGCGCACCGGAGGCGGTCAGTGCGGTGTACTCGCCGAGGCTGTGCCCGGCGCAGACCGTCGGCTCGATGCCCAGGCGCTCGACGGCGTCGAGGACCATCAAGCTGGACACGAACGTCGTCAACTGGGCGTTGCGCGTGTCCTTGAGCTCCTCGGCATCAGCGTCGAGGAGCAAGCGAGCGATGTCCCGATCGGCGACGGCGGTCGCCTCCTCGACCAGCTCCCAGCTCTCGTGGTCGACCCACGGTCGGCCCATCCCGGGTCGCTGCGACCCCTGACCGGGGAAGGTGAATGCAAGCATCGTGATGGACGGTCTCCTGTGGACGTGCCCCCTGGCATCGCCCAGGCTAGACGCTCCGCGAGGTGCCTCCTTTGCTACCGACCGGTAGCACGACCGCGGCGCGGTTCCCGGACCGCTAGCCTCTCCTCGCTACTTGCCCGAGTGGCGGAATGGCAGACGCGACGGACTCAAAATCCGTTGTCCGGAAGGGCGTGTGGGTTCGAGTCCCACCTCGGGCACTGAGCGAGCAGCAGGTCGGCAGGGGTGCGGCCAGAGCCGATGGATTCATCGGGCGACCCCGAAGCCGTCTCCGCCAAGATCTGGCCAACATTTCGATCTCAGGGCGTGAGCGGATCACCGGCAGCGGCGATCGCGGTAGACGAGGGGCTTGCCGGTGACCGAGATGACCTGCTGGCCGCCGCGGCCGGCCCCTTGATCACCTCCGAGTTGGTGATCGTGGAGGTGGGATACCTGTTGACTCGCGAGCTGGGGGACCGCGCCAAACCCGTCGCTGACCAACTACACCTGGCCATCAGGACGTCCCGACGAGATCTCGGCCGCCTCGAATCCGAAGAACTCGTCCAACGCCTCGACCGACTGCAAGCTCTGGGCGGCGGAGCACGCTTGGAACCGGGGATCAACCTCGAATGTTGTAGGGGGCCCCTCCCGACCCTGGGGGTCACGGGTCCGCCGGCGGTGGTTCGGAACCAGGAAGGGTGTAGTCCGTCGGGTCGGCCACCCTCTGATAGTCGGTTCGCGCGAGGTAGTGGCATCACATCCCAGGAAGGGTGAGACGACTGGCGTACCCGTGGTCGGGCGTCCAGGCGGCCACCTCCACCTTCTTGCCCGCTGCTCGGGCTTGCTCCAGCGCGGGTAGTCAGTCGCTGTCGGCGGAGAACAGGACAGCCACGTCGTACTCGTCTCGCTCGGCGCTGAGGGCGATCGCCAGGGCGATGAGCACATCGATCCCCTTCTCTCGGGCTTCGAACTGCTCGACACCGTTGCGATATCGCTTGGGGTAGTAGTGCAGCGGGCGGGTGATCGCCTCGACTCGGACCTGGGAGGACCAGTAGCGGACCTGCCGTTGACAGGCAGCCTGGCCGGTCGGCGAGTGCTTCCCGGAGGGCTCGCCACGGAAGACCTTCACGAACTCGAGTTGGCGTTCGCTGTCGATTACCCGTCCTCGCTGGGTGAGGAGCACGCCCAGCCGTCGCGGATAGACCTGACCTTCGACGAAGTGCGCTCCCGGCGGAGCGAACAACTCCTTCGCGCATGTAAAACCCCGCCATTCCGTTCAGCCGAAGCGTCCCGAAAGGCGGGAAAGATTGATGGCGAGCGTAAAGCACGCGACTTCCGGGCGCAACCCAGCCGGCGTCGCAACCGCCCCGATCGGCGAACGGACCTTACACCGGAAGCGCGAGGTGTGACCACGGAAAGTGGGGATCAACAGTGCTGGGGGCCTGGGGGCGATCAACGGAGACCGTGGCCCGGCGTGGGTACAAGCGCACGGCGGCCAGGAGGTATTGACCGGGACAGACCGGCATCCGTGAATCGCGAAATGCCTGATGATCGGTCATGTGAGTCTCGGGAGGGCGCTGCCGGACAGCCGTTCGGCAGGAGTTCGAGCCCCACCTCGGGCACCGGTGGCGCCGAGCGCTCAGCGGTTCGCTGTGTGGGGCGCGGCTCCGAGCGCCGCGGCGACCTGCGCGGGGATCGGCGAGCGGACGATCTCCTCGATCGTCAACGGCAGGGGCAGGCGCCAGTTCGGCCGTTCGACGGTCGTGCCGGGAACGTTCGGGCGCAACTCGCTGAGGCAGAGGTCTTCGAGCGTCGCCAGCTTGAGCACCGACGGAGCCGCGGCGAGGGCCCGGTAGGCGCGTTCGACGACCTCGGCGGCGCTGCTCGGCGGTGGTGGGCCGATCAGCGCGCTCAGCGTCCGGCGCAGGGCCGCGTCGCCGTCGACCCCCCGCCACAAGCCGGTGGTGGTCGGTAGGTCGTGGGTCGTCAGCGTCGCCAGCGAGCCCGCCGGATAGCGGCTCGGCGACCCCCCCTCGAACCACGCAACGGTCGTCCGCAAGATGCCGAAGCGCTGCAGCGCGGGGCGGACCGTGTCCTCGACGGTGCCGAGATCCTCTCCGATCACGTACGCCCCGGCGCGGGTCGCTTCGAGGGCGATGATCGCGAGCAGCTCCTCGGCCGGGAAGCGGACGTAGGCGCCGTGCGTCGCGCCCCGCCCGGGCGGTACCCAGAACTGGCGGAACATCCCCATCACGTGGTCGATGCGCAGGCCACCGAGGCCGCGCAGAGTGCCGCGCACCGTCTGGATGAACGGTTCGTAACGGGCGGCGCGCAGCCGCCAAGGGATCAGCGGCGGCAGGCCCCAGTCCTGCCCAGCGGCGTTGAACGGGTCGGGCGGGGCGCCGATCCTCCAGCCGCGGGCGACGAAGTCGCCGTACAATTCGGCATCCGCACCGTCGGGATCGAAGCCGATCGCCAGATCGCCGATCAGGCTCACCGCGGGGGCCGTGGCGCGTGCCTCGGCCAGTTGGCGGTCGAAGGACCATTGCAGCCACCCGTGGAACTCGCGCGTCTCGCGCTGCTGGCGACCCTCGGCACCGGCCGCCCAGCGCACCCACTGTCCGAGAGAATCTCCGTGCCCGGCCGACCAGGCGCGGAACTCGGCGTCCTCGTCGGCGGACCGGGCCCGGAAGCGCTCCCACAGTGCGGCCCGCTTCTCGGCCCACACCTCGTCGCGCTCGACGAGCGGTCGGCGCCAGCCGTCGAGGCCGTCGACGCGCAGGTGCAGTGGGTTCCGCCAGCGGCGCGTCGAGGGGTAGTACGGGCTGTCTTGCTGGTGCCCGCCGGGCGACGGCGCGTGCAGAGGGCTGAGGAGCATCGCCGTGCCACCCGCGGCCTGCACCCAACGGGCCAGCGCGGCGGCGTCGGCCAGGTCGCCGATCCCTTGCGAACCGGCCGAGCCGAGCGAGTAGAGCTGGACGGCGACCCCCCACCCCGGCGGCGGCGCGGGGCATGCGGCGGGATGGACGACGACCCGGGTCGTCGGCCCCCCGTCGACGGGGCGCAGATCGTGGTAGCCGAGCGGGGTGTCGTCGGGCAGCCGGTCGACGACACCAAGGTCCCGCCCGTCGTCGAGGGTCAGGTGGCAGGGGGACCACAGCCGGGGGTGGGAGCCGTGCTCGACGAACCACAGCGGCGGTCCGGGCTGCGGTTCGCCGATCGCCTCGCGCAGCGCCCGGCGCACGTCGTCGCTCGGCGCGTGCCACGCGCCGTCGACGTCGTGGTACCCGTCGGCGATCCCGAACCGGTCGCTTCCGGAGGGGTCACCGGGGCCGTTCACCGGCTCAGCATGCCACCACCGCGTACACTCCCCCGGTGATGGCGAGATGGCTAGTCGAGCGCCGGCTGATCGGGGTCGGGACGCGTTTGCGCACCCTGCGTGAGGAGCTGCGCGTCGTCGAGGAGCAGCTCGTCCAGATCGCCGGCGAAGCCGACGATGCGCAGACCCGGGCCCTCGTCGCCGAATCGCCGCTGGCCGGCCGTGAACACCGCGACGCCCGGCGCCACGCCGAGGTGTTCGGCGCGCGCCGCGCCCAGCTGCGACGATCGATCTCCGAACTCGAGGCCCGCCAGGACCGACTCCTCGACCAGCTCAGCGCGTGAGCAGGCCGACCGACGTGGAACGAGGAAGTGACGCCGTGCCGATCCGTGTTGTCATCGCCGAGGACGAGGCGATCATCCGCCTCGATCTGAAAGAGACCCTCGAGGAGGAGGGCTACGAAGTCGTCGGTGAGACCGGCCGGGGCGACCGGGCGATCGAGTTGGTGCGCGAACTCGCGCCGGACCTGGCCGTGCTCGACATCAAGATGCCGGGCCTCGACGGTCTCGAAGTCGCCCGCCTGATCACCGACGACCGGCTCTGCGCAATCCTGATCCTGACCGCCTTCAGCCAGCGAGAGGTGATCGAGCAGGCGCGTGACGCCGGCGCGCTCGCCTACCTCGTCAAGCCGTTCCAGAAGAGCGACCTGATCCCTGCGATCGAGGTGGCCATCGGCCGGTTCCGCGAGATGCAGTCGTTGTCCGGGGCGGTGGACAAGCTCGAGGAGCAGCTCGAGTCGCGCAAGGTCGTCGACCGTGCTCGGGGCGTGCTGATGGACGAGCACGGGATGAAGGAGCAGGAGGCCTACACGTTCATCCAACGCAGCGCGATGAGCGAGCGGACCAAGATGCGGGACATCGCCGAGCGGATCCTGGCCGGCGAGTTGCGCCCGTGAGCGGGACGGCCCCGGCCCGGCCGCCACTCCTCCTCCTCGACGGGAACTCGCTCACCTACCGCGCCTTCTTCGCCCTGCCGACGGACATGGCCACCGCCGGTGGTCAGGTGACGAACGCGGTCTTCGGGTTCACCTCGATGCTGATCAACTTGATCCGCGACCTCCAGCCGCGGGGGATCGTCGTCGCCTTCGATCGGCCCGAACCGACGTTCCGTCACATCGCCCACGCCGACTACAAGGCCAACCGCGAGGCGGCTCCGGACATCCTTCGCCAACAAATGGGGCTCGTGCGCGAGGTGATCGGTGCGCTCGGGATCACCAGCGTCGAGCTCGCCGGATGGGAAGCGGACGACCTGATCGCGACGCTCGCTCAGCGGGCCCACGAGCGCGATCCCGAGGAACGGATCGTGATCGTCACCGGCGATCGCGACTCCTACCAGCTCGTCGACGATGCCCGGCACATCGAGGTGCTGTACAACCGCCGCGGTGTGTCGGACTACGCCCGCTACGACGAAGCGGGAATCCTCGAGCGGACCGGCGTCACGCCTGCGCTGTATCCCCAGTACGCCGCGCTGCGCGGCGACCCGAGTGACAACCTGCCCGGTGTTCCGGGGGTGGGGGAAAAGACCGCAGCCAAGCTGATCACTACGTACGGCGGGCTCGAGGGGATCTTCACGCATCTCGACGCGCAGACCCCCAAGCTGCGCGAGAACCTCGCCTCCCACGAGGAGCGCGTCCGTCAGAACCACGAGCTGATGGTCCTCCACGACGACGCGCCGATCGACGTCGATCTCGGCGCACTGAGCATCCGGCCCGATCCGCAGGACGTCAAGCGCTTGTTCGACCTGCTCGAGTTCCGCAGCCTCGCCGACCGGCTTGGCGAAGCGCTGGCCAAGCTCGGGGTGGAGGCTCCCCGGGGTGGCGGGGAAGAGCTCGAGGTCGAGGTGACCGAGCTCGGCGACGTGGCCGCGGCGGTCGCCGCGCTGCGCGCCGCGACGGTGCGTGACCTCGCCGGCTGGTGGGTGGGGACCCCGGGGCGCAGCGAGCTCGCCGGGATCGCCCTGGTCACCGACGCCGGCCTGGCCGAGGTCGCCTGGATCCCCGCCGCGCTGCTCGCCGACGATGCACTCGGCGCGGTTCTCGGCGACGGGACACCGGTGCGCACCCACGACGCCAAGCCGTTGATGCGCAGCTTGCTCGACCGTGGCCTGCCGATGATCACCCTCGGTCTGGACACGGCGATCGCCGCCTACCTGATCGATCCCGGCGAGGTCCGTTACACCTTGTCCGATCTGGTCGAGCGGTACACCGGGGATCGCCTGCCGCGCGACGACCCGGACACGGCGGGGATGCTCGACTTCGGGGAGGGCGGGCCGAGCGAGGCGCGGCGCGCCGGGCGAGCGGCTCTCGCCGTCCATCGTCTGGCGAGGGCGTTGGCGGAGGCCCTCGACCGTCAGGCGATGAGCGAGCTGTACCGATCGGTGGAGAATCCTCTCGTCGCTGTGCTCGCCGAGATGGAGCACGTCGGCATCGCCGTCGACGTCGACGCGTTGCGCGCCCTCAACGAACGTCTGACCGCACAGGCCCACCGCCTCGGCGAGGAGTTGGTGCGCGTCGCGGGACGCCCGTTCAACCTCAACTCCCCGATCCAGCTGAGGGAGATCCTCTACACCGAGCGCGGCCTCGCTCCCTCGAAGAAGACGAAGACCGGTTACTCGACGGACGCGGCGACCCTGGAAAAGCTGCGCGACCAGTGGCCGGAGTTCATCGAGCCGTTGCTCGCCTACCGCGAGGTGGAGAAGCTGCGCGGGACCTACGGCGAAGGACTGCTCGCCGAGATCGCCGCCGACGGACGGATCCACGCCACGTTCAACCAGACCGTCGCCCGCACCGGGCGGCTCAGCTCCGACCAGCCGAACCTGCACAACATCCCGGTTCGCTCCAGCGAGGGGCGAGCGTTCCGCGACGTGTTCGTCGCTGCACCGGGGTGCCAGCTGCTGATCGCCGACTACAACCAGATCGAGCTGCGCTGCATCGCCCATCTCGCCGCCGATCCCGGGTTGATCGCCGCGTTCCGCGGCGGTCAGGACATCCACAATGCGACCGCTGCCCGGGTGTTCGGCGTCGATCCGGCCCACGTCACGATCGAGCAGCGGTCGAAGGCGAAGATGGTCTCCT
>CAZQEJ010000096.1:0-546 GCA_964592165.1 uncultured Ilumatobacteraceae bacterium | reverse complement strand
GCTGGCCTACGGCATGGAGGCCTACGGGCTCGGTCAGCGGCTGAACATCCCCACCGACGAGGCGGCGCTGATCCTCGAGGCATACTTCGGCGCGTTCCCCAACGTCCACGCCTACATGGACGAGACCGTGCGCGTCGCGCGAGAGCGCGGCTACACCGAGACGCTGTTCGGCCGCCGCCGTCCGATCCCCGAGCTGTCCAGCCCGAACTACCGGGTCCGCCAGGCAGGTGAGCGCCAGGCGATGAACGCGGGGATCCAGGGCCTCGCGGCCGACATCTTCAAGGTCGCCCTCGTGCGCCTCGCCGCGGCGTTGCACACCGGTGGCTACGCCAGCCGGATCGTCCTCCAGGTGCACGACGAGATCATCGTCGAGGCCCCCGAGGCAGAGATCGACACGGTCGGCGAGCTGCTCGTGTCGACGATGCGCACCGCCGCGGCGCTCGACGTGCCGCTGGAGGTCAACCTCGCCGCCGGTCCCACCTGGGCCGCCGGTAAGACCTGAGCGCTCTCCGACCTGGCAGACTGCCGGGCGATGAGGGGGACACG
>CAZQEJ010000095.1:2556-12766 GCA_964592165.1 uncultured Ilumatobacteraceae bacterium | reverse complement strand
GATCGCCGGCAAGGCGGAGCGCAACGCGGCGACCGACGCCGCGGCCGCCGCGGCGATCGCCGCCCTCGCCGGGACCACCGACGAGCCCGGCGAGTTCGCCGGGCAGGGCAAGCAGATCAAGGACGCGGTCCGCTCACTGACCAAGAAGTTGGTCCGCAAGCGGATCCTTGCCGACGGTGTGCGCATCGACGGCCGAGGGCCGACCGATCTGCGCCCGCTGTCGGCCGAGGTCGGCGTGCTCCCCACCGCCCACGGGTCGGGCCTCTTCCAGCGCGGCGAGACGCAGGTGATGAACATCACCACGCTGGCCATGCCGCGGATGAACCAGCTCCTCGACACGCTCACCCCGACGACGAACAAGCGCTTCTTGCACCACTACAACATGCCCCCGTGGGCCAACGGGGAGACGGGCCGGGTCGGTTCGCCCAAGCGGCGGGAGATCGGTCACGGGGCGCTTGCCGAGCGGGCCCTGCTGCCGGTCGTGCCGGGGCAGGACACCTTCGCCTACACCCTGCGCCTGGTGTCCGAGGTTCTCTCCTCCAACGGATCGACGTCGATGGGTTCGGTGTGCGCCGGGTCGCTGTCGCTGATGGACGCCGGGGTGCCGATCGCCGCTCCGGTCGCGGGGATCGCCATGGGTCTGATCCACGATGACGGCCAGTACCTGACCCTGACCGACATCCTCGGCGCGGAGGACGCGTTCGGGGACATGGACTTCAAGGTCGCCGGCACGGCCGACGCGGTCACCGCCTTGCAGCTCGACACGAAGATCGACGGGATCCCCGCCGACGTGCTCGCCGCAGCGCTGAACCAGGCCAAGGTCGCCCGCCTGCAGATCCTCGAGGTGATGAACGCGGCGATCGCCGCGCCGCGCTCCGAGGTGCGCGACACCGCGCCGAAGATCGTCAGCTTCAATATCCCCCTGGACAAGATCGGCGAGGTCATCGGCCCGAAGGGGAAGGTGATCAACACGATCCAGCAGGAGACCGGCGCGGACATCGCCGTCGACGACGACGGTGTCGTCGGCACCGTGACGATCGGTTCGGTCGACGGGCTGCGCGTCGAGGAGGCCAAGCAGCGCATCCAGCTGATCATCGACCCGCCGACCGCGGAGCTCGGCGCGATCTACCAGGGCCGGGTGGTGAGCATCACCAAGTTCGGTGCGTTCGTCAACATCCTCCCCGGGCGCGACGGCCTGATCCACATCTCCCGCCTCGGCCGGGGCAAGCGGATCAACAAGGTCGAGGACGTGCTCAACCTCGGCGACGCGATCGAGGTGCGCGTCGAGGAGATCGACGAGAAGGGCAAGATCAGCCTCGTTCCCGCCGGTGATCTGCCCGAGCCAGCCAACGGCGCGGATGCCGCAGACAGCAATGGCGGGGCGACCAACGGCGACGGCCCGGTGGCGGTCAGCTTCGAGGACAGCTTCGACGAGGAGCTGCGCGGCGAGTACGGGGATCTTGGCCCGGCATCGGCCGCGGCCGCCGACGGCGGTGATCGCGGTGACCGAGGGCGTGACCGCGACCGTGGTGATCGTGGCGGCGATCGGCCCCGCGGCGGCCGCCGCCGGCACCGCTGAACGGACCCCTGCGACGCGCGTCGACCGGCCCGACCCTGCTGTGGGTCGGGCCGCGGCGCGCCGCTCCCCGGCGATGAGCGACACCCGGATCACCACGCTCGACAACGGCTTGGTCGTCGTCACCGAACACGTCCCCGCGGCGTTGTCGCTGGCGGCCGGCGCGTTCGTCGGGGTCGGGGCGCGTGACGAGCCGGAGGAGCTCTGCGGGATCTCCCATTTCCTCGAACACCTGCTGTTCAAGGGGACGCTGCGTCACAGCGCGCAA
This sequence comes from uncultured Ilumatobacteraceae bacterium, assembly GCA_964592165.1. Lineage (GTDB taxonomy): Bacteria > Actinomycetota > Acidimicrobiia > Acidimicrobiales > Ilumatobacteraceae > JAWKHV01. The sequence goes on along the minus strand of CAZQEJ010000095.1, from coordinate 10,922 downwards.
GAGGTGTCCCGCGCCATCGACCGCGTCGGCGGGGAGATGGACGCGTACACGACAAAGGAGCACACCGCGTTCTACTGCCGGCTGCCCGCGCCGGCCGCGGCGCTCGGCGTGGGGCTGCTCGGCGAGGTGGTCGTCACCCCGGCGCTGCGCGCCGAAGACGTGACCACCGAGCGGCGGGTGATCCTCGAAGAGTTGGCGATGGACGACGACGAACCGGAGGACGTTGCCTACCGCCTACTCGCCGGGGCGCTCTACCCTGATCACCCGCTCGGGCGGGAGACGGCGGGGGAGCGGGTCACGGTGTCGCGTATCGGCGCGCCCGACGTCCGCGCCTTCCACGAGGAGCACTACCGGGCCGGATCGAGCGTCGTGTCGATCGCCGGACCGCTGACCCACGACGAGCAACTTGCCCTCGTCGCCCAGGCCTTTGGTGCTCTTCGCCCGGGCGACGGCCGCCCGCGGCGCGAGGCACCCGCTGGCCCGGCGACCCGGCGGGTCCACGAGGACGACGACACCGAGCAGGTCCAGCTCGTCGTCGGCAGCCGCGCCCTGCGTCGCGACGACCCGGACCGTGAGGCGCTCGACGTGATCGTCCAGGTCCTCGGTGGGGGGATGTCCAGCCGCCTGTTCGACGCGATCCGTGAACGGCGCGGCCTGGCCTACTCCGTGTACGCGGCGAGCACCGCGTACGACGACGCCGGGGCGTTGACCGTCTACGCCGGCACGCTCCCCGAGCACCTCGCCGAGGTCGCCGGCCTCATCCGCGCGACGCTTGACGACGTCGCCGGGCAGGGGATCACCGCGGAGGAGTTGGAGATCGCCACCGGGTACCTGACGGGGACGTTCGTCCTCGGCTTGGAGGACACCGGATCACGCATGGCGCGCAACGCATCGCAGCTGATCTCCACCGGCACGATCCGCTCGATGGACGACCAGCTCGCCCGCTGGCGGGCCGTGACCCTCGACGACGTCGCCCGCGTCGCCGCCGCAGTGCTCGGCTCTCCCCGGGTCACCGTCACGGTCGGCCCGCACCCCGGGAGTGCCTGAGGCCAGCGGCGGCGCGACGTCTGCCAGTCGCTTTCGGTGCCCCGGCACCGTCTGGGACTGCCAGACGCTCGGAGCGCGCGAGTCCGGTCGGCGTCTGTCGCTGCGCCCCGCCGGCGGCATCGCTGCCGGCGGCGGCTGACGGTCTACCGTGCCCGCCATGGGCGACGCAGGACAGACGGCACGATGAGCGGCACGAACGCACGGATCCGGGTCGGCGTCGTCGGCGCCGGGGGACGGATGGGGGCGACGGTCTGCGACGCGGTCGCCGCCGACGACCAGCTCGAGCTCGTCGCCGCCCTGGACCCGAACGCGGTCGGGCACCAGGCCCACGGGGTGGCGATCGTCGGGTCGGTCGAGGAGTTCCTCGCCGCCGGCCCGAGCGTCGCCGTCGACTTCACCGCGGCCGCAGCGGCACGCGTGACGCTCCCCGCGCTGGCTGCCGCCGGCGTTCATGCGGTCGTCGGCACGACAGGTCTCGGGGAGGACGACCTCGCCGCCCTGCGCAGCGCGTTCAGCGCGAGCAACTGCCTCGTCGCCGCCAACTTCGCGATCAGCGCGGTGTTGATGATGCGTTTCGCCGAGATCGCCGCGCCGTTCTTCTACACCGTCGAGATCACCGAGTTGCATCACGACGGCAAGGTCGATGCGCCGTCGGGGACAGCGCTGGCCACCGCCCAGCGGATCGCCGCGGCATCGGCTGACTGGGCACCCGACCCGACGCGTGACGAGGTGCTCCCCGGGGCGCGCGGTGGGAAGGGCCCGGCCGGGATCCGCATCCACTCCGTGAGGATGCGGGGGATGGTCGCCCACCAGGAGGTGCTCTTCGGCGCAGCCGGGCAGACGCTGCAGATCCGCCAGGACAGCTACGACCGGGTCAGCTTCATGCCCGGCGTCGTGCTGGCCTGCAAGCGGATCGCCGAGTTCCCCGGGCTGACCGTCGGGCTCGACGCGTTCCTCGGACTCGGCGGGGGCTGATCGCGCCGAGCGGCACCGGCCAGGTGCATACCGAGAAGGCGGTCATGCCTGTACCGCCGCGGCCTACGGTTGGCGCCCATGGAGTACGAGACGATCTCGGTCGCAGTCGACGGTCCCCGGGGAGAGCTGACGCTGTCCCTGCCGGACAAGCTCAACCCGTTGTCCTCCCACACGCTCGGGGAGATCGAGCACGCGGCACGCTGGTTCGACACCCACGACGAGCTGAAGGTCGTCGTCGTCAGCGGTCAGGGCCGGGCGTTCTCCGCTGGCGCCGACGTCTCGTCGTTCGGCACCGCTGGTGAGGGAGGCGCCCGTCACCCCCGTGACGACGCCGACAGCGGGTGGCGGATGGCCCGGGCGATGGAGGAGATGCGCGCCGTCGCCGTGGCCAAGATCCGCGGCTGGTGCGTCGGCGGTGGGCTCGTCCTCGCCGCCGTGTGCGACCTGCGCGTCGCTGCCCGCTCGGCGCGCTTCTCGATCCCCGAGGTCGAGCTGGGGATCCCCCTCGCCTGGGGTGGGATCCCCCGTCTGGTGCGCGAGATCGGGCCGGCGTTGACCAAGGAGCTCGTGATGACCTGCCGCGAGTTCGGCCCGGAGGAGGCGCGCGCTGCGGGCTTCCTCAACCGCGTCGTCGACGACGAGGCGCTCGACGCGGAGGTCGAGGAGCTCGTCACCACGCTCGTGCGCATGCCCAAGCTGGCGCTGCTGGCGACCAAGGCCCACACCAACGCGGTGACCGAGGCGATGGTCGGCACAGGACGCAGCTGGTCGGACAGCGACGGCCTGCTCGCCGGCCTGCGCGACCCCGAGGGCCGGGCGTCGGCCGCCGCCTACCTGGAGCGGGTCCGGGCCAAGCGTCGTTGAGGTGCCAGCGGGGCCGCCCGGCGATCTACCGGCAGACGGTGGAGGTGGAGATTCGCCGGGCGAGTTCCTCCTTGATCCCCTTCACGTCGTATTGGCGGATCGTGCGGATCGTGACGAGCAACGCCTTCTGCGACTCGAGGTCGCCGGCCAGCGCATCCGAGCAGCGCTCCGGCTCGAGGTTCGCCGCGGCGAGGATCGCCCCGGTCGCCCCGAGCATCCCGGCGTAGGCGAGCACGGAAGCGTTCCCCGTGTAGAACGGCTTGCGGTAGAAGGAGAGGATCTCCAGCATCCGCTCGGCATCCCCGGTCGAGTCCTTCAGCCCGGCGACGCCGAGCGTCTTCAGGTCCTCGATCTCGATCCCTGGGGGGGAGACCCGCGGCCAGTGGTAGGCGAGCACCGGCATCGTCCCCGCGGCCTCGACGACGGCGCCGTAGAACTCGCGTACGTCACCGCGCTGGGGCGACAGGACGAGCGCGGCGTCGGCGCCCCGCTCGGCGGCACGGCGGGTCAGGTCGGGGACGCTGACCCCCGGAGCGAGATCCCCGGTGCCGAGGATCACCGGCACCCGTGCGTCGACCGCCGCTTGGACCGCATCGAACAACCGCAACCGTTCCCGCATCGACAGGTGGCTCGCCTCACCGGTCGACCCGGCGACGATCACCGCCCGCACCCCACGTTCGACGAGGTGGGCCGCGTGCCGTGCGGTGGCGTCGTCGTCGACCTGCCCGTGTTCGTCGAAGAACGTGACGAGGGCGACGGCGACGCCGTGGAACAACGGTTGATCGGTGGACATGGTGGGAACTCCTCCGGGGCAGGCGCTAGGGCGACGCCCGGCTACCTCCGGGGCGACCGCCTACCGCGGCGACCCTCGATCGGTGGCCGGCGATGGGATCCGGAGCGAGGTCGGGCCGCCCGCCGCGGTGTGGCGATCCTCGGAGCCCGGTTCGGCGTGCCGTCCCCCGGACGGCAGACCATCCCATGGGCGGAGGCTAGCCCATCCGTCAAGCGCCCTCGGACGGAGGCTCCCCCGGAGGACGAGGCGAGCGTGCTGCCTGGCGGAATGACTGGGCGATGGTCAGCGCGGCGAACGCGCCGACGAGCGGCCACTGGTAGCGGGTGATCCAATCGAGGAGGGTGCTCAGCTGATCCGCGAACTGCTTGGCCGCTAGCCACACCGCGGCCAAGCGGACGACGATGCCGACGGTGATCAACGCAGCGAAGCGGCGGGAGGGCATCGCCCGGTACCCGGCGAGGGCGGCGACGACGTTGCTCCCGGGGAAGGCCACGACCATCAACCACCCGGCGCGGTCCATGCCCTGCTCGATCCAGCGCAACGTGGCCGGGCGTTGATCGCCGAGCTGGCGCTCCAACCACCCCATCCCGCGCGTGCCGTACAGCCTGCCGATGGCGAAGGAGACCGCTGCAGCCGCGCCGAGGCGGACGGTCGGCAACGTCACGTACTCCCACCAACGGATCCCGGCGGGGATGGAGAACAGCAGGTGGCGGATGCGCGCCGACAGAGCGACGACGAGCGCCGGATTGCGCGTGATCAGCGTCGGGAACGTGATCGACCCGATGTTGTTCAGCACGACGAGGGCCACGTAGGCGCTGATCAACAGCGGCAGGCGCCGGTCGAGCGGCCGGCGTTGGAGTGGTGGCTCGGGTGCGCCCGTGCTGGGAGTGATCGCGTTCACCGGCGGTCGAATGTAACGTCTGGCGGGCGACGGGGGTCGCCAGGTGGCCGCGCACAGACGGGGGTTGTTCGATGGACAGCACGATGCAGGACTATCCGCTGACGATGGTTCAGCTGTTCGATCGGGCGGAGCGCTACCGTCCGGAGGGGTCCATCGTCACGGTCACGGCGAATGGTCGGGAACGGACGACCTACGGAGTCTGGGCGGAACGGACGCGCCGCCTGGGTGGGGTGCTCGATGCTCTCGGGATCAGCGCCGATGGGCGGGTGGCCACGTTCGCCTGGAACACCGCCCGCCATCTCGAGCTGTACTTCGCCGCGCCGTGCACCGGGCGCGTGCTGCACACGTTGAACATCCGCCTGTTCGCCGAGCAGCTGACCTACGTCGTCAACCACGCGGCTGACGAGGTGATCTTCGTCGACCGTTCCCTCGGCGCGCTCCTCGCCCCGCTGCTGCCCGCGTTCACCACGGTCCGCCACATCGTCGTGATGGACGACGGCAAGGGCCAGGTGCCGGAGGTCTCCGCGGGGATGCAGCTCCACGACTACGAGGAGCTCCTCGCCGCCGCCTCGCCCGTTGAGTTCCGCGTCGACGACGAACGGCGGGCCGCGTCGATGTGCTACACGAGCGGGACGACGGGCAACCCGAAGGGCGTCGTCTACAGCCACCGCTCCACGTACCTGCACACCCTGGCGACGATGACCGCGGACGCGATCGGCGTTTGCGAGCTGGACACGATCCTGCCGGTCGTGCCGATGTTCCACGCCAACGCCTGGGGCCTCGCCCATTCAGGTGTCGCCACTGGGGCGAATCTGGTCATGCCCGGCCCTGATCTGTCCGGCCCGGCGCTCGCCGCGCTGATCGCCGAGGAGGGGGTGACCCTCGCTGCGGGTGTGCCGACGATCTGGCAGGCGGTCCTCCCCGAGCTGAACGGCAAGGACGTCAGCGCATTGCGCGGGGTGCTCTGTGGCGGTTCGGCGGTACCCAAGGCCCTTTCCGAGGCTTATCGGGCTGAGATCGGCCAACCGATCATCCAGGCGTGGGGGATGACCGAGACCAGCCCGGTGGCGACCACCGGTCTGGTCTCCAAGAGGCGGCGAGCGAGCACGGACAGTGAGGCCCAACTCGCCGACGTGCGCTCCTGGCAGGGCCGCGCCGTACTCGGCGTCGAGCTGCGCATCGTCGAGCCGGACACGACGAACGTCTTGCCCTGGGACGGCCACTCGAGCGGCGAGCTGCAGGCGCGCGGCCCGTGGATCACCGGGACGTACTACGACGATCCGCGCGCCGCGGATTCCTTCACCACCGACGGCTGGCTGCGCGGCTGATCGACCGGACGAAGGACCTGATCAAGTCCGGGGGCGAGTGGATCAGCTCGGTCGAGGTGGAGAACGAGTTGATGGCCCATCCGTCGATCAAGGAAGCGGCCGTGATCGGTGTCCCCGACCCGCGCTGGAGCGAGCGGCCGTTGGCCTGCGTCGTCCTCGCCGAAGGGGCGATGCTGACCGCCGAGGACGTGCGTGCGTTCCTCGCTCCGAGGTTGGCCAAGTGGCAGGTCCCCGACGACGTCGTGTTCATCGACGAGGTGCCCAAGACGAGTGTCGGCAAGTTCTCCAAGAAGACGCTGCGCGAGCGCTTCGCCGACCACCAACTGCCGGCGCGCTGAGCACCCGAGGAACGTGATCGATGATCGGCCGGAGGTTCCCCGCGCTCATCCCACCCACCGTGCTCGTCCTGCTCGGGACCGCGCTCGTCGCCTGCTCCAGCGACAAGCCGGCGGCCTCCCCGTCGGCGCCGGCCGCCAGCGCCCAGGTATCGGCGATCGACAACCTGTTCCGCGAGGAGGTCACCGCCGTCGGGACGGGTACCGACGTCGTGTTCACCAATGCCGGGCGCAACGAGCACAACATCGTGGCCAGCGACGGGTCGGGATCGTGGGGCGTCGACGCGGCGGCCTTCGGTCCGGGCAAGACGTACACCCACACGTTCACCGAACCGGGCTCGTACGCCTACTACTGCTCGATCCACGGGACCAAGGACAAGGGGATGATCGGGGTGATCAACGTCGGCGGAGCGGCCGGCACCCTGCCCGCCCCGGCAGCGACGACGACCGTGGCTGGCGGTTCTCCGCCCGGGGCGGCCGGAGGGATCGGTTCCGACGGGGTGATCGAGGTGCCCGGCGAGGCCCCGACGATCCAGGCCGGGGTCGACGCGGCCACGCCCGGTGATCTCGTCCTCGTCTCGCCCGGCGTGTACCACGAGGCGGTCAACGTGACCACCGACGAGGTGACGATCCGTGGCCTGGAGAGGAACACGACGATCCTCGACGGGCAGTTCACCCTGGACAACGGGGTGCGCGTCCTCGGGGCGCGGGGCGTCGCGGTGGAGAACATCACGGCGCGCAACTACACGAACAACGGCTTCTTCTGGACCGGCGCGACCGGCTACCGGGGGAGCTACCTGACGACGTACCGCACCGGCGACTACGGGATCTACGCGTTCGACTCCGTCGACGGGCTGATCGAACACAGCTACGCCGCGGGGAGCCCCGACGCGGGTGTGTACATCGGCGAGTGCTACGTGTGCAACGCGGTCATCGACGACGTCGTCTCGGAGTACAACGGCCTCGGCTACTCGGGGACGAACTCCGGTGGCGAGTTGTACGTGATCAACTCCACGTTCCGCTACAACCGGGCGGGGATCGTGCCCAACTCCGGCAGCTACGAGCTGTGCTACCCGGAGCGGCGGACGACGATCGTCGGCAACCTCGTCTACTCGAACAACCAGCCCGACACGCCGGCGATCGACGTCGCCCTGCTGGCGATGGGCAACGGGATCCTCTCCGCCGGCGGGGTGGAGAACGTGATCGAGCGCAACCTCGTCTTCGACCACGACAAGAGCGGGATCGGTCTCGTCCCGTTCCTCGAGGAGGATCCGAGCGATAACGTCCCGCCGGATTCCGAGCTGGACACGCCGTGCTCGCAGACGAAGAACCGGGCGTTGCCCGATCCGGCGAGCGTCACCGCACCGGCGTTGTGGGACTCCAAGCGCAACGAGTTGCGTGGCAACGTCCTGGAGAACAACCGCTTGACCGACATCCTCATCGCCTCGGTGACGATGAAGCTCGTCGATCTCGGCAACTGCGCGTCGGACAACCAGTTCACCGACAGCGCCCCGGAGGCGATCGAGACGCTCGCACCCTGCGGCGGTACGGGCAGCGGTGACTGGGACGCGGGCGTGATCGACATCACCCCCTGGCTGGCCGAGACGCACCCTCCATCGGTGCCCTACGACAAGGCGCCGACGCCGGTCCCGCCGGAGCAGCCGAACATGCCTGACCCGGCGACGGCCCCGGCGCGCCCGGCGACCGATGTGCCCCAACGGCCCGACGTGGCCTCGATCGGTGTCCCGGCGCACCCCTGAGCCGCGGCGCACGGCGATCGGCGCCGCGGCTGGGGCGATGCTCCTCGCCCTCGGTGCGTGCGCCGGCTCGGGGGGCGACGGTCCGCACGGGGCGTCGCACGGGGGCGGCGCGCCGCCGATGGGCATGCCCGCCTACGACAAAGAGGCACTGGGCACGCCGGACGCCGTGTTCGGCGGGCCGCAGGGGCGCAGCGCGCAGTTCGTCGTCGAATGCGGCTTCAGCCACCAGGCACCGGACGACCCGATCGTCCACCCGGGTCGTCCCGGCGCGTCGCACACGCACGTGTTCTTCGGCAACACGACGACCGACGCCGCCTCCACGGTCGACTCCCTCGCCCGTGGCGACACGACCTGCGACCAGCG
>CAZQEJ010000095.1:0-2456 GCA_964592165.1 uncultured Ilumatobacteraceae bacterium | reverse complement strand
ACGCCGCCTCCACGGTCGACTCCCTCGCCCGTGGCGACACGACCTGCGACCAGCGCCTCGATCGTGCCGCGTACTGGGCGCCGGCGCTGTATGACGGCGACGAGCTGGTCACCCCGGAGAAATCGACCGCGTACTACCGGCCCGGACCGGGGGTCGACCCGCTCACCGTCCAGCCCTACCCGCGTGGACTGGAGCTGATCGGTGGAGACGTGACGGCGACGGAGCCGCAACCGGCGACGATCACGTCGTGGACGTGCGGGACGGGGATCGAACGCACGTCGCGTCCGCCGGAGTGCCCCGCAGGGCGGGGACTGCGGATGATCGTCACGTTCCCCGACTGCTGGAACGGGACCGATCTACGCAGCGCCAATCTGCGCAGCCACGTCGCCTACTCCCACGCCGGGAGCTGTGACGCCGCCCATCCGGTGCCGATCCCTCAGCTGACGTTGACGATCTCCTACCCGATCACCGGGGGCGGTCACGACCTCCGCCTCGCCTCGGGGGACACGATCACCGCTCACGCCGACTTCCTCAACGCGTGGGACGAGGACAAGCTCGCCGGCGAGGTGGAGATGTGTCTGCACCGCGGCGTCGTCTGCAACATCACCAGCGGGCGCAAGTCCGGCTGAACGCCGGACGGCAGCTCAGCGCGCTGTCCACCCCCCGTCGACGACGAGTGTCGCGCCGGTCATGTACGAGGATGCGTCGGAGGCGAGGAGGAGCAGCGCGCCGTCCAGTTCGGCAGGCTCACCGAAGCGGGGCATCGGGCACGTCCCGGTGACGAACCTCGTTCCCGCCTCGTCCTGCAGCCCTTCGGTCATCTCGCTGGTGAACCACCCGGGGCACAGGGCGTTGACCCGCACGCCCTTGCGTGCCCACTGCAAACCGAGCTCGCGGGTCATGTTGACCAGCGCACCTTTCGACGCGGTGTACCCGGCCTGCTTGATCGGCGTGCTGCCGACGAGGCCGAGGATCGAAGCGACGTTGACGATCGCGCCCGAGCCGCGCTCGGCCATGCGCGTCCCGAACAGCTTGGCCAGGTGCCAGCAGGCGATCAGGTTGACCTCGACGAGGCGGGTGAAGTCCGCGAGCGTCTCGTCCTCGATCCGCTTCGGGTCCGACGCCCCGGCGTTGTTGACCACGACGTCGAGCGCGTCGACCTCGTCGTGGATCCGCGACGCCAGCCGCTCCCGTTCGGCGGCGACGGACAGATCGGCGGCGAGGGGGATCACTCCTGGATTCGCCGCGGCGAGCGCTTCCAGGCGGTCGACGCGGCGCCCCGTGGCGAACACGGTCATCCCGGCCGCGGCGAGCACCTCGGCGAAGCGCTGGCCGAGACCCGACGATGCGCCGGTGACGAGTGCGCGGCGCCCTGAGACGTCGAACGCGGCGAGATGGGGCGGCAGGGAGGTCATCCGCGGGCATTCTGCTCGACCGGCGGAAAGATGACCACGATTTCCCTGAGCTTGCACCCGTTGGCAGGATTTACGTTGCCCCGGCCGAAGCGACCAGACGAGGTTTCCCGATGACGACCGCTGATCCCCGCCGCCCCCCGAACCGTGCGGTCGTCGACGAGGCCGTCGCAGCCTCTTACCGGCAGCGGGGGTGGTGGGCGGACTGCACCTACGCCGAACGGCTCGCCGAGCTGGCCGCGGCGAACCCGCAGGGCACCGCCTACATCGCGGGGACGGCGCCGACGAGTTGGGCGCAGCTGCTCGGCGCGGCACGGCATCTCGCCGGTGTGCTCGCCGCCGACGGCGTCGGGCCCGGCGACCGCGTCGCCGCCCTCCTCCCCGATGGTGCCAGCGTGCACGCCGCGTTCTTCGGCATCGAGCTCGCCGGGGCGACGATCGTCGGCATCGGAGCGCGTGCCGGAGTCGCTGAGGTGCGCCACTTGCTGACGAAGACGGCGGCACGCTGGGTGGTCACCCACGCCGAACATCGGGGTGCTCCGGCGAGCGAGCTGATCGCGGCTGCTGGAGGGGAGCTGCGCCCGCGCCACGTGGTCATCCCCCGGTTCGAGGCTGACGCCGAGAGCGAGATCCTGATCGACGGGCGGGCGGTCGCCCCCGTCGCCGTACCCGCGGAGCATCGCCTCGGCCCGGACGACCTGTGGCTGGTCAACTCGACGAGCGGGACGACGGGTCTGCCGAAGTGCGTTCAGCACACCCAGAACCGCTGGCGGTACTTCCACCAGCAGGCGCAGCGCAACGGGGCGTTGAGCGCAGACGACGTGTTCATGAGCGTCGTGCCCGCGCCGTTCGGCTTCGGGATCTGGACGGCGCACGTCACCCCGCTTCTGCTCGGGGTGCCGACCGTGGTCTGCGAGCGGTTCGATGCCGACGAGGTCTGCGCGCTGATCGAGCGCCACCGGGTGACCGTGTTGTGCTGCGTCTCGACGCAGTTCATCATGCTCCTCAACTCCCCGGAGATGACGCGGCGCGACCTGTCCAGCC
>CAZQEJ010000094.1:0-12766 GCA_964592165.1 uncultured Ilumatobacteraceae bacterium | reverse complement strand
GCTCAAGCAGCACTTCCGCCCCGAGTTCCTCAACCGGATCGACGACATCATCGTCTTCCACCAGCTGTCTCAGGACGAGGTAACCCAGATGGTCGACCTGATGATCAAGAGCCTGGTCGGCCAGCTCGAAGGCCAGGGTCTCGGGTTGGAGCTGACGGTCGCGGCCAAGCATCTCCTCGCCCAGAAGGGCTACGACCCGCAACTCGGCGCCCGCCCGCTGCGCCGGGCGATCCAGCGGATGGTCGAAGACGCGGTCTCCGAGCGGATCCTGTACAAGGAGTTCCGCGCCGGGGAGATCATCGTCGTCGACGTCGAGGACGACCCCGACCGCCCCGGCGAGAAGAGGCTCACGTTCTCCACCGTGGAGGGCTTCCAGCCTCCCTCGGCGATCGAACTGGCCGGGACCGGGACCGGTGACGTGACTCCGACCGACCCCTGACGGACCTCTGACCCCCTCCGCATCGTGCGCGGGCCCGCCTGACCGGCGGGCCCGCAGCGCGTACGCTCCTCGCCCGTGGCCGTCGCTCTCCTCGTCCCCGCTGCGCTGCTGGCGATCGCCGACTGGTTGACCGTGGCCCGCGTCGGCGGATCGCACCCGGTGCGCTGGTTGACCAAGCTCGCCCCGGTCGCCCTCCTCGCCGCCGTCGCCGCGACGGAAGGCTCCGGGGTGATGCGCGGCTGGATCGTCGCCGGGTTGGTCCTCTCCCTCGCCGGTGACGCGGCCCTCCTTCTGCCCGAGCGGTGGTTCGTCGCCGGGCTCGGTGCGTTCCTCGCCGCGCACGTCGCATACGCACTGGGGATGCTCCGCCTCGACCTGTCCGCCACGGGCCTGGTCGCCGGGGTGGTCCTCGTCGCCGTCGGGATGGCGACCGCCGGGCGGCGGATCGTCGCCGACGCGGCGCACGCCGAACCCGGGCTACGCGCCCCGGTCATCGCCTACTTGGCGGTCATCTCGGCGATGGTCGTCGCTGCCGCGGGGAGCGCCAGGCCATGGTTGATCGCCGCCGCCCTGCTCTTTTATGCGTCGGACGCGATGCTCGGGTGGAACCGCTTCGTCGCCCCCGCACGGGTGCTGCCGACCGCGGTGATGGTCACCTACCACCTCGCCCAGGCCGGCTTCGTCGCCGAGGTGCTCAGCGGCTGAGCCCGCGCCTGCACCGCGCCACGCGCGAGACTCGATCCCCTGATGTCCCTGCATCACCGGCCGTGGCGCGCCGCGACCCGCCTGCTCGCCACCGCCCTCGCCGTCACCGCCTTGGCCGCGTGCCGCGCCGATGTCGACGTGGCGATCACCGCCGGGCGGGACGGGCAGGGGACGATCACGGTGAGACTCAGCGCGGATGCCGATCTCGTCGGACGCGCCCCGGGCCTCGCCGGCGATCTGCGCACCGACGACCTGATCGCCGCCGGATGGTCGGTCGACGGTCCGGTCGGGACGCCCGACGGGGGCCTGACGGTGACCGTCACCCATCCGTTCAGCGGCGCCGAGCAGGCCAACGCGCTCCTCGCCCAGCTCGGCGGGGACAGCGGGCCCTTCCCCGGGCTGCACCTGGAGCAGTCGATCGCCCGTACGCGGATCGTCACCTCGCTGTCCGGCCGGATGCTGATCACCTCGACCGACGCGTTCTCCGACGCCGCGCTGTCCGGCCTGCTCGGCGGCCCGCCGTACGCCGCGGTCCTCGCCGGGGAGGGGATCTCCCTGCCCGCGTCGCTCGCGGTGAGCGTCCGCGCGACGTTCCCCGGGGAGGTCACCCAGGCCGACGGGACGGTGACGAGCACCGGCCGGGACGGCTCGTCGACCGTGCAGTGGGCGGCCGACCTGACCGGCGCGGCGGGTGCCGAGCCGGGGCAGCCGCTCACGGTGCGCGCCGTCCTCGACGACGGCGGGGCGCGGCATGCCGCACGATTGCGTGACGCCGCCCCGTGGGCTCTCGCCGCCTGGGCCGCGCTGTTCGCCCTGGTCGTCGTTCCCGTCACCGTGCTCCGCCGGCGGCGCCCCCGCTGATCCGCGAACTCCGACGCACCCCACCCGTACGGTGCGCTCGATGGCGAAGCTACGGGTGGTCCACCGGTGCCGGGAGTGCGGTGCCGTCGAGAGCAAGTGGAGCGGTCGGTGCGGCGGGTGCGGGGCGTGGAACTCCCTCGTGGAGGAGCTCGCCGAGGCCTCCGGTGGGCCTCGCGGCGGTCTCGCCGGGCTCACACCGGGTTCTCCGCCGACTCCGATCGGCGACGTCGAACTCGGCGCGGCCCATCCGGTGGCGACCCGCCTCGGCGAGCTCGACCGGGTGCTCGGCGGCGGCCTGGTCCCCGGCTCGGTCACGCTGCTCGGCGGCGAGCCGGGCATCGGCAAGTCGACGCTCCTGCTCCAACTGCTCGCTGCTCAACGAAGCCGAGCCCTGTACGTCTGCGCGGAAGAGAGCGCGGAGCAGGTCCGCCTGCGCGCCGAGCGGCTCGGTGCGGTGCGTGAGGGATTGTGGGTGCACGCGGCGAACGACCTCGGAGCAATACTCAGCGCGATCACGGAGGTCGCCGCGGAGCTCGTCGTCGTCGACTCGATCCAGACGATCGCCGATGCCGAGCTGCCCTCCGCCCCCGGATCGGTCGTCCAGGTGCGCGAGTGCGCCCATCGGCTCGTCCAGGAGGCCAAGCGCCGGGGGATTACCGTTCTGCTCGTCGGGCACGTGACCAAAGATGGTGCACTGGCCGGGCCTCGCCTGCTCGAGCACGTCGTCGACACCGTGCTCTCCTTCGAGGGTGAGCGTCACCACCTGTTGCGCCTCCTGCATGCCGTCAAGCACCGCTTCGGCCCGACCAACGAGCTCGGCGTGTTCGAGATGACCGACCACGGACTGGCCGGCGTCGCCGACCCGAGCGGGTTGTTCCTCGCCGACCGGCGACCAGGGGTCCCCGGCTCCGTCGTCGTCCCGACGTTGGAAGGCCAGCGACCGCTGCTCGTCGAGTTGCAGGCGCTCGTCACCGACTCGGCATTGGCCCAGCCGCGGCGCTCCGCGCAGGGGTTCGACCAGGGACGGTTGTCCTTGCTCCTCGCCGTGCTCGAACGGCGCGCAGGGTTGAGCGCGGCACGTGCCGACGTGTTCACCTCCGTCGTCGGCGGCGTCCGCCTCAACGACCCGGGGGCCGACGTGGCGATCTGCCTGGCAACGGCGTCGGCGATGCTCGACGTTCCCCTCGCCGAGGGACTCGTCGCCTGTGGCGAGATCGGCCTCGGCGGCGAACTGCGCCAACCTGCGCACCTCGCCCGCCGGCTGAAGGAGGCGGCCCGCCTCGGCTTCACCCGGGCGATCGTGCCCCGCTCCGCACCGGCTGTCGACGGCATCCGCGTCGAGCACGCGGCAACGCTCCATGAAGCACTGTCCCGGGCAGGTCTCCTGCCCTCCGGAACGGCTCGGGCACGTCCGCCTCGCGTCGGCGACGAGCCCCTGTCCTCGTTCCACCCGGCACGCCGGGCGGAGCCGGCACCTCACGCCCCGGCGGCAGGACGCCGGGTCGTCGCCCTGCGTGATCGCGCCCGTGCGAACCGGTCCTGAGCGAGGCGTCGCAATAGACTCCCGGCATGTTGGCCCCGGATGCCTCCCGCCTCGACGCACTGCACCGGGCGCTCGGCGACGTCGCCCCGGGTACGCCGCTGCGCGAAGGGCTGGACCGCATCGTGCGCGCCAAGATGGGCGCGCTCGTCGTCGTCGGCGACTCCCCCGAGGTGCTCGCGATCTGCTCCGGCGGCTTCCTCCTCGACGCCCCGTTCAGCCCGCAGCGCCTGTCCGAGCTGGCCAAGATGGACGGGGCGATCATCCTCGCCGGGGATGCCAGCCGGATCGCCCGGGCCAACGTCCACCTCGTCCCCGACCCGCGGGTCCCGACGAGTGAGACCGGCACGCGTCACCGCACCGCCGAACGCGTCGCCCGCCAACTCCGCTCGACGCCGGTGATCTCCGTGTCCGAGGAGATGAGCGTCCTCACCGTCTATGTCGGCACGAACAAGCACGTCTTGCAGGAGATCCCTCGCCTGCTGGACAAGGCCGGCCAGGCGTTGCAGACGCTCGAGCGCTACAAGGACCGCCTCGACGAAGCGGTCGCCAACCTGACCGCGCTGGAGGTCGAGGACCTCGTCACACTGCGCGACGTGGCCACGGCGATCCAACGTTCGGAGACCGTGCGCAGGATCTCCGCCGAGATCGAGACGATGATCATCGAGCTCGGCGTCGACGCCCGCCTCCTGCGGCTGCAGTTCGAGGAGCTCTACGGCCACACCGAGAGCGACCTCGAGCTCGTCCTGCGCGACTACCTCGACGACGACTCGCCAGGTCGTGTGCTCGCCTCATTGGAGAACCTCACGTTGCTCGACGACGCGGCCGCCCTCGATGCGCGCGCCGTCGCCCGGGTGTTGAGCCTCGCCGCCGGTGACGACTTCGACCAGCCCCTGCAGGCCCGCGGCTACCGGTTGCTCAGCCAGGTGCCCCGCCTCGGCGACGGCACCGCCGACGCCCTCGTCGAGCACTTCGGCTCGCTGGTGATGCTCCTGCGGGCGACGACCGACGAGCTCGCCGCCGTCGACGCGATCGGTTCCGACCGAGCGCGGACGATCAAGGACTCCCTCGCCCGCCTGGCCGAAGCGTCGATCCTCGACCAGTACACCTGACCCCGGCACCGGCACCGGCACCGCGGCGCATCGCCCTTGCCAGATCACCAGACGGCGCCAGCACGGCCGGAGGGGATCCCCGACCAGCGGAATCTGGGCAGGATCACGGACCGGCGCGGCCGCCCGATCGTCGCCGCCGATCAGCCCGATCCGGTCAGGGACCGGCGCGGCGTCCCGAGCAGCTCCGTACGCAACCGGACGAGACGGGGGGAGGGTTCCCCGTCGCCGAACACGTCGGCGGCGAGGATCCGTTCGTAGCCGAGCCACTCCTGACGTACGGCGGCGAGGTCGCCCCCGGCGGCGTGGGCCCGCATCCGCAGGGCGAGCAGCTCCTCGTGACCGGGGAGGACGACGAGCCCAGCCCCCGTCGCCCGGAACACGCCGTCGAGGTCGCCGGCGTCGAGGCACAGCTCGGCCAGCTCCCCCGCGTAGGTCGTCGCCAGCAAGGTGTCGGCAGCGACGAATCCCTCCGCGTCGGGCCACAGGTAGCCGCTCGCGTCGAAGGGCACGCCGGCGAGCAGGTCGAGACCCCCGAAGAGGATCTCCCGGGCTTCCTCGGACGACCGGTGCCGAGCCGCCTCGAGACGCCCGGCGAGTACCTCGGCATCGCTGCGGACGAGCGGGTGGAGGAGGAGTTGTTCGGTCATCGTCCGGCCCAGCCACTCCTCTCCGCCGGTCGGGTCGGCCGCGTTGGCCAACGACTGGCGGGCGTCGGACACGACGTTGGCGAAGGTCCCGTTGGCCACCTCCACCTCCCACAGGGCAGCCCGCGCCCCGCTGCGCGTCGCCGTGCGCCGGTGGCGGGTCAGCCAGGCGACCAACTCGAGCGACTTCGAGCGGGCGAAGCCGGCGACGGTGCCGTCCCGGGCGACGACCTGTGGTGGACCGAACGTGCGCACGAGCAATGCCCACTCCGGATCGGCGTACCGTTCGGCGGCGGCCCGAGGGGGCTCCACTCGGGCCGGTTCGTTGTTGTCCGGCGCGCCGTGACCTGCCGCCGCGTCGAGCCCCGCGACACGGTCGGTCAGCTCGTCGAGCTCCGGAGCACGCGGGGACGCGGCCCCGACGGAGTTCCCGGTCGGCCCGGCGACGGTGCAGGGCACCGGCTCCCCGACGAGGCGGGCGAGGGTCGTCGCCGTCGCCGGGTCGATCGCCAACGGCACGATGCGCAGCCCGATCGGGGCGAGCAACCAGCCGTCGCGGTCGTGCTCCAGGCGCCACGGGACGTCGACTTGGGCGGCGTCGGTGACGACGGCGATCCCGCGGCCCGGGCGCGCCGCGATGTCGGTCAGCTCCTTGCCGACGGCCCGTCCGACCGCGCCCGCCCCGAGCCCGACGACGATCGGCTCCCATGGCTCCCCGGCCGACGCGGCACGCAGGGTTGCTGCCGGGGTCCCCACCGGGAGAACGTCGAACAAGGCAGCAAGGTGCCCGGCGGCGAGCTCGATCGCGGCGTCGGCGTCCACGGGATGCGACGCTCCGGGGGACGCCGCCGTCACCGCCGGATCGACGCCGACGGTGGCCAGGCGTACGCCGGAGCCGAACGGGGAGACGGCCAGTGTGGCCAGGCAGGCGCCGACGATCCCCCGCGCCTGGCGCGGCGGGCCGTCGACGGCGAGAACCCCGAGCGCTTCCAGGTCGACGTACAGGTCGGCGTCTCCGCACCGGCCGAGCTGGACGATTGCCGGGCAGGGGAACGGAGCGAAGCGCGCCCCGGGCGGGATCTCCGCGGTGGGTGTGCTGGCCGGCACCACCCAACGGTCCGCGGCGGTGGCCAGGAACGGGGGCGGCGGGGCGGCGGGCGCGCCGTCGACGAGCATCTGCAGGTCGCCGTCCGCTTCGGCGAGGACGCCGATCAGGTGCCCGTCGCCGATCGCCGCGACCGCGGCGCGCACCGCGAGGTCGATCCTGGCGACGCGCTCGTCGGCGGCGACGGCGCGCAGCGTCCGTTCCAGGGCGCCGGCCTCCGGGTCGCGCGGCGCGGCGGCGAGCCGGGTGTGCAGCGGGCTGGCGCGCAGGGCCCGGCGGCGACGGGAGGCGACGAGGCCGATCCCGCCGGTGGCGAGCAGCCCGGCCAAGCCGATACCGATCGTCGATTCGCTCGCGAAGCCGTCGCTGCGGAGCGTCGACACGTCCGCGCTGGAGGCCGAGGCAAGGGCTGTAGCGGATGCATCAGTTCCGGCCGCGGGACGCTCATCCACGGGGCCGGGCGCGTCCGCTGGGATTCCGGCTGCGGGGATTCCGGCTGTGGGCGCGCCAGGGGGCGCGCCGTCCGCGGAGATGGTCGGCACCGCTACTGCGCTCGGCAGCGCGCAGTCGGCGTCGCCTTCGTCGCCTGCCTCCGCCACGACGTCCTGAGCAGGATCCCCGCCCGGCGCCGACCAGGCCGACGCTCCGGGCAGGGGTTCGGCGGGATCATCGGGGACGACCAACGTCCATCCGGGGAGGATCAGGTTGGGGTCGTCGAACGTGGTGCCGCCGTGCACGCTGCCCCGGTTCGCATCCCACAGCACGCGCCACTCCCCGGCGTCGCCGTAGACACGTTCGGAGATCCTGCCAAGCGTGTCGCCCCGCTCGACGGTGAGCTCTCGCCCACCTGCCCTGGCGAGCACCGGACCGGACGGCGCGTCTCCGGGCAAGCGCAGGACCCAGCCCGGTTGGATCGGCTGATCGGGGTCACGCATCACGACCCCCGGGCCGACCTCGCGGCCGAGGTTGAGGGCAAGGATCTCCCGCCAGCGCATCCCGTCACCGAGTGCCCTCTCGGCGATCCGCCACAACGAGTCGTTGCGCACCACGGTCCACGTCGCCGGGGCCGAGGGCGTCGTGGTCGTGTCCGCACGGGTCGCCCCGTCGGGCACGGAGGGGGCCACGTCCCCCAGCGGACCGGCACCGTCCGCGCTGAACGCGAGGTGAACCGGGCGAGGACCGATCGCAGGGAGGTGGCCGAACGGACTCGCCCCCGCACCACCGGCCATCCCCACGACGCTCGACAGCAGGCCAGCGGAGCCCACCAAGGCCGACGCCCACGACTGGCTGGCGCCGAGCAGCCCGATCCGCGGCACGGGCCGCCGCAGCACGGCGGCGGCCAACTCGACGAGCACCGCCAGCGCCAGGCGCAGCCAGGCGACCCAGACGATGACAGCGAGGATCCTGATCACCGCGCCGGCGCCGAACCCGCCCCGGCCGATCTCGTCGATCACCGCTCCGACCCCGCCAGGGTGGGTGGGCACAGGCGATCCGACGAAGCGGACCAACGCCCAGGGCACACCACCGAGGAGAGCGCCGAGCACGACGAGAGCGGCCAGGGAACGCAGGATGCGGCGGATCATCGCTCGACCGCTTCGACTGTCCGGGTGACGACCGTCGTCCGGTCACCGACCCCGATCGTGCCGAGGAGGCGCATCGGTGTCGTCGCCGAGACCGTGACGGTCACGGTCCGCTCCCCGACGGTCACGCTCCCCGACGCGCCGTGCTCGGCGAGGTAGCGCCGGCTGCGCGTCGCGGCCCGCTCCGGATCGATGTGCCACTGCCCGCTGCGCAAGCCGGTGATCTCCTGGGCGCCGGCCCTGGCCGCGTTCTCGGCGACGTCGGCGACGCGGCTGCGCGCCGCGACCAGTCGCCCGCCGTCGTACACGAGCGCTGCACAGCAGACAAGGGCGAACGTCATCACGGCGACGAATGCGGTGATCGAGCCGCGGTCGTCGGCAGACGATGGTCGACGGCGGCTGTGCGCTGGTGAAGCGGGCATCTCACTCCTCCCCACGATGGATGTCGAACACCTCCGAGCTGCGCGCCCGTACGGTGCGCGCCCCCGGCACGAGAGGGGCGAGGTCCGATGCCGCGATCGTGCAGCGGACCTCGACCTCGATCGCGGTGAGCCCCGCCGCCTCGCCGATGTACGCCTCGACGCCGAACGCGGCGCAGGCCACACCGTCGGCGGCCAGTGCTTCGGCCGCCGTGGCCCGGGCGACGGACGGCGCCGCGCTGCGCCGGACGAGCGACGCTGCCCGCGCCGCGTGCGCCGCGGCGTGCTCGACACGTGTCTGGGCGTGCGCGGCGCGGCCGAGATAGACGGCGAGCAGCAGGCAGGCGACGACGATCGGGACGACGAGCACCGCCTCGACCACTGCCGATCCCCGCTCCGATCCGGGGCCCTTCACGACGAGGCTCATCGCTGCGGCTCCGGGACGAACCGCTCGGCTGCGGCACTCGCCGAACGGCGCACCGAGGCAGGGACGAACGGGACGAGACGGGGGACCGTCACCTCGACGTGCACGACAACAGCAGTGAGGGAGCGCTCGACACGCGGGTCGGCCACCAACGTGCCGCCGTTGGCGGCGACCTCATGCCGGGCGACGGCGTGCGCCGCACCAACCGTCCCGTCCCGTCCCGCGCCGGCCAGCGCGGCACGGGAGGCTGCCGATTCGGCCACGTTCCCGGCATGGAACCACAGCGCGGCCTGCACGGCGAGCAGGCAGATGAGGAACATCGCGGGGACGAGCAGGACGTGCTCGATCGACGTCTCGCCCCGCTCGTCCGTCGCTCGCCGGTGGACCCACACCGTGCTCACCCGAAGTCGATCGAGTTCGCCTTGGAGCGGATCTTGTCGACCAGCAAGGCGGACACGCCGAGGGCGGCGAGGACGAGGGCCGCCGCCCAGATCACCGTCGTCGCGCTGACCTCTCCGCGCTCGTCGTCGGCCTGCCGGCTGAGCGCGAGGCGTACGACGACGTACTTCCACAGGTGGGTGTACTGGTCCATGGTTGGTTGTCCTTTGCTGGTTGGTGGTCTGGGTTGCTCAGGAGCCGGCGATCTGCTGGATCGCGGGATAGGCGAGGAGGGCGAGGAAGCCGACGAACATCGCCACGGTGGGGAACCCGAGCCGCTCACTGGCCGAGTTCGCCGCGGCCTCGACACGGGCCAGTTGCCGGGCACGCAGCGCCGCGGCCCGCGCCGCGAGCGAGGCGCGGATGCGCGCTCCTTCTTGACCGGCGAGCTGGATCGTCGCCGCCAACTCGACGAGCTCGCCGACACCGAGCTCCGTGCCGAGCTCGCCGAGAGCGACCCACGGCGAGCGGCGCATCGTGCGCGCCCGAGCCAGTGCGGTGCGCAGCTCGCCGAACGCCCACCCGTCTCCGGTCGAGGCCGTCGCGTCCAGCGCGCCCTCCACCCCAGCGCCCCCGGCGAGGAGGACGTTGACCAGATCGAGGTAGCTGGACAGGGAGAGCTCGAACCGCTCCCGACGCGCCGCGGCCTGGGAGCGGAGCAGGACGTCGGGGAGGAGGAATCCGCCGGCGGTTGCCGCGACCGTGGCGACGACCAGCGGCAGCGACCCGATGTCCACGCCGAGCACACCGAGGAATGGTCCGCCGAGGGCGACGAGCGCGGCCAGGGCGAGCGCGTTGGTCAACTTGTCGATCGCGTGGCGCTCGGCGCTCCGCCCGACGACACGCAGGTCTCGCTCGACCGCAACGGGCAACGCACCGGCGATCCTGTCGACCCCCGCTCGCCGGCGATGTGGCCGGACCACCTCCACGGTGGCCGTCGGAGTGGCCCGCATCCGCGCCAGCGCGCCGGGCAATGCCACCGGACGGGGGCGCAGGGCACGGCTGGCGAGGAGCAGCCCACCGCCGAGCCCACCCCCGAGAACGACGGGGACGATCATCGACCGCTCCCCGCGGCGCTGCTGGCGTGGCCGACGAACCGCTCCGGAAGCTCGATCCGCCCGAGCCGGCCCATCGCCCACAGCGATGCGGCGAAGATCCCGGCGATGACGAGCAGGACGGCCTGCCCCCCGGCGCTGTCGTAGGGCCGCAGGTAGTCGCGGTCGAACACGAGGAGCAGGCCGACGACGGCGACGAGGACTCCCCCGATGACCCGCACCGAAGTCCGGGTCCGTGCCCGTGAGGCCCACACCCGCTCGCGCAGGCGGGCCTCGTCCCGGGCAC
This sequence comes from uncultured Ilumatobacteraceae bacterium, assembly GCA_964592165.1. Classification (GTDB taxonomy): domain Bacteria; phylum Actinomycetota; class Acidimicrobiia; order Acidimicrobiales; family Ilumatobacteraceae; genus JAWKHV01. Next base: position 2,158 of record CAZQEJ010000094.1, on the reverse strand, counting down.
TCGCCGCCAGGCTGCCGAGCAGCGCGGCGAGATCGCGGGCCTCGTGCTCGGTGGCGACGACCAGCGCGGCGACGACGAAGTCGGCAAGGGGGTGGTCGAGCTCACCGGCGAAGCGGCGCAGGCTCGTCGGCAACGGTTCGTACTCGCTGCGCGCCGCGAGGCGCTCGACCTCGGCGGCGATCGGCGCGGGCGCCAGGCGCGCACTGGCGGCGAGTGCGTGCTCGAGCCCGTTCGCCGCGCTGAGCGTGTCACGCAGCTGCTCCACCCAGGTGGCGATCGCCTCGATCCGGGCCAACTCGCGCCGGTGACGCCCGGCCGTGGCGCGCATCGTCGGCACGGCGGCAGCTGTGAGCGCGGCGACCGCGGCAGCCACCGGCCACCCGGTCAGCCCGCCGACGACGACGGCCGCGGCGAGAGCGAGCCCGCCGCGTACGAGGAGTCCATCGACCCGTGCCCGCACCGCCTCGACCGGCAGGTGGACCACCTGCCGGCCGCGCAGGCCGGCGGCGACGACGAGCAGCCCGAGACCGGCGCCTGCTCCGCAGAGCGTGACCACGACCACGTTCACGGTCACCCTCACCAGCCCAACCCGGCCGACGCGTCGTCGAGGATGCGGGGGTCGAGACCATGACGCTCGAGGAGGAGCATCGTCGTGTCCCGAAGCGGCGCGGCGGGTGCCGGATAGCCGTCGGGACCGAGGCGGAAGACCTCGTTGGACACGATCCGTGTCCCGTCGGCGTCGACGACCTCCCGCACGCTTGTCACCCGGCGCACCCCCTCGACGTGCTCGATCTGCACGACGAGGTGCACGGCGTGGGCGATCAGCAGGTTCGTCGTCTCCACCGGCAACCCCGTGTCGGCCATCGCCACGTAGGCGGCGAGCTTGGGGAACACCGAGCGGGTCGACTCGGCGTGCATCGTGCACATCGAACCGTTGTTCCCCTGGCTCATCGCCAGGAGCATGGGGAACGCTTCACCCCCGCGGACCTCGCCGACGACGACCCGGTCGGGGTCCATCCGCAAGGCCATCCGGGTCAGGTCGAGAAGGGTGATCTCGCCCCTGCCCTCGATGTTCGCCGGGCGGGATTGGAGCATGTCGTGGTCGGGGTGGGCGCCGGCGAAGCGGTCGAGGCCGAGCTCGTAGGCGTCCTCGATGGTCACGATCCGCTCCTCGGGGGGAACCTCGTTGAGCAAGGCGCGCAGCAGGGTCGTCTTGCCCGTACCGGTCCCTCCGCAGACGATCAGGTTGCGCCGGGCCCGCACCGCGGCGCCGAGCAGCCCGTTCAGCGCGGGGCCGAACAGGCCGCCCGCTTCGAGCTCGTCGAGCGTGGACAGCTCGAAGCGGTGGCGGCGGATGACGACCGACGGGCGCGACGCGATCTCGATCGCGGCGAACAGGCGAGAGCCGTCGGGCAGCTGCAGGTTGAGCTCGGGGTTCGCCGCGTCGAGGCGGCGCTCGGCGCGCCCGCTGCGCGCCGCGACACGGCGGACGAGCTCGACCAACTCGTCGTCGGCAGCGACGACCGGGTCGGCGCACACCCTCGTCCCGTCACGCATCTTCAGCCACACGGGGTCGCTGCCCCGGATGTGGATGTCGGAGATCTGGGGGTCGTCGAGCAACGGCTGGATCCGCCCCAGACCGACCACCGCGTCGAGCACGGCGCCGGCCAGCCGGCGCTCGTCGTGCTCGTCGAGCGGATCGAGGCCACGCCCGAGGCGATCGGCGGCGAGGTCGTCGAGTTCGTCGGCGATCAGCCGCCGGGCGAGCTCGCGCTCGTCGTCGGCGCTGAACGTTCCCCGTCCCGCGGCGCCGTGGCCGACGCGCTCGTCGGCGAGGCGCTCGGAGACCGCCGCGGCCAAACGCCGGTGGAGCTCGAGATCGATCGGAAGCTCGGTGAGGCTCATCCGGCTGCCACCAGGTCCTCGCCGACGCCATCCCCCACCGTGGTTGCATCGCCAACCACCTGTCGGGCAAGCTCGGTGGCGAGGGCGTCGACGCTGCGCTGCCAGCGACCACGCCGGCGCGCCGCGGCCGGATCGGCGAGGACCGCTCCGCCGTCGGCGGCGATGACCGTCACCGAGCTCACCCCGAGGGCCGTGCCCACCTCCGCCGGCGGGTAGGGCCGGTCGCCGACGACGACGATGCGCAGCGGCGCGA
>CAZQEJ010000093.1:9463-12778 GCA_964592165.1 uncultured Ilumatobacteraceae bacterium | reverse complement strand
GCGGCGACCACCTTCCCGGCGCGCATCACCGCGAGGTGGTCGGCGAGGCTGATCGCCTCGTCCTGGTCGTGGGTGACGAGCACCGCCGTCGCACGTAATCGACGGAGCAGGGCGCGCACCTCGATCCGCAACTCGACGCGCAGCTTGGCGTCGAGGGCGGAGAACGGCTCGTCGAGAAGGACCAGCGATGGTTCCGGAGCGAGAGCGCGAGCGAGGGCGACGCGTTGCTGCTGACCGCCGGAGAGCTGGTGCGGGCGGCGCTGACCGAGTCCTGGCATCCCGATCAGCTCGAGCAGCTCACCGACACGTGCTCGCTTCGCGGCGCGTGTCGTGCCGGTCAGGCCGAAGCCGATATTCTGGGCGATCGTCAGGTGGGGGAACAGCGCGCCCTCCTGGGGCACGACGCCGATCCCTCGCTCGTAGGGGCGCACGCTGCGCGCACCGGGACCGTCGAGGACTCGTCCGGCGAGGAGGATCTCGCCGTGGTCGGGCCGCTCGAAGCCGGCGATGCAGCGCAACAACGTCGTCTTCCCTGAACCCGACGGTCCGAGCACAGCGGCGAACGCACCGTGCTCGACCGCGAAGGACACGTCGTCGAGGGCGACGGTCGGCGGGTGGGCGCGATGGTGGGGGGGAAACGTCTTGCGCAGTCCACGCACCCGGAGCACGTCGGGCCACCCTACAGAGCGGGCTCGTCGATCACGATCCGGCGCTCATCGAGCGTGCCCACCGAGGTAGCGCAACGCCTGGCGGACCAGGACGAACACGGGGATCACGCCGAGCACGACGAGCATCGCCGCGTAGGGCGACGCCGCGGTGAAGTCGAGGGCTTCTCCGTTGGTCGTCGCCCACAACCGGGTCGACAGCGTGTTCGCGTTGAACGGGACGAGCATCAGCGTCGTCGTCAGCTCCTTGCTCGAGTCGAGCCCGACGAGGATCGCGCCGACGATGAAACCCGGCAGGGCAAGGGGCAACGTGACGCGGGCGAACGTGGCCAGCGGGCTGCTCCCGAGCGACGCGGCGACGTCGTCGTACACCCGCCGGGAGGTGTCCAGCCCGACGCGCTGGTACCCGACGGCGAGGGGGAGGTAGAGGATCACGTACGCGGCGATGAGCACGCTCGCCGTCTTGTACATCGACGGGACGAGGCGCGTCGCCAGGTAGACGAGGGACAGGGCGAGGATCGCGTTGGGGATCGCGTGGGCGACCCACACCGCCCGCTCCGTGGCGACGGCGGCGGGCGACATCCGCCGGCTGACCCACCAGCTGACCGGCAAGGCGACGATCGTGGCGAAGAGGGCGGCGGCAAGCGCGTACTTCATCGTGGCGGTCAGCGCGTCGGTCACCCGGCTCCAGTCGATCACCGCCGAGCGGTGCGGGTTCGTCAGGCCGCGCACCGTCATCAGCGCGGCGGGACCGACGGCGGCGAGCGGCACGATCAGAGTGGCGACGGTCAGCGGCCAACGGGCCCAGCCGAGCGCGATCTTCGTCGGCGGGCGGGCGGTACCCCGGGCGACCTGTGCGGCGCGCCCACGGGGCGAGAGCAGGCCGGTGACGGTGAGCACGACGACCGAGAGCACGGCGAGGAGGACCGACAGCGAACGGGCCGAGCGGTAGTCGCCGAAGTCGATCACCTCCGCCATGATCTTCGTCGTCAGCGTGCTCCGCCCGAGCTGGATCATCGCCCCGTACTCGGCGAGGACGTGCATCGCGACGATCAGCACGCCGGCACCGATCGCCGGACGGAGAGCGGGGATGATCACGTGGCGGAGTGTGCTCGCCCAACGCCGGCGAAGGTTGGAGACGACCTCGACCAGTGCCGGGTCGACGCCGGCGAGGGCGACGACGCAGGGGAGGAACACGTACGGGTACAGGGCGAGGCTGAGGACCAGCGTCGCGCCGGGGAAGCTGGTCACGAAGCGGGTGTGGGGGAAGTAGACGAGCTCGGCGGAGAACACCGCGTAGGAGCTGACGAAGCCGGGGACGGCGAGGGGGAGGGTGAAAAGCACCGTGAGCAGGCGGGGGAAGGCGACCGAGGTGCGCGCCACGAGCAGCGCGCATCCGGTGCCGAGAACCACGGTCAGGGTGCTGACGAGGACGAGCAGGGCGATGGTCTGCCCGATCGCCGCGGTCGTCGCCGGATAGCGGATCTCACGGCGGATGTCGCCGATCGACACGCCGGAGCTGAACAGGTAGCCGATCGGGGCGAGCGACAGCGCGGCGACGGCGACCGCGCCCAGCGCGATCGCCGTCGATCCGGCGTTGCCGCGGCGGACGATCATCCGCCGGACATCCCCAGTTCCTTGAGTAGGTCCTTGGCCTGATCGGCCTCGGCGAGGAGATCCATGTCGTAGGTCGGGGACTTGATCTCGCTCAGGTCACCGACGATCGAGCTGGCCACCCCCGTGGCGACCGGGTACTGCGCGCCCGACGTGCTGATCGGCGCGTCGGCGATCACCTTCTGCCCCCCGTCGGGTGAGGTCAACCAGGCGAGGAACTTCTGCGCCTCGTCGATGTGCTTGCTCGTGGCCAGGATCCCCGCCCCGGAGGACAGGATCAGGTTGCCCGGGTCCTCGGTGGGGAAGTGGTAGATCTTCGAGGCGAGCTGGTCGGGCCCACCTTTTTGTGCGGCGAGGATCCACCAGTAGTAGTGATTGGTCAGACCCATCGCGTGCGTCCCGGCCTCGACCGTGTCGCGCACGTTGCCGTTCTTCTTCTCGTTGACGCCGTTGGCCTTGACGCCCTCGAGGAATGCCTTCGTCGCGTCTATCCCCTGGGTCGAGAGCAGGTACTGGGTCGTGGCGACGAACGCACCCGACGGCGCCCAGGCGAGCTTGCCCTTGTACTGCGGATCGACGATCTCCGCCAGCGTCGCGGGCAGCTCGTCCTCACCGATCAGCTTCGGGTTGTAGACGAGCACTCGGGCACGCGCCGCGTAGGCGACCCACAGGCCCTTGCCGGAGCTGAGCCCCGGGCGGACCTGGGCGAGCGTCGCCGGGTCGACGGGGACGAACAAGCCGGCCGCGCCGAGCTGCGCGGCGGGCATCGGGTCCTCGGAGAGGAACACGTCGGCGGGTGAGGCGGAGCCTTCGGTCTGGATCTGGCCGACCGATGCGTCGTTCTGGATCTTGAACGTCACCCCGGTCTGGTCCGTGTACGCCTTGGTCAACCCCTCGATCATGTCGGCGTGCTGGTCGGTGTAGACCGTCAGCGTCACCTTCTCCGACGGGGCCGCACTCTGCGCCGGGGACGTCTCCGCCGCCGGCGCACTCGTCGCCGCATCGGTGCTGCCCGAACCAGTCGGTGCGCCAGCGG
>CAZQEJ010000093.1:3743-9363 GCA_964592165.1 uncultured Ilumatobacteraceae bacterium | reverse complement strand
CGCCCCGCCTACGCGGGCAGCGAGATCGCCGCGGTGCGATGCGCGAGGCGGTGGTGGATCGCTCGCGACGACGAGCCGATGCGCAGCTCGGTGTCTCCGGCCGGGACGCGCCACTCGTGGGTCGCCGGGTCCCAGCGGGCGAACGCCCGCGCGTCGAGCTGGAGCCGGACGGTGGCGGACTCCCCAGAGTCGAGGTGGACCTTGGCGAATGCCTGGAGCTCTTGGTCGGGGCGCCCGGCGGTGTCCCCGGGTCGGTGCACGTAGAGCTGGACGACGTCGCTGCCGGAACGCTCGGAGGTGTTGCGCACCTCGAGCTCGACGGTCGCGCCCACGCCATCCTCAGCGGCGTGCAGCACGGGGTCGGCGTAGTCGAACGTTGCATAGGACAGGCCATGGCCGAAGCAGAACGCCGGCTCGACACGGTTCGTGTCGTAGTGCCGGTAGCCGACGAGGAGGCCTTCGCTGTACACGACCTGCCCGTCGGCACCGGGATAGGCCTGTGCCGAACCGGCGGCCGGTGTGTCGGCGAGCGAGCGGGGGAACGTGATCGGCAGGCGCCCCCCGGGGTCGGCCCGGCCGGTGACGACCTCGGCCAGGGCGGCCGCCCCTTGCTCGCCCGGGTACCACACCGTGAGCAGCGCGGCCGCGCCACCGGTTGCGGTGATGTCGACGGGTGAGCCGGTGTTGAGAACGACGATGGTGCGCGGGTTCGCCGCGCTCACCCGGCGGATCAGCTCGTCCTGCTCACCGGGGAGCTGGAGATCGGCGCGATCGCTGCCCTCCCGCTCCCAGCGCCGGTTGGACCCGACGACGACGATCGCCACGTCCGCGGCGCGTGCCGCGGCGACCGCCCGCTCGAGCAGTCCGGCGGGTTGCTCGGGGCTCAGCCCGAGCTCGACGCCCCACAGCACCGGGGAGTCCGGGGTTGCCTCCACGGTCAGGTTGTAGGTCGTGCCGGCCTCCAGCTCGACCGTGGCCATCTGCGCGGCCCGGCCGAAGCCGTAGAAGCTGTCCGGGTCGGGTGGTGCGGCGTGGCTGTCGACGACCGGGGCTCCGTCGAGGCGGAGCTGGGCGTCGCCGACAGCGGACAACCCGATCTGCCATCGGCCACCGACCGGCGGGCGGATCTCGGCGCGCATCGTCGCCGTCAGCTCGTCGAGGCGCGTCCCGGCAACCGGGGAACCGAGGGCGGTGAACGCCCGGTCGTACACGGGAACTTCCGAGAGCGGCTCTTCACCGGGGTGCCCAGCGTTGTGGAAGGCGATCGTCATCTGCCCGGACACGCAGCGCGGGTCCCAGCCGGGCATGCCCCGGGAGATGTCGCAGCCCGCGTCGTAGGTGATCTCGGCGTTCGGCAGCAGGCGGCGCAACTCGTCGACGAAGGACAGCGTGCGGTGCGGGGTGACCTGTGAACTGCCCCCGCCGCCGGGTTCGAGCACGGCCCCGTTCGGGCCGATCACCGCGACGCGCCCGACGCCAGGGTCGATCGGCAGCACACCGTCGTTGCGCAGCAACACCGTCGCGCCGACGGCGATCTCGTGGGCAACGGCCCGCCGCTGCGGATCGTCGTGATCGCCGCGCCGGGCAGGAGGCGAGGGGTCGAGCAAGCCGACCCGGGCACGGGCGCGCAAGCTGCGCCGGGCCATCTCCTCGACGACCGCTTCCGGCACAGTGCCTGTCTCGACCGCGGCGGCGAGGTGCTCGCCGAAGAACGCACCCGGTCCGGGCATCTCCACGTCGAGGCCGGCGAGGGCGGCGGCGGCGGTGCTGTGCGTCGCCAGCCAGTCCGAGACGACGAATCCGTCGAAGCCCCACTCGTCGCGCAGCACCTCGCTGAGCAGCCAGGGGTGTTCGGAGGCGAACGTCCCCCCGACGCGGTTGTACGCGGCCATCACCGAGCCGACGTGCGCCTCGCGCACCGCGGCCTCGAACGGGGCGAGGTGGATCTCGCGCATCGGCACCTCGTCGACGATCGCGTCGATCGTGTGCCGCTCGTGCTCCTGGTCGTTGCACGCGTAGTGCTTGGCGCAGCCGATCACCCGGTGCTCTTGGAGGGCGCGCACGTAGGCGACGGTGAGGCGTGCGCTGAGGTGCGGGTCCTCGGAGAACGACTCGAACGTGCGCCCGCCGAGCGGGGTGCGGGGGATCCCGATCGTCGGGCCGAGCAGAACGTGCACACCCTTGTCCTCCGCCTCGCCGGCCAGAGCATGTCCGTAGCGGGTGATCAGCTCGGTGTCCCACGTCGCCCCCGCGGCCATCCCGCAGGGGAACCACAACGAGCGGCCACCTCCTGGTCGCACGCTACGCACGCCCGACGGGCCGTCGGACATCCGCATCCGGCCGATCCCCAGGTGCTCGACGGCGGGCGTGTGCCACGTGTCGTCGCCTGCGGTGAGGGCTGCCTTCTCGGCGAGGGTCATCGCCGCGAGCAACTCATCGAGGCGCGCTTCGTGGCCGGTGTCGTGCCCTGCTCTCCCCACCTGTGCCCCCTCGGTCCGGTCGGTCGCTCCGGCAAACGTAGCCTTCCCTCGGCCGGGGGCCTCAGGGTACGAGCGCGGCCACCTCGGCAGCCTGCTCCGGGGAGAGGATCCGTGCCGCGGCGGCGACGTTGGCCGCGATCTGCTCCGGTCGCGTGGCGCCGGCGATCACGGAGGCGACGCCGGGCTGGGCGAGCAGCCAGCCGATGGCCAGCTCGATGAGCGCGAAGCCGTTCTCCCCGGCGTAGGCCGCGAGCACCTCGACCTTGTCGAAGTTCTCCTCGCTGGCGACGCGTGCCCAGTGGTCGTTGGCCGCCAGCCGGCTGCCCGCGGGGAACGCCTCGCCCCGGCGGTACTTTCCGGTGAGGAGTCCGGAAGCGAGCGGGAAGTAGGGCACGACACCGATCCCCGCGGCACGCGCCGCGGGGATGATCTCCGCCTCCGCCCCGCGGGCCAGCAGGCTCCACTCCGTCTGCGTCGCGCAGAACGACGCCCAGCCGTGGGCCTCGGCGACGCTCGCTGCGGTGGCGATCTTCGCCGCATCAACGTTCGAGCTGGCGATGTGCAGGACCTTCCCGGCGCGCACCAGCTCGTCGAGGACCTCGAGCGCTTCGTCGACCGGCGCGACGGGATCGGGGTAGTGCTGGTAGTAGAGGTCGATCCTGTCCGTACCGAGTCGTTGCAAGCTGCCTTCGATCGCTTCCCGGATGCGTGCCGCCAGCGCGCCGGGCGTGTACTCGGCGTCGCGCGGGCGGGGGAGGAACTTGGTGGCGATCACGACCTCGTCGCGCCGGGTGCCGAGGGCGGCGCCGAGGAACTCCTCGGAGCGCCCTCCGCCGTACATCTCGGCGGTGTCGAAGTGGGTGATCCCCGCGTCGAGCGCGGCGTGGACGACGGCGGCCGCCGCGTCCCTGTCGATGCGCATCCCGAAGTTGTTGCATCCGAGACCGACCACTGACATCACCGGTCCATTGTCACCAAGACGACGAGCTTCCATCCTCCAGCCACCTCCGCCGCCCATCTTGCTCGCTCCGCACTACGCAGACCACCCGACCCGCGGTGTGCTCTGATCGGGTGATGCGACGCCTGCGTGAGGTACCCCGGGCGGAGGCCGACCCGAAGTCGGTGCTCCCGATGTACGACTTCATCTTCGGACCCGGGCGAGACCCGGTCGCCGAGCCGGGAACCGACACCGGGACCCCCGGCGACTGGTGGACGGTGTTCGCCCTCGTGCCGGACATCTTCTCCCACTGCGTCGCCGGGTTCGGCGTGTACCGCAGCCCGAAGCGTTCCCTCGACCCGTTGCTGCGCGAGCTCGGCCAGACCCGCGCCGGGTGGCTCGTCGGGTCGCGCTTCGTCTACTCCCAGCACTGCAAGAGCTGCCGCGGATTGGGGATGCCGGAGGAGAAGATCGCGGCGATCTCCCACTGGCAGGTCGCCGACTGCTTCGGCCCCGCCGAGCGCGCCCTGCTCGCCTACACCGACTACCTCGTCGACCAGCACGGCCGGGTGCCCGACGCGGTGTTCGACGCCCTCCACGAGCACTTCACCGACGAGCAGATCCTCGAGTTCACGTACATCACGTGCCTCTACTTCATGCACGCCGTGATGACCCGGGCCCTGCGCCTGGAGCTCGACGACCGCGACGACCCGATGACCGAGGACCCGGCCCCGGACGGCTTCGACGCGGTCCGCTTCGCCCGCGATTAGCGTCCGGTCCATGGCGACGAACGACACGTTCGAACTGCGCGGGGTCAACCACCTCGCCCTCGTCACCAGCGACATGGCCCGCACGATCGAGTTCTACTCGGGCGTGTTGGGCATGCCGCTGGTCAAGACGATGGACATTCCGGGCGACGGGCAGCACTTCTTCTTCGACATCGGCAACGGTGACTGCCTCGCCTTCTTCTGGTTCCCTCACGCCCCCGCGGTGCAGCCCGGGGTGGGCAGCGCCGGAGGGCTGCCCGGTCTGGCCGACTTCACCTCGGCCCACGCGTCGATGAACCACCTCGCCTTCGACGTGCCGCTGGAGCGCTTCGAGGAGTACCGGGAGAAGCTGATCGCCGCCGGGGTGGAGGTCAGCCCGATCCTCGACCACGACGACAGCGAGCTGACCGTGGCCCGTGCGTTCCACGAAGGGGTGTTCGTCCGCTCCTTCTACTTCCGGGATCCCGACGGCGTGCTCCTCGAGTTCGCCTCCTGGACACGACCGCTCGACCCGGCCACAGACCTCGGGGTCCGCCCGAAGAACGCCGCCGGTGAGTACGTCTGAGCTCCCCGGCTCGCCGCCATGAGCGACGCCGACGCCTCCCGCCGGGAGGCGATCTACACCCACGGCCACGACGACGCGGTGCTCCGCTCGCATCGCTGGCGGACTGCGGCGAACTCGGCCGCCTACCTCCTGCCCGTGCTGCGCCCCGGGCAGCGCCTGCTCGACGTCGGCTGCGGCCCGGGGACGCTGACCGCCGATCTCGCCCGCCGCGTCGCCCCCGGGGAGACGCTGGGCATGGACGTCGAGGCGAGCGTCATCGCCGAGGCGTCGGCGTTGGCCGATGCGCAGGGGAACCTCCGCTTCCAGGCCGGCGATCTGTTCACCCTCGACGCCGGCCGGTTCGACGTCGTCCACGCCCACCAGGTGCTCCAGCACCTCGCCGATCCGGTGGGGGCGCTCGTCGCCATGGGGCGCTTGCTCAGCGACGCCCCCGGTGCGGTCGTCGCCGTGCGCGACGGGGACTACTCGGCGATGACCTGGTGGCCCGAGGATCCCGCGCTCGACCGCTGGCTGGCCATCTACCGGGCTGTCACCCGCCGCAACGGCGCCGAGTGCGATGCCGGGCGTCGCCTGCTGCACTGGGCGCATCGCGCCGGCTTCGCCGAGGTCACCTACACCACCTCGACCTGGACGTTCACCACCGCGGCCGATCTCGCCTGGTGGAGCGGGACGTGGGCGCAGCGGATCACCGGGACCCGGCTCGCCGAGCAGGCCGTGGCGTACGGCGTCGCCTCGGCGGACGAGCTCGTCGAGGTCGCTGATGGATGGCGGCGGTGGGGCCAGCGTGAGGACGCGGTGTTCATCGTCCCCCACGGCGAAGTCCTCGCCCGCCGGCCGGCGCGTTGATCGCCATCCCATCCCGATCCCGCGC
>CAZQEJ010000093.1:0-3643 GCA_964592165.1 uncultured Ilumatobacteraceae bacterium | reverse complement strand
GGTGTGATGGAGCCGTTCGAGCGTCTCGTCGATGAGTACGGGGCGGCCGTGCTGCGCTTGTGCCGCGCCCGCCTGCGCGGTGCGGCGGCCGACGACGCATGGTCGGAGACGTTCCTCGCCGCGCTGCGCGCCTATCCGGGGCTTCGTCCGGGCAGCAACACACGGGCGTGGCTGTTCACCATCGCCGAGCGGAAGTGCATCGACGAACTCCGGCGCACCCGCCGCTCGCCGGTCCCCGTCGGACGAGCGGGGGACGATCAGGTCACCGACACGCCGGTCGAGGGTCCCGACGACGATCTCGTCGCCGCGCTCGGCAGCCTTGGTTCCAAGCAGCGCCGAGCAGTGCTCCTCCATCATGTCGCCGGCCTGCCCTACGCCGAGGTCGGCGAGCTGATCGGCAGCAGTGAAGCCGCAGCGCGGCGCAGCGCGGCCGACGGGATCGCCAAGCTGCGCGCCGCGCTCGGAGCGAAAGGACGACGATGACCACCTCCTCGCTTCCCCCTGTGTTCGGCAACCAGATCCGGGCGCTGACACCGACGGGCGCGACGCTCGACCGGCTGCGCGAGCGTCTCGCCACCAGCGCCGCCGAGGAAGGGATCCTCGACGTCGCTTACCGACGGCTCGACTCGCCCGTCGGCCGGTTGCTCGTCGCCGTCAGCTCGCTCGGCGTCGTGCGCATCGCCTTTGCCTCCGAGGATCATGACGCGGTACTCGACGACCTGGCGGTGAGCATCGGATCGCGCATCGTGCGCTCCGCGGCCGAGACCGAGCAGGCAGCACGCCAGCTCGGGGAGTACTTCGAGGGCGAGCGTCGCACGTTCGACCTTCCCCTCGACGTCCGCCTCGTGCACGGCTTCCGCCGCGAGGTGATCGAAGCCCTGCGGGAGATCGCCTACGGGCAGACGCGGACCTACGCCGGGCTCGCCGCCGCGGTCGGTCGGCCGGCCGCGGTGCGCGCCGTCGGCAGCGCGTGCGGGCACAATCCGTTGCCGATCGTCGTCCCCTGCCATCGCGTCGTCCGTTCCGACGGATCGATCGGCCAGTATCTCGGCGGGATCGAGGCCAAGGCGACGCTCCTCGGCCTGGAAGGAGCACGCTGAGAACGTGAGGTTCCGCTTTGGCTACCAGCTCACGGGAAACGATCTCGCCGATCCGATCGGCGTCGCCCGCCGCGCCGAGTACCTCGGCTTCGACGTCGTCGCCGTTGCCGACCACGTCGGCCGTGGGCTCTCCCCGATGGTCACCCTCGCGGCCATCGCCACGGCGACCTCGTCGGTCCGCCTGGCGACGATGGTCCTCAACAACGACATGCACAACCCGGTCCAACTCGCCTGGGAGGCGGCCAGCCTGGACCGTCTGTCCGGGGGACGCTTCGAGCTCGGCCTCGGTGCCGGGCACTCCCGGCCGGAGTACGCGTCGACGGGCGTGCGGTTCCGTCCGCCGGCGGAGCGCAAGCGCCGGCTGATGGCCTCGGTGGAGGCGATCCGGCGCCTGCTCGACGGTGAGACGGTGACGACGGCGATCGGCGAGGACGAGCTCGTCGCGGCGTTCCTCGCGGAGGGCCCCGTCCAGCGCCGGGTGCCGATCCTCGTCGGCGGGAACGGGGCGGCGCTGCTCGAGCATGCCGGGGCGCACGCCGACATCGTCGGCCTGCAGGGCCTCGGAGCGACGCTCGCCGACGGCCGGAGCCACGCCGTGCGCTGGTCCGCGTCGTGGGTCGGCGAGCAGGTCGCCCAGATCGTCCGCGGCGCGGCGGGGCGTCCCTCGCCCCCCGAGATCAGTGCGCTCGTCCAGATCGCCGAGATCACCGACGACACCGGCCCTGTCGTGGGGCGCGTCCTGTCCCGGGCCACCGGCTCGAGCGCCGCCGACGTCGCCGAGATCCCCTACGTCCTGGCCGGCACCGTGGAGGAGATCGCGGCGAAGATCGTCCGCTGCGGCGAGAGGTGGGGCATCACGTACTTCGTCGTGCGCACGCTCGATCCGTTCGCTCCGGTGATCGCCGCTCTGAGGGAGTGACGAGATGGCGCCGCCGACGATCACCGTGCGGGTCATCCCCCGCTCGCGCCGCGACGAAGTCGGCGGCGAGCGCGACGGACGGCTCCTCGTGCGGACCACCGCCGCACCCGTCGACGGGGCCGCCAACGAGGCGGTCCGTCGCCTGCTCGCCGCTCACTTCGGTGTGTCCCGGCGCCAGGTGGTCCTCGTCACCGGGGATCGGTCACGGGACAAGGTGTTCCGCATCGAGCGGTGAGCATGCTGTCCGGGGCGTCGTGGCCGACCGCGTCGATCAGGCCGGCTTGCGGGCGACGAGCATGATCGCGTCCATGTTCCCGGCCCGGTTGCGGAACACGTTACGCATCTCGGTGACCCGTGCTCGCGCCGTGCGGTCGCGCAGGATGTTCAGGGCGACCTTCGCCAGGCGGGAGATGCCTTCGTCGGCGAGCAAGCGGCGCGGTTCGAGCAGGGCCATCGGGGCGCGCGCCTCGGTGACGATCTCGAACCCGGCATCGGTGAGGATCTCCCGCCAGCCGGCGTGGGTCAGCGGGCGGGCGCCGACGTGGATCGAGCGGGAGAGCTCGCCGCGGATGTCGGCCTGGATCTCCTCGCCGAGCGTGTCGGGGGTCAGGGCGAGTTCGTGCAGGCCGTAACGCCCACCGGGCCGGAGGATGCGGAACGCCTCCGCGGCGATCTGCCGCTTGTGCTCGTCGGACTGCATCGTCAGGAACGCCTCACCGAACACGACCGTCGCGCAGTCATCGGCGAGCCCGGTGCTCTGCGCCGTTCCTTGGCGGCAGGCGTAGCCGGGCCCGGTGAGCAGCGTCGCGACGTGGGCCATCGCGTGCTCGTCGCGCTCGATCGCCGTGTACGAGCGGGGCTGGGCGGCGATCGCCAGGCGAGTCGTCGCGCCCATCCCGGGCGCGAACTCGACGACGTCGTCGCGGCCTGTGATCGCCAGCCCGGCGAGCATCTTGCTCGTCAGGTCGCGGCCGCCGGGGCGCAGGACCTGCTTGCCCGCCCGGGCAAGGACCCAGTGGCCCGGCATCTTGGCCGGGTTGATCCCTTCGCCGGGGTCGACGTGATGCTGCGGGGCGGTGGCGTGGGCGGTCATCGAGACTCCTCGGACGTCGTGTATACACGTGACGTTAGGGATGCCTTACATGTCTAGTCAAGGGAAGTCGAGATAATTTTCTATCGACCCGCGCGAGAAGCCTGCCCAGATCCGTCATTCGCGTCCGTCGCTCCTGGTCGCCACTCGCTCGTCGGGAATCTGGGCAGGATCCCGGCACGGAGCCGCCCGAACGTCCCGGCGCGCGGGTGTGCGGTGTCCTGCTCCGAGGACGGCCGTGCCGGGCGATGGTCAGTGGTCGCCGGTCGCGGCGCGCACTGCGTCGTGCACGGCGGCGACGAGTGCGGCCGACGGTGCGCCGGCCTGCAAGCGGCACACCCCCGGATCCGCCTCCGGTGAGATCACCGGATCCGTCGGCGGTTGGACGATGATCCGCAGCTCGGGCCGCAGGCGGCGGTGGGAGGCGATCACCTGCTCGGTGCGTGGATCGTCGGGACGAAGGGCGACGACGACCGTGTCGGCGCCCTCGACGAGCGGGCAGCGTTCCCCGGCGAGAGCAGGACAACCGGCCGC
>CAZQEJ010000092.1:8807-13482 GCA_964592165.1 uncultured Ilumatobacteraceae bacterium | reverse complement strand
GCGCCCCCACGCTGTGCCTGCTCGGGCACACCGACGTCGTCCCCGTCGATCCCACAGGATGGAGCAGGGACCCGTTCGGCGCGGAGATCGCCGGCGGCGAGCTGTGGGGCCGGGGCGCCGTCGACATGCTCAACGTGACCGCATCGATGGCGATCGTCTTCCTCGACCTCGTCCGCTCCGGGCGGCGCCCCCGCGGTGACGTCGTCTTCGCTGCCGTCGCCGACGAGGAGTCCGGCGGGAAGTGGGGCGCGCAGTGGCTCGCCGACAACCGGTGGGATCTGATCGGCTGCGACTATCTCGTCACCGAGGGAGGGGGGATCCACACCGGTCCGCAGGGGTCCCGGGCCGTGACGTTCAACGTCGCCGAGAAAGGCGTCTCCTGGCGGCGGCTGACGATCAGCGGTGAACCCGGCCACGGATCGATGCCCTTCCGCCGGGACAACGCGCTCGTGCGCGCCGCGGCGGTGATCGAGCGCATCGCTGCCTATTCGCCCCGCCCGACGATCCACGAGCTGTGGACCCACCAGGTCGCCGCGCTCGACCTCGACCCGGAGACGAAGGCCCGCCTCGTCGACCGCGATCGGCTCGACGAGGCGCTCGCCGGACTACCCGACGCGGGCGCGGCGCGCCACCTCCACGCCTGCTCACACACGACGTTCTCTCCCAACGCGGTCGATGGCAGCTTCAAGACGAACACGATCCCTTCCACCGTGACCGTCGACGTCGACGTGCGCACCCTGCCCGGCGAGACACCGGACGACGTCGCCGGCCACCTGCGCGACGCGCTCGGTCCGCTCGCGGCGCACGTCGAGGTCGGCGAACTGCTCGACTCCGTGCCGTCGACGAGCTCGACCGCGACACCGCTGTGGGAGTCGATCGGGCGCGCCGTGCAGCGCTCCTTCCCCTCTGCCCGGGCCACCCCTCAGCTGCACATGGGTTTCACCGACGCGCGCATCTTCCGTGCCCGGGGAACGGTCGCCTACGGTGCCGGGCTGTTCTCCGAGAACCTCACCGGAGGCGACTTCGCCTCCCGCTTCCACGGCCATGACGAGCGGGTCGATCTCCCTTCGCTCGACTTGACCACGAGGTTCTTCTCCGACCTGGTCGAGGACTTCAGCTCGTGACGGCCCCTGGCCGCCGCCCCCGCCCCGTCGCGCTCGCGGCCCGGGGAACCGTGAGCCGCGAGCGCGTCGGAGAGGAGCTGATCGACCTCGCCCTCGCCGGCGCCGGCTGGTCGGCGATCGTCGATCGGCTGGCCGCGGCGACGGGCGAGGAGGTCCGCCTGATCGGCGTCCACGGCGGCTGCCTCGCCTCCAGTCCCGTCCCCGGTGCAGCGGGGATGACACCCTCGGCGGTGGCCGCTGTCGCCCGTGACGCACCGCCGCAGGCCGTCACCTGCCTCGACGGCTGGACCGCCCTCGCCTCGGCGGTGACCGCCGGTCCGCGCGGTGTCGGTGTGCTCGCGCTCGCCGGCCCACCCTCGGTGGCCACCGACGAGTTGTTCGCCGCGGCACGCCATGCGGTCGGGATCGAAGCCGTCCGCCGCGATGCGCAGGCACAGGCGCGCTCGGAGTCGGCCGCCCGCCTGATCGACGAGGTCCGCTTCGGAGTGCTCGGCGATCCACGGGAAGTGGCCCGGATGGCCGGCCGCTTCGGCCTTCGCCTCGACCGCCCGCACACGGCCGTCGCCTTCCACTACGAGGGCGAGAACCAGCACACCTGGCAGACCGCGCTGAGCTGGGTGGAGAACCCGATCCGCCACGATCACCGGACAGGATGGACGATCCTCGCCGACGACGCCGCCGAACGGGAGCGGATCCGGGTCCGCCTGCAAGGCATGGTCGGTGCCGACGCCGACGTGCTCGTCGCGGTGGGCTCCACCGTCGATCACCCCGCCGACACCACCCGCTCGTTCTTCGACGCCGAGGTCACTCTCGCCGTACTCCGCCGCCGCGGCGAGGGGACCGGGCTGCGCTTCGAGGATCTCGGCGCGCTGGGTCTGCTGTTCTCGATCCCCCGGGAGCGGTTGGCTCGCTTCGTCGAGCTCCGCCTCGGGCCGGTGCTCGACCGGGCGGACCTGCTCGACACCCTGTCGGCCTGGTACGAGACGAACGGCAGCCGGGCGGCGGTTGCCGCCCGGCTGCACCTGCACCGCAACTCCGTCGGTCACCGCCTGGCCCGCGTCGGGGAACTGACCGGGCTCGACCCGCTGGACGTCGGCACAGC
This sequence comes from uncultured Ilumatobacteraceae bacterium, assembly GCA_964592165.1. GTDB lineage: Bacteria > Actinomycetota > Acidimicrobiia > Acidimicrobiales > Ilumatobacteraceae > JAWKHV01. Next base: position 11,256 of record CAZQEJ010000092.1, on the reverse strand, counting down.
GTTCGACGTGCAGTCGGCGCTGGCGGCGCGCGAGGTGCTCGCGATCCTCGACGAGTTGTCCGCCGAGAACCGCGGTCAGCCGGTCAACCCGCGCACGGACTGACCGGCGCGGCGATCACGACGGCCACGACGGCCACGACGCGCTGTACTGCTTGACCAGCCACTTGTTGAACTGGACGTGGCTCTCTTCCTGCCACGAGTACCGGCCGCGCACCGCGTACTTGCTGTGCAGACCGCTCTGCACCTTTGTCGTCGCGTCGGTGTCCTGCTCGATGAACACCTGCACGCCGGCGTTGGCCATCTCCAGGAGGTAGTCGAACATCGGGTGCTCACGCGCGCTGGGGTGGAACTGGTAGCCGACCTCGAGGTCGATCGAGTCCGCCGTGCGCGGCTTGATGATGAAGAAGAACACCTGATCCGGGGCGGTCCCGATGCCCAACGTGGGCGGGATCAGGGCGAACGTGGAGCGGCTCCGCTCCTCCTCGGTGAGCCCGGGGAAGATCGGCATCAGGGCCTTGGTCGTCGCGTTGAACCCGGCATCGATGTGCGTATAGCCGTTGGTGCGGAAGATGACGTTGCTGTCCGGTGTCCAGTCGACGGGGAACCCGGCCAGGCGGCTCGGGCAGAACTCCTGGATCGTGTGGTGCAGCTTGTTCGCGTGGTACCCGTCGTTGAAGTTCTCGAACATCACCTTCCAGTTCCACGGGCGGTTGGGCAGTTCGAACGTCCCCGGGGTGTAGGTGTTGGCCAGGTCATAGTTGGCCAGGTACGGCTCGAAGGCGGCGAGCGTCGGCGCGAGCGGCGACGCATCACGGTCGAAGTTGACGAAGATGAAGCCCTGCCACTCCTCGACCTTCAACGCCGGCAAGGGGTAGTCGGACTTGGCGAAGTCCTTCGTCCGCTCCATGTCTGGCGCGCCGAGCAGCCGGCCGGTGAGGTCGTAGCTCCACTGGTGGTACGGGCAGACGAACTTCGTGCAGTTGCCCCCACCGGTGGCGACCTCCATCCCCCGGTGGCGGCACACCGAGGAGAAGGCATGGATCTGGCCGTCCTTGGCCCGGGAGATGATCAGTGGCTCTTCGTTGAGCGTGGTGGTGAAGAAGTCGCCGACGTTGGGGATCCGCTGCGAACGGCCGACGCACAACCAGTTCTTGGAGAACACCGCGTCACGTTCGAAGGCGAGGAACTCCTCGCTGATGTAGATCTCCGTCGGCAGCGTGACCGCGGTCGCGACGTCGGTGATGCTGGCATCGAACGATGCGAGCAGTTCCGGGGTGAGCATCGTCATCGGGTGGTCTCCTTCGGGTGCGGTGGGGTCGCGGGGTCGCGGAGCAGGAACTTGCGGATCTTGCCTACGCTGGTGCGGGGCAACTGGTCGACGAACTCGACGTCGCGCGGGCGCTTGGCCTTGCCCAACCGTTCGGCGCACCAGGCGTGGATCGCCTCCGCCGAGGGCGGGTTGGCCGGGTCGCGGGGCACGACGTAGGCGACGGGGACCTCGTCGCGAACCGGGTCGGGACGCCCGACGACGCACGCTTCGAGGACATCGGGGTGAGCGGCGACCACCTGTTCGACCTCGACGGTCGAGACGTTCTCCCCGGCGACCTTGAGCACGTCAGCCCGCCGGCCGTCGAACTCGTAACGACCCTCTGCGTCCCGCCGGGCACGGTCCCCGGTGAGGAACCAGCCACCACGGAACGAAGCTTCGGTGGTCACCGGGTCGTCGAGGTAGCCGGCGAACAACGTCAGGCCCCGCTCGCCACCGACGACGATCTCCCCGACCTCGCCCGGATCGGTCGAGGTGCCGTCGGCGCGCTGGACGTCGACGACGCATCCCTCGGTGGGGAAGCCGAGCGAGGAGGGGACGACGTCGCCCTTGCGGTCGGTGAGCACCGCGGGGATGGTCTCGGTCATCCCGTAGAGCTGGCGGGGCCGGCATCCGAGCAGCGCGCTGAGCTCTTCGTACTGCGAGTCGGCGATGTTCATCGCGTACCAGCAGTGCTCGACGACGAGCCCGTCCACCGGATCCGCGCCACGGGCGAGGATCATCCGGATCGGCGCGGCGAACAGGCTCAGGTGCGTCGCCTGGTGGCGGGCGCACTGGCCGAGGAAGCCGCTCGCCGAGAACGTGTGCATCAGGGCCACCGACGCACCGGCGGCGATCGCCGAGGAGAAGCTGTAGTACTGCGCGTTGGCGTGGAACATCGGCAGCACGACGAGCTGGCGGTGATCCGCCCCGAGTTGTGCGGCGGCGGCCATCGTCGTGCCGGCGAAGCCATAGTTCGCCTGGCTGATCTCCACACCCTTCGGCGCCCCCGTCGTGCCCGAGGTGAACATCACCGCGGCCCGGTCGAGCGGATCGGGTTCGGGCCATTCGCCGATCTGCTCGGTGCCGAACTGGGCGAGATCGCAGTCCGCTTCGTCGACGTCGACGGCGTGCAGCGACACC